>JAGWXY010000074.1 GCA_018969605.1 Verrucomicrobiota bacterium | reverse complement strand
GCTGCGCTGTCGCGTGCGGTATTTCACGGATGGCGCGGTGATTGGCAGCAAGGCATTTGTCAACGAAGCCTTCGCCGGTGCGAGAGAACGCTTCAGTTCGAGACGCAAAGACGGCGCGCGAAAATTGAGAGGCAGCGCGCGTCCTGCGGCCGAATTGCTATGGAGCGCCCGAGATTTGCGGCTGCGGGTTTGAAGGTCCGCTCCCCCTGCCTCTGAAATCTAGCCCCCCCACTCTCAAACACCTGGTTTGACAAGCCCCCAGGTCGTCCACTAGCTTCCCCGCCCGGCCGCCAAAGGCCGCAAGCCCCCTTTGCCATGAAGATCCTTGTCGAGAAGCAACCAAATTGCATTGCCACCCTCCGCGTCGAAATCCCTGCGGACAAAGTCCGAAACGAGCGCCAAAAAGTCGCCCAAAGCCTAGCATTGAAGGCAAAAGTCCCGGGATTCCGCCCAGGCAAGGCCCCGCGCGCCGTCATTGAAAAACGCTTCAACAAGGAAATCGAAGCCGAGAGTCGGGAAACGCTGATCAACAGCGCCCTCGACGAAGCAATCAAGCAGGAAGAGCTCAAGGTGCTCGATTTCGGCCGCGTCGAAGACCTTTCCAACGCCGCAGACGGCAGCCTCAGCTTCAGCACCAAACTCATGCTGGCACCGGAAGTGAAACTGCCGGATTACAAAGGCATCAAGGTCACTGTGCCTAGGGCCGAGCTACCAGAAGAAGAACTGCAAAGCCAACTCGAGACCCTGCGCGAACGCTTCGCCGACTTCACCGACATCGAAGGCCGCGCAGCCGAAATGGGCGACTTCGCGGTGATCAATTATTCTTCGACTGTCGACAGCAAGCCGAGCGCCGAAGCCCTGGGCAAAAGCCTTGGCTACCTCGAAGGTCGCGAAGGATTCTGGGTCCGCATCGATGAAAAAACTTTCCTCCCCGGCTTCGCCGCCCAACTCGTCGGCATGAAACCCGGCGACCAACGCGACATCACCGTCACCCTGCCCGACGATTTCCCTGTCGAAGATCTCCGCAACCGCGAAATGGTCTTCGCCACCACCCTCGGCGAACTCAAACAATCGATCCTGCCCGAGCTCAATGACGAACTCGCCGAGCGCCTCGCTCCCGGCAAAACGCTCGCAGAAATCACCGAAATCATCCGCAGCAACATGGCCCAAGAGCGCAAGCGCCGCATCGATGACATGAAGGTCAACCAGATCGTCGCGCACTTCACCAACCAGGCGGATTTCGAACTCCCCGAAGAACTCGTTGCCAGCGAAACCCAAAATCAGGCCGACGCCATGGTCCGCCGCGGCGTCCAATCGGGCGTCAGCGAAGACCAAATCCAATCGCAGCAAGAC
The DNA here is from genome assembly GCA_018969605.1 of Verrucomicrobiota bacterium. Taxonomy (GTDB): domain Bacteria; phylum Verrucomicrobiota; class Verrucomicrobiia; order Verrucomicrobiales; family Akkermansiaceae; genus Luteolibacter. The sequence continues at coordinate 10,540 of JAGWXY010000074.1, read as the reverse complement.
GAAATCTTCGCCAACGCGAAACAGCAGGCCGTTTCAAACCTCCGCGCGAATTTCATTCTCCAGGAAATCGCCCGCGCCGAAAAAATCGCGGTCACCGACAACGAACTCGTCAACCACCTCCTGCAGGTTGCGGCCGCCAGAAATGTCGTGCCCAAAAAATTCATCGCCGACATGCGCCGCTCCGGCCGCATACCGTCAATCCGCAGCTCGATGATCATCGGCAAGGCCATTGACTTCCTCGTCGAGCACGCCGATGTTGTGGAATCGGCGGAAGCCGCACTCACCGAAGCGTAAACATGACCATCAACAATCCGACATCCATGAGCACCTCCCCCCGCAACAGCTACTATGTCCCCGTCGTCATCGAACAGGATGGCCGCGGCGAACGCTCGTTCGATATCTACTCGCGCCTGCTCAAGGACCGCATCATTTTCATTGGCACCCCGATCGATGACTTTGTTGCAAACTCGGTGATCGCCCAGTTGCTTTTCCTCCAGATGCAGGACCCGAAAAAGGACATTCACATCTACATCAACTCGCCGGGCGGATCGGTCACCGCCGGCCTCGCAATGTACGACACGATGCAGTTCCTCACCTGCGATGTAAACACCTACTGCATCGGCATCGCGGCGTCGATGGGCTCGGTGCTCCTCACCGCGGGCACCAAGGGCAAGCGCTTCTGCCTGCCCAACTCGCATGTGATGATCCACCAAGTCTCCGGCGGCGCGCAAGGCACCGCTTCTGATGTCGAGCGCACCATCGGTTTCATGTTCAACCTCAAGAAACGCCTCAATGGCATTCTTGCCAAACACACCGGCAAGACGGTCGAGCAGGTCGAACACGATTCGGATCGCGACAACTACATGACCGCCGAGGAATCGGTGGCCTATGGACTCGTCGACAAGGTCCTCGAAAGCCGCAAGCAACTTCCCGATGCCGTCGCCGCCTTGGCCGACAGCAAACCGGCTGAAAGCTGAGCCCTAACCCCCCCCAACCCAATGGCCCGCGCCTCCAACCTCACCATGTGCTCATTCTGCGGAAAGAGCCACTCGGAGGTTAAAAAGCTCATCGCCGGTCCCGGTGTTTACATCTGCAACGAGTGCGTCGGTGTTTGCTCCGACATCCTCGAAAAGGAACTCCGCAGCACGCCAAAAAAAGGCAAAGGCAAGGCTGACAAAACCGCTCTCGGCATCCCCTCGCCGGCCTCGATCCTCGAACACCTCAACTCGTTCGTGATTGGCCAAGAGGAAGCGAAAAAAATTCTCTCGGTCGCGGTCTACAACCACTACCAACGCCTCAATCAGGACCAAGCTCGCCTTGGCGACGAGTTCAAGGATGTCGAAATCGAAAAGTCCAACATCCTCCTGCTCGGCCCAACCGGATCTGGCAAAACCTTGCTCGCACGCACGCTCGCCCGCGTGCTCGATGTCCCCTTCTGCATCGTCGATGCCACCACTCTCACCGAAGCCGGCTATGTCGGCGAGGATGTGGAAAACATCATCCTGCGCCTGCTTCAAGCCGCCGACTTCGATGTCGCCCGCGCCGAACGCGGAATCATCTATGTCGACGAAATCGACAAGATCGGCCGCAAGACGGAAAATGTTTCGATCACCCGCGATGTTTCCGGCGAAGGCGTGCAACAAGCGCTCCTCAAAATTCTCGAAGGCACAATCTGCAGCGTCCCGCCCCAAGGCGGTCGCAAACACCCGCAGCAGGAATACATTCAGGTCAACACCGAGAAGATTCTCTTCATCGTCGGCGGCGCATTCGTTGGCCTCGAGGAAATCATCCGCCGCCGCCTCGGCAGCAACACACTCGGTTTCCACGCCGGCAAGTCCGCCGATCACAAACAGGAGGAGGAAGAAAACTCGATTCTCTGCCGCGTCCAACCCGAGGACCTGCTGCACTACGGCCTCATCCCCGAATTCATCGGCCGCCTACCGGTGATCTCCTCGTTGCGCAAACTCACCGAGGACGAGCTCATCCAAATTCTCACCGAACCGCGCAACGCCCTCACCAAGCAATACGCGAAGCAGCTCGCCATGAATGGCGTGAAGCTCAAGATCACTCCCGATGCCCTCCGCGCCCTCGCCGAAGAAGCCGTGCGCCGCGGCACCGGCGCCCGCGCGCTGCGCTCGATCTTCGAGAAAATGATGCTCGATGTGATGTTCGAAATCCCCTCACGCAGCGACATCGATCTGGTGACGATCAACGAGCAAACTGTACGCGACGAACGCCCGCCCGTACTGCGCCGCAAACGCAGTGACCAAGACGCGGCTTGATCCAGCCCGCAATGGCAGGGACCGTTCTCCGCAACGGTCCGCCCAGCTGAGCGATGCCGCGCTGAAGCTTGGTAGAAATTTACCAGAGAGGCGTAGGTGCCAAAGCGGGCAAGATGCCGGCAGGACGCCCGCGCTCCCATGAAGAAATAGCTTTTTATAATGATGCATTCAACAGCGGACCTTTCGGAGAAAGGTCCCTGCCTGAAGAGCCCGCGTCTTCATTTTCTTTTCCACTTGAATCTATAACCCCGGCAACCCTTCACGAATGCGCTCGGAAAAATCCGGCGCTTGATCCGCGGCCTTGGCTTTTTCATTCACACGCGAAATGCGTTTGAGCTCGGCGAAAGGCAGTGATTGATCCAGTTGCCTTCGCTCGTAGAGCAACTCGTCGCCAAAGCCATTCACGATGAGGCGCCAATCGAAAGGCGGGCGATCAGATGCCAGTTTTTGTCTGCGAATGGCCGTGGTGCAGTTGTTGGCGATGGCATTGTACCAGCGCGGATGTTCATGCAGTTCGTTGACCGTGCGCACATACTCCAAAAAACTTTCTCGCGCGCCCTTCACGCCAAGGTGGTAAAGATAAACATCCTCGCCGCTGCGGTAGTTTGATCTCACGCGGATCACATCACGTTCGTCGGCCACAACATAAAACAACTCAAAACGTCGATACAACCCGCCCAACGCGGAATACGACTCACCCTTTTCCGGCCGCGTCTCAATGCTAAAACAAACCCGCCCGTCATCACCGAAATCGTACGAAAAAATCGGATGAGCCATGTAGGGCGAGCCCCAGTAGTTGATGAAAATATCGACGCCGCGTAGCTTTCGCAAGTCGACCTTTCGCAATTCGTATCGCGGCGTGAAATCCTCCGTCGTCCGGTAATCGAAATTGCGAAGATTGTGAATGGTCGCGATGTCGCCATCAATTTCCACATGTGGCGTCAATGCCACTTCGGGTTTCCAATCGCGATACTGGCGAGGCGGGATCGATGCCCACCAGGCGGCAACCAGCACGACTGAAAACGCGATGCCGAGCCTTGCCCGCCACCGCGGCCGCACGAACACCGCCACCAATATTACCACCAAGGTGAAAGCCCCCGCCGCCCATGGTCTGAACTCCACCAACGGGAAATCAAACCACAAAGCGCCAAAGGCCCACAGGCAGGCAAGCGCAAGCACCACGCCGGCAATCACACGACAAATCCAGCCGCACAATTTGCAAATCACGCATTTCATGTTTCAAAAAATCCGAATCCCACAATAGCCTCACGAGGCCTTGACTGCATCCCACATGCCCGACCACAACGCAAGCGCGTCACCCAAATCGTCGATCGGCTCGCACTTGGCAAAGACCTCTTCACTCGGGAACAGCACCTCGTTGCAACGAAATGCTTCGCTCAACATCGCATAAGCCGATTGGTTCGGCGCACGGTACGCAATGTATTCCATGTTTTTTGCCGCTACTCTCGGCTCGGTCATGAAATCGATGAAGCGATGCGCCAGATCCACCGCCTTGGAATCCTTGAAAATACAAAGGTCGTCGCAGCTAAATGCCGTGCCCTCCTGCGGTATCTTCACCACGATGTCCGGGTTTTCACTAGCAACCTGCAACAAGTCGCCAGCATAGCCCTGCACGAGATGAAACTCGCCCGACGCGATGCCGCTCTTGTATAGCTCGCTGTCGAACTTCGCGATGTTCTTCTTCCAACGAATCACCACATCGCGCGCCTGCGCGAGCTGCGCGGGGTCCTTGGTGTTGATCGAAAATCCTAGCGAACGCAGCGCCGCACCGAGCACCTCGCGCATGTCGTCGAGCAAGGTGATGCGACCTTTCAAATCACTGCGTTCAAACATCCGATAAGAAGCCTCGGCATTGTTCACTTTGCTCGACAGCCACGCCATGCAGGTCGGCGCCATCATGTACGGCACCGAGTGTTTCATGCCCGGGTCCAACGCGCGCTTGAGATAACCCGCATCGACATGCTTGAGGTTTGGCAGTTTGGAATGGTCGAGCGGCAGCAACATGTTTTCACGCACCAGCGTCTTGACCATGTACGACGATGGCACCACCACATCGTAACCGGTCGCACCCGTACTGAGCTTGGCGTGCATCGACTCGTTGGAATCGAAAGTATCGATCACCAGACGGCAACTTTGCGCCTGCTCGAACTCCGCGACCAACTCGGGGTCGATGTAGTCAGCCCAGCTGTAAATTTTCAGCTCGGGCAGCTTGCCTTTGTCGCAGCTGGTGAAAAATCCCGCGGCGAGCGCGGCCGATGAAGTGGTGAGAAATGTACGGCGCTTGATTTTCATGACCCGTCACATCAACCACAAATGTGGCGTTTTGCCCACCTGAAACTTGTAACTCCAAAGTCTAGCCCGACATCTCACCAAGCTTGCGGAGGGAGAGATCGCCGCTAGGTTTTTTTTATGAATCAACCCACAGAAACAGATCGCATGCGCAAATCCGGCATCGCATGGCAGGCGAAGCTCACCATCGCCATCGTCTGCACCGCACTGCTGGCAAGCGGCATATTTTACGGCCTCATCCGCAGCTACCTGCATGGCGATGCATTCCGTCGATTGCTTTCGGAAAAAGCCAGCAAGGCGCTCGGCACTGAGGGCGAATTCGGTGCCTTTCGTTGGGACGGGCTCGCCCTCGAAAGCGCCAGCTTCACCGCCAACGGCAGCGGGCCGCTGCGCGCACTGCAAATGGACGGACTTCGCACCGAGATCGGCCTCGGTGGATTGAAAAATGGAGTCTGGGAAATCATCGGATCCAAAGTACACCGCCTCGAAACAACCCTCGATTTCACACAGCCCAAATCAGAACCAAGCGCAGCGAAGGCCGAGTTGCCTTCGACAACCACCACACCAATTACGCCAGCCCCAGCACCAAGCCGCAGCTGGCTGCCACGCGAAGTGAAATTCGACGGACTGCAAATCGCCAATGCCAAGATCAACGCGAAGTTCGGCGACAAGCAACTCACCGCCAGTCAGCTCCGCGCCGATCTGAAATCATTCGGCCGCCAAGGCCACGCTGTCGACCTCAGCGGCGGTACTCTCGAACTCGCTGGAAAAAATTTCCCGGCGGCAAAAATCGATCGCATTCGACTGAAACATCAGGACGACCGGCTCTTTCTCGATCAAGTGCAACTCAGCGCCTGGGACAACGCGCGACTCGAAGCCAGCGGCGAAATCGACGGCAACAGCGACCGGCATTCGATCGATGGCAGCATCAGCGGAGTGAAATGCTCGGATGTGCTGAGCGGCGATTGGGTCAAGCGTCTCAGCGGCGAACTCGAAACCACATTCTCTTACCACAACCACTCGGGCCCCGCGCTCGCCAGTGGCAAGCTCGTGCTCAAGAATGGCAATCTCACCGCATTTCCGGCACTCGATGCGCTCGCCACATTTTCCAACACCCAACGCTTCCGATCACTCGCTTTCAACGACGCTCGTAGCGATTGGCAATGGCAAGACGGTCGCCTCACCCTCGACAATCTCGTGATCGCCAGCGATGGCGCGATCCGTGCCGAAGGCAAAATCACCATCGATGGCGAAAACCTCGACGGTCAACTGAACATCGGCCTGCCACCCGAAGTCCTCGCCAAACTCCCCGGCGCCGCGAGCGATGTTTTCACGATCGACGAACGCGGCATGCGCTGGGCACCGGTCCGCATCACCGGCACAACCAACAAGCCAAAAGAGGACTTGAGCGGCAGACTCATGAACGCCGCTGCGGCACGCATTCTCGGCAAGCTACAGCAAAGCATTCCGGACACCGAGGGAAACGCCATAGGCACCGCCGAAGAAATCATTAACTCCGAAAAACCCGTCGAAAAAGGCGTCGAAGCGATTTTGAACAACAGCGAAAGCGCCGGCAAACTCCTCAAAGGCCTGCTGAAAGGCATTCCGGCAAAGGAGTGAATTTCCCCCCAATAAATACGGGGATGACGAATTACGATCTCACGAATCAGTAGTTTGTTTGAATAAATCTCACGTGGATCAGTTCAACAGGGCGGCTGGCATGACAGCCAAAAACCCCGCCTGGTTCCGTGACCCCGCCCAATATCCATACCCGCAAGCCTTGCCGCCCGGCTTTTTCTCTGGTCGAGTTATCCGTGGCGATCGCGATTCTTCTCACGCTAGCCACCGCAGGCGCACAGCTGCTTGGCCACACCGGAATACATACCCGCAAGGCCAGCACCGAGCTGATCACCAGCCTCATTGAACAGGCTCGCAACACGGCGATCACTTCACGCCGACATGTGATTCTCGCCATCGCCGAGCCCGGTGACATCGCCAACACCGACGAACGCTGCCGTCTCGGAATTTTTAAAGTCGATTCATGGCCGGATTCCTTCGATGGAGTTATTAGAAAAGCGGTTCAAAAGGGCCGTTGGCGCGCGCTCGAGGCCGGCCTCACGATCAGCAGCGGCAGTTTCGATGACCTTGACAACCCGCTCGACGCACCAGAGATCGCACTCCAATACGGCAGCGAATCCAAACCGCGCAGCGCAAAAGTCCACGCCATCGCCTTCAACCCGCGCGGCGGCATCGTTCTTCCCGCCAGCGCGAATCCCGTCCTGATCCGCGTTGCCGCCGGCAGCTACCGCGACGGCAAAGCCATCCCGCGCCATAACGGCATAAGCGGCGCAGTGACCGAACAAAAAATCAAGATCGGCCGCGTCACGGCACGACCCTACCAAATCAAAGAATGAAAATCACTTCGCCAATGTTTTCGGGCCGCTCCGGTTCAACACTCGTCGAGTCGAGCATTGCCATGGGAGTGCTCGCTCTGGCGGTGCCACTGGTCTTCGGCAGCATGGCTGAGGCAGGAAAAAGTGGCGCATCAGCGGAAGCGGAAAACCGCAGCGCATGGATCATTCCCACCTGCCTCCAAGAAATCGAAAACTCAAGAGTTGGCAAACCGCAGTACTTCACGGCCACCGAAACAGGTCAGACTTTTCCTCCGGAAAACGAAATCTGGGCGCTCGCATTTTCCAATGAAGGGTCAACCGTAGATAAAATCACCATCGCCCAATACGACCGCGGAATCAAAAACCTCAACGGCAAATCGATCAGTCATTTGGCAAAAATCAGCGCCACCAAGGCGCAGGAAAATGATGGCATGCTCGATCTTCGCATCACCATCGAATACCCGGCCACCGCGCCTGTCGACAAACGCAGGACGCTTGATTTCCACTCGCGCATTCCATGAAACCGCCAACATCACGCCGTGGATTTTCGCTGGTGGAGCTGAGCTGCTCGATGGGCGTCGGATCGATTGTGCTTCTGCTCGCCGCATCGATGCTCGGAAGCTCAGGCGATGGATACCAAAAGATCAGCAGCAACATCGCCAACGCACGCGAAGCACGCGCGATCATCAGTCAACTGGACTCGGATCTCGCGACAGCGAAATTACATCCATCGCAAATCATCGAAACACCGCCATCATCACGCCCATCTCACCGCCTCGGGTTTCTCTCACTCCAAGCCCCGCAGGCGCAATCCGAGCAAGGGCGCATAGGCGACCTCTGCGCTGTGAATTACTACCTCGCCGATCTTCAACTCGGAGACCAAACCGTACGCTGCCTCATGCGGGGCATGCGCGAAAGCGCCGATACCTACGCCGCACTCAAAACTCAATCGACCGGCTCGCTGTTTGAAAAACAACCCGAACGCGACGAGCCGATCGGCTTCGGTGTGGTTTCATTCGAAGTGAAACCAAAAATGAGAGATGCCGCGGGCCAATGGATTGATTGGAGCTCCAACGCGACCCACACAAGCACCGCACCCGAGGCGCTCGCGCTGCGCCTCATGATCGCAAGCCAAAGCCTCAGCGCAAAACTCAAATCCAGCGATGACTGGGACGGCACCGGTGCCAACAGCAAGTTTCTCGGTAAGCCAGAAGATGCGGGAACGCACCCGAATCTGGAAATCCACGAAATGCTCATTCGCTTCGGCAAACATGAATCACCCTGAAAAATCAAAGCCTCGCACGCATGCTTCCGGCTTCACGCTGGTCGTCGTCCTGGTGGTGGCCGCCGCATTGCTGATCGCCGCAATCGGCAGTCTCGCAGTCAGCGGCATCGAACGCGGCACATCGCGTTCGTCCGTCGACCAGCAACGCGCGGAGCTGGCCGCACGCGCAGGCCTTGAAGAGCTGCGCGGCATCTTTGGCAAAGAGGCAAGCAATGACGATTTCATCATTTTGCAATCCAGCCTTGTCGAACCGATCACTCCAGACCGCGAACCTGCGCCGCACCTTTTCCTCGCACGCGGCAAGGCCACAGCGAATGGCTATGATTATCGCTACATCCCGCTCTTCAGCACCAACAGCATGCCGGAAGAAAAACCTCTCGCAGCGCCTGCGATCGAATCACTCGTCACAAGCAACAAAGATCAACGCATCGATTTCACCACCCTTCCCTACCTCGACAAGGCCCGCGCCGCTTGGCTCTACATCAAGGATGAAAAAAACCGGCCGATCGCACGCTACGCTTACTGGGTCGAGGACCTTCAAGGAAAAATCGACGCAGGCAGCTCCGGCAACATCCATGGCCCCGCGGAATCACACCAACGCGCCGCATGGCCATTTCCCGCACCCGGCCTCAACCCGCAAGCACTCTCGGATGATCAGGCGCCACTCAATCAAATCGCGCTCTATGCGATCGACCCAAACACGACCGAAGACGCTCAAGGCAACATCGCGAAGTCGATCCTGAAAAACCGGGCGATCCTCATCACACCCGATTCCTGCCTCGCCGCCGCCGATATCCCAACGCCTATTCAACGCGGTGCCGATGGCCATCAACTGGATTCTGCCGCGCGCGCGGTCGAGGAAAACTTGAGCGCCGATCTCCGCTCCTACGAAGAGCAACCGATCATTCCTTTTGCCAAAGGCATCGATGCAAGCGCCGCCGGAACACCAAAAATCAATCTCAACCAACTGCTCTCCAAAGACGCCAACACGGCCATCGATGAAATGGCCGAGCACATCAAAAAATCCCTGCCTGAGTTTGATCAACGCAAAGGCGGATTCCCCGATGACTACCTGCGCACACTTGCCGCCAACACCATCGACTACGCCGATACCGACAGCACACCATCGGTGTCCGCCAACCGCTATCGCGGACTCGATGCCTGCCCGCTCGTCAGCGAATTTCTGATGCGCTTCCGCTGGGAAAATGCACTCACAGAAAATGGCCGAAAATACCTAATCTTGTCGGTTTCGACCTATGTCGAACTCTGGAACATGAGCAATCAGGCGGTCAGCGGCAACGCGGAGGTTTCTTATGAAACGGCCTACAAATTCCCGCTCGGCGCAAACCCGGAAGTCTCACTCGCCGATCTCAGCAATGCCACACCCACGCTCGCCGAAAGCGATGGCCGCCGCTGGTTTCCGGCAATCGCTCTCACGCTCAAGCCCAACGAATACCGCGTGATCACCTGCGGGACGATCACCTACAAAATCGATGCCGGCCCGTCCTCGGTTTTCATTCCCAGCCCACTCGTGCTTGAAGGCGAAACCTTCGGCACATCGCGCGCCGGGTACCGCTTGAAGTGGAATGGCAAAATCGTCGACCAGTCACGCGGCGGCATTCATCGCAACAACTGCAGCCTTCACTTTCCGAAAGACACCGCCACGCAACCGCGCCAACGCGTGCGCACCACCATTCCCTCACACTCGCATACCCGCAGCGGCATCTACTGCAACAACATGGGCGACCCACGCATGGCGTTTTACAATCAAGCCCCGCAAGACGCTAACACCTACCCGGACAACTACAGCCCGAACCGCCGCAATCTCCGTTGGGGCACGGTCTACAGCAAGGACAGCACGGAAAAATCCAAAGTGCACGGACGCGTGATGCCATCGGAGTGGCCCGATGGCGGACACAATTCGAGTTACGACAACCACAGCTTTTACACCACCGACGAACGCATCCATCCGGACGATCCGCGCTTTTTCCCAAATGCCACATCAGTTCTTCGCAACCCGGAAGCTACGGAAGCGCCGATGCGAATTTCAAACCTCGGCAGGTTCTACAGCGTCACCGAGCTCGGCCGCATTTACGATCCACTCATGTGGAAAACCTCAATGCCCACCGCAGCGAATTTGCCGTGGGGCGATGTGGAAAACACCAGCGAATCAAGTGGGGATTACGGCGGCGGCAACACCCTGCGCATCGGCCGGGCGGAGCATCCGCGCTTCGCTTCGACACCGGGAATGGACGCCCATCGTCTGCTCG
>JAGWXY010000073.1 GCA_018969605.1 Verrucomicrobiota bacterium | reverse complement strand
CTGATGCAATGGTAAATCGCCGGCTTTTCCGCCGAATCCTTCCACGGCGCCAACCATCGCTTGCTGCTCATGCTGCACCAATAACGACGGCGATTCCATACGTCAAGGGAAATCTCTACAATTTGTCTGGGAAATTGTAAGATTTTTCCATTTACGATTTTTCCATTTACCGTACAAAGCAAACCTTCAAGCTTCTTCCTTTTATCTGACTTCCTCTGTCTCTCATTCTTCTGGCTTCTCTCCCTACTTGCACTCCTGAGGCGAACGCTCCAAGTTTGGACATGCCAAAAAAAATTCTCCTGATCGGCGGCAATTCAGGCATCGGCCTTGCCACCGCACAGCTTCTGCATGCCTCCGGCCACTCGATCGTTGCCGCCGCACGCCATGCCGGACCACTCACGGAAATGGGCATCCCCGTGCAGCCATTCGATGCCGCCGCTCCTACTCTCAATGACCTTCCACCCGTTCTCGACGGACTGGTCTACTTTCCCGGCAGCATCACGCTCAAGCCCTTCCATCGCGTCACGGCCGAGGATTTCATCAATGACTTCCAAACCAACTGCCTCGGTGCCGCCGCCGCGATCCAAGCCGCGCTGCCCTCGCTCAAGGCCGCGCCATCGGCTTCGATCGTGCTTTTTTCCACCATCGCCGTCGCACAAGGCATGGCCTTCCACGCATCGATCGCTACCGCCAAAGGCGCAGTCGAAGGCCTCACCCGCTCGCTCGCCGCAGAGCTAGCTCCAAAGATCCGCGTGAATGCGATCGCGCCCTCGCTCACCGACACGCCACTCGCCAACACCTTGCTCAACTCCGAGCCCAAACGCGAAGCCGCCGCCAAACGCCATCCGCTGCAACAAGTCGGCCGCGCCGAAGATGTCGCGAAGCTCACCGCTTTCCTGCTCTCCGACGACTCAGCTTTCATCACCGGCCAAATCCTCCGCCCCGACGGCGGACTCTCATCGGTGCGGGTCTTCTGATTTTCCAAATTCATGGAAATTGCCCTGATCCATCCGCAGCAGCTGTTTGCAAGTCATCCGGGGCTGGCGAAAGGGCGTCTCTGCTACCTCATCGAAGACCCGCTCATCTTCGGCAACGACACGCGCTGGCCGCTCGCGGTCCACAAACAAAAACTCGTGCTCCACCGAGCCTCAATGCAGGCCTATGCGGCCGAGCTCAGGGGCATGGGACATCAGGTGTCCCATATCGAAAATCCCGGCGGCTCCGCAGTCGACAGCGTGCAGTTGCTCGATCAATCACTGCCACAAGGGATCCGCGTCATTCACATCGCCGACCCAGAAGACGATGTGATGATGATGCGCTTGCGCCGCTTCGCCCGCGATCGCGGGGCCGAGCTGCGCGTGCACGATTCGCCAAACTTCCTCAGCCCCACGGATTTTCTCGCCACCCACATTGCCGGCAAGCGCAAGCCCTTCATGGCCAGCTTCTATCAGGCCCAACGCAAACGCATGCGCATCCTGCTCGAATACGATGACACACCAATAGGCGGCAAGTGGTCCTTCGATGCCGAGAACCGCTCGAAGCTTCCAAGCAAACATCAAGTGCCGCACGAACCGCGCGCGGCACCCAACCGATGGATCACCGAAGCGATCGCCCATGTGGAAAAACATTTTCCGCACAACCCCGGCAGCACGGAAAATTTCCGCTGGCCGGTCATACGCCCCGACTCACTCGCATGGCTTGATCAATTCCTCATCGAACGCTTCGCCGACTTTGGCGCGTACGAGGATGCAATCTCGACCCGCCACGCGTTCATTCATCACGCGGCGATCACGCCAATGCTCAACATCGGCCTGCTCGACCCCGCCGATGTCGTCACACGCGTGCTCGCCATCGCCAATCGCTCAAACGAAGTTCCGCTCAACTCGCTCGAAGGATTCATCCGCCAAGTCATCGGCTGGCGCGAATTCATGCGCGGCATCTACCGTCACCACGGCCGCACGATCCGCAGCGGAAATTTCTGGGACTTCGATCGCCCGATGCCCGCTGCATTCTACACCGCCACCACCGGCATCGCACCCGTCGACCATGCGATCCGCCAAGTACTGCGTGAAGGCTACTGCCACCACATCGAGCGACTGATGATTCTCGGCAATTTCATGCTGCTCTGCCGCATCAGGCCCGATGATGTTTATCGCTGGTTCATGGAACTTTTCATCGATGCCTACGACTGGGTGATGGTCCCAAATGTCTATGGCATGTCGCAGTTTGCCGATGGTGGCAGCTTCACCACCAAGCCTTACCTCTCAGGATCAAACTATGTGCTGAAAATGTCCGACCACTCCAAAGGCCCATGGTGCGCGACGTGGGACGGCCTCTTCTGGACCTTCATCGCCGATCACCCGGAATTTTTCGGCAAAAATCCGCGCCTCTCGATGATGGCAAAATCATGGGAAAAAATGCCCGCCACAAAACAAGCGGAGCATCGCAAAAACGCGACGATGTTTCTCGATCAGCTGCGCTGAAAAGTTTCCTTAGAGCAGTTTGCGAAAAGGTGTAGCCGGTGGAGCGAGAAGATTTTGGCCAGGGCAAGGCGTTGCGAAGGAGTGGATAGACATCCACGACTGAGCGACAACGCAGCCATGGACAAAAGATTCCGCTCTTTTCGAAGTCTCGGCGAAGCCGCAAATTTCCCACACCTAACCCCAACCACCGGCTACAGATTTGAGCAAAATGCTCTAGTCCCAAGACGCGAGGAATTTTTCAAGATCATCGAGACTCGGACTCTTCGCCGTGCGCACGTAGTGGCCACTGGTGCATACACCCAAGGCAAGGCAGCCTTCGGGATCAAGTCCGAGCAACTGACCCTGCACAAAGCCGGCATTGAAATGATCGCCTGCACCGGTGGTGATCAAGGGCTTGTCGGTGTAGGGCCCCGGCACCCATGAAGTGCCTTGCGCAGTCGCACAGGCCGCCGATTGCCGAGGATGCACAACGACGGTGGCCAGACCCAGATTCGTACGAATGTCGGCGGCGGTGGTCTTAAGGTCATCCTCCGATTCACCGCGCGCGGCAAAGCCAAGCTCGGCATGCACGCGCTGCGCTTCCTTGAGGTTTAGCCCCAGAGTCACGCTGCCAAATGCACCGAAGCGCGCAATGATTTGCAATACCTCGAGCAAGTCCTCGCGTGAGCGCTTTTCAGGATCGGCAAGGTCAAAGAAAAACACGCGACCCTCAAGTGCGGGCAAGGTCGGCAGCACTTCATTGACGAGCGATTCAAAAATCGCGGTCATGTTCGGGATCATCGTCCAATTCACCAATGCGACAAGATCCGAAGTCGCAAGAGTCTTGCGAAAATTTTCCGCGCCCATCACCGCATCGATGGTCTCAAGCGTGATGGTGTCGAGACTGCTCAACTGGCCAAGCATCAGCTTGCCATCCTTGAACTCGGCTGCAGTCGTGGTGGCCGGCTCGCACAGCGAAACAATCTCGGCCTTGCTGGCAAAGTCGTGAAACACCGCGTGCAGCGACGGCCGTCCCAAGGCGCCGACATAAGTCAGCCGTGTGCCAGCCGCGATCAACGCGTACGCCATGATCGGACCATTTCCGCCAAGTTTTTCCATCAACGGATAAAACTCGATGTTGGTGCTCTTGCCCGCCGCTCCCGCAATTCGCTGCGCAAATTCGGTGATCGTTTCAATCGGCGTGAAGGCCTCACCCTGGCCGGTCCGCTGTGCCACCGGCTTGACGATCGTGTCGACAAATCCATCGAGGCCAACCAGGGCCGACTTGGGGGCGTTCTTGGCGCGGGCTTCGCGCAGGGCGGTGAGGGTGCGTGTCTTGAAGTTCATGCAGGTGCTGGGAAATGTCGCGACGGCGACTCTGGTTTCCGATTTCCTGATGGTCAAGGTCGCATGAAATGCTGCCGCCCTACACGAGAAGCCCTCGAACTTCCGCGATCGGCGGTATTGACTCATCCACCGCCGCTATGCTAGGAAACGATCCGATGAAACAACTGACCAAACTGGCACTAGCTTCCGGCGTGGCCGCCATCGGGCTTGTGGCGTGCAACACCTCCAACGGGCCAAGCGATTTCGGCACGACCGATCCGCTGCGCGCCCCGGGCACCAATGCAAGCACCACTTCGACCGATACCGAAGGTTTCAACGCAGGTCAGTTCGTGCGAGCTGCGGTCGACAACACGGCATTTTTCCTCAAGCGCCCCAAAGGCGATGCCGATGCCGACAAGCTCTTGCGCCGCGGCACATCAATGAAAGTCATCTCCACCAGCGGCAATTACCTCAAAGTCGAACTCGACAGCGGCGAAGTCGGCTTTGTGCCACCCGTCATGGTCGAAGACGCCGCTGGCGCGAGCAGCTCCGTCGGTACACTTCCAAGCAACCCCAACGAAATCCAACTTTACCCACCCCTCCCGGGCTCGACCCAACCTCTCCCTCCTGTCGCACCAGGAGAACAACCACCCGCCGGCGCAATTCCAACGGTCATCGATCCCGACGCACCCTCACCCGCCAGCGCGCCACCGATTGCCGCCCCGGACCAAACCCCACCGAATCCAGCGCCCCCAACCGCTCCAGACGCCAACGCCGCAACCACTGCGCCAACGACGCCCGCAGCGCCTGCGAGCACCACCGCCAATTCGAAAGAGCTCGAAGAAATGAAGAAAAAAGCCGAGGAGCTCGCACCGAAGGAAGGCGAAGCGCCGCCCGCGCAGTAGTTTGTAAAAAACGAAAAAACCGTCGAAGCAAACCTCACGCGCGATACCGCTCGTAGGCCTCGACGATGCGCCCGACCACCGCATGTCGGATGATGTCGGCCTGCGAAAATCGCTGAAAGGCAATCCCCTCAACGCCCTGCAGCGCATGCTCGGCCTCAGCAAGCCCCGAGCGCACGCCCGGCTTGAGATCCACCTGCGAGCTGTCGCCGGTGATGACCATTTTCGAGTCCTCGCCCAAACGCGTCAACGCCATGAACATCTGCTCGCGCGTGGTGTTCTGCGCCTCATCGAGAATGACAAACGAACGCGATAGCGTCCGCCCGCGCATGAAGGCCAAAGGCGCAATTTCAATGGTGCCTTCTTCGAGATATCGCTGACCCTCATCCGGATCGAGCATGTCGTGGATCGCGTCGTAAAGCGGCCGCAAATAGGGCGCGACCTTTTCACGCAAGTCGCCCGGCAAGAAACCCAGCGCCTCGCCAGCCTCAACCGCAGGCCGGGTCAGCACAATCCGCTGCATGACCCGCCGCTTGAGCAGCGTGAGCGCCATCGCCATCGCAAGGTAGGTCTTGCCCGTGCCCGCCGGACCCAAACCAAAAACCACATCGTGACTCTCGATCGCACGGATGTACTCCAACTGCGACGGAGTCTTTGGCATCACCGGCTTGCGACCGCGCGAGCCGACCAACTTGACCTCTGCCAGTTGATTGACCCCGATTTTTTCCGAGCGCGCCGCCACATCGACCGCGAGTTGGAAATCGCGCGCATCGATACGCCCACCTTTTCGCAGCGCCTGCTCAAGGTCCGCAAAGGCCGCGCGTGCCGACTCCAACGCGCTTGGCCCACCCGCGAGCACCAGCCAACCCTCGCGCGTCACTGCCTTCACACCCAACACCGACTCGAGATAGCCAAGGTTTTTCGGGTCGTTGGCAAAAAGCGCGTGCAAGAATTGCGGCGTGTCGAATTCCAGTTTGATCTCCGAAAGGGGGCTCTCACTCATGGACGGTGTCGACATCCTCGCCGAGGAAACGGGGTGAGGTCAAATGACATCGACCGGCGGATGCGCCTTGAATTTCTTTTTCCCGCCGCTTGAATCATCGCCATGAGATGCCTGTTCGGACTGCTGCTGATCCTTTGCCTGACCGGCTGCAGCACCCGCAGTTCACTCGAGGTGGATTCGTTCTTCATGCGCGATTTCTCCACCCCGGAAACCGACGAGCCGATGGTGCGCATGGAAAAACTGCGGCGCCTGCATGGAGCCCTGACCGCGGCTGAGCGCAACGACCGCCTTGGGCATTATTACACCATGCACTGGAGTGACCCCGCCGGAGCGGGCAAGGGCGAGATCGAAATTGTTTTCGAATACCAACAAGGCTCCACCGCCAGCCAAGTGAAACGGCAGTGGCAGCGCTTCGCATCATCAGACCGCAAGGGCAAAGCGGAGTTCCGCGTCACCGGCAACGACTACCTCAAAGGCGGCCGCGTCCTCGCATGGAAGGCCACCCTCAAACGCGGCGGCCGTGAAATCGAAAGCCACCACTCGTACCTTTGGGAGTGAACGGCTAAGGCTCAAACATTCGAGCTCATCACGATGCCATCGGCACCACCTCGCGCCCAACCTTGGAGCATTTTGCGAAAAGGTGTAGCCGGTGCAGCGAGAAGATTTTGGCTAGGGCAAGGCGTTGCGATGGAGTGGATAGACATCCACGACTGAGCAAGAACGCAGCCATGGACAAAATCTTCCGCTGTTTTTCCAAGACCCGGCGAAGCCGCAAATTTCCCACACTTAAACCCAAGCACCGGCTACAGATTTGAGCAAAATGCTCTAACCCCCAAGGTCCTTTCCGCCAACTCAAGGTCGTGCTCCGACTGCAGCCCCATCCAAAACGCGGCCGAGGTGCCGAAAAATTTTGCCAGGCGCAAGGCCGTCTCGGCACTCAGTCCACGCCTGCACTTGGTGATCTCGGTAAGACGCGATGCAGGAATGCCCGTCGAGCGGGACACGAACGCAAGACTCAAGCCCATCGGCTTGATGAATTCCTCCAAGAGGATTTCACCCGGGTGAATCAGTGGCAGGTATTTGGATGCGCTCATAGTCTAAATGGTAATTGTTGGCGTTCGTTTCGGCCGACATTCTTAAAGTTCATGGTCATCAAGCGGAATAATCTTCATAAGACCGCGTTGAAGTCCTTTTTTGAGAGCCTGATTGCCGTGAATTGGTATGACTAAACGTTCCACGCGTCCAGCCATCGTATAAATGTGATGACTTCCGGTGATTCGCGTAAGTGACCAACCCTTTTGCTCGGCATACTTGGCCAATTCCTTGCCAGATACGACCTTCATACGGCAACCTCAAGAACCCGGCCATCATGAATGCCGCCCTGAGGCTCTGCGGCAAGCAGCCATCCTTCGATCGCTTCGGTAAGATTTGCCTCCAGCTCTTCGAGGGATTCGCCCTGGGTAAAACAGCCCGGAAGAGCCGGGACTTCAGCCCAGAATCCGCCCTCTTCCGCCTCATGAATAATTGCCTTCAGTTTCATGGTGACACCTTGCCAGCACTGCTAGCGATCCGCAATCTGAAATTTGCCGCCACCAAAGAGTGAACGGCCCATGCTTAAGCTCAAACCGTGGAGCAAGCTTCCCCCACCTGCCACTTTTTCCCTTCGTGAAATTTCGTGCTTTTTGCGGTTCAAATTTGTCCATCCCACGCGATTTTCAAGATGCATGATTGACCTTTGGCGCGGGCGATTTTAGCTTCATGCGTCGGGAGTATGAATCATGCTCCCACGCTCTTGTGCCTGCCGATCATCCCATTATCGTTGGAGTCTTTGATGGTTTCAGTTGGATCCGTTGCGAAGGAAAAGGTTCTTTTCGCAACAGCCCGCTGATGAAGGCGTATGCCGAAGAGCGAATCGGTGCTGGTGAGAAACATCTGGTCGTCGACCTCGACGCTTGCACGGGCATGGACTCGACCTTCATGGGCACCCTGGCCGGCATGGCCTCAAAGCTTTCGGCGGTCGATGGCGGCGGGCTTCAAATCGCCAGCGCCGACGAACGCAACCGCCGCTCGCTCGAAGACCTTGGCCTCGATTTCCTCATGGAAATAGACCCGCCGGCCGCCATCTGGCAAAGCAAGCTCGGCACGATCCGCAGCGAACTCAAACCGATCGGCGCCACCGCCGCTGCCGACCCGCGCGCGAGCGGGCTCCATGTGCTGGAAGCCCATCGCAAATTGTCCGCCCTCAACGAGAAAAACGAGCAGGCATTTTCCGCCGTGGTCTCGATGCTGGAAAAGGAAACTGGCAATGACGCCAAGTCGCCGGAGGCCGGCCGACAGACGCAATCCTAATCATCAGCCAATCGGAACCCATGAGCATCCCCGGGCTGCAGTATTCTCCACTGGTCGCGCTCGCGGTGTTCATGCTTGCCGCGATAATTTTGATCTTTGCGCTCCACAACCAACGCCGGCGCAACCGACTCATCCGCAAAAAATTCAACGAACTCGAAGGCGAGGAACAGCGGATGTTTTCCTTCCTGCACGAACTTGGACTCGCCATCGAAAATGAGCCATCCCCCTCGGTGCTTTCACGCATCATCGTCGATGGCATCGACAAGGTTGTGAACGCACGCGGCGGTGCGATCTATTTCCTCGGTTCTGGAAACGGATTTCTCATTCCGTCCTACATCTCGGAAGACTGCCCACCGCTCATCGGCGTGCCTGTCGAGGTGCTCAAACGCGCCGAACGCGACCCGCGCGCCCTCGAAAGCCACCTGCGCCTCTCGCGCGTCGCTGCCGACGAAGGCATCCTCGGCCACTGCCTCGCCGCCGGCGAAGCGATCAAGGTCGAGGATGTGAAAAGCCATCCGTCATTTCACGACGCGTTCATGAGCTACACCGACAATGTCACCGCGCTGCTCGCACCTTTGCGTCATGCCGGACGCGACCTTGGCGTGCTCGTTGTCGCCCGCCGCCACGAGGACGGCGCCTTCACCGCGAATGATTTCGCGGTCTTCCGCTCAGCCGCCGAGCAATCGTCATTCGCGATCGGCAACGCGCGCGTCCACCGCGAGGCCCACGAGAAACGCGCGATGGAAAACGAGCTGCAAAACGCCCGCGAAGTCCAACGCGTGCTCCTTCCCCAGGAAAACCCGGTGCTCGCCGGGTTCCGCATCAGCGGCACCAACCTCCCCGCACGCATCATCAGCGGCGACTACTACGATTACCTCGAACTCGGCGACAACCGCTTCGGCGTCGCCATCGCCGATGTCTCGGGCAAGGGCGTCCCAGCCGGTCTCCTCATGGCCATGTGCCGCAGCGCCCTGCGCTCGGTCGCCCGCGAAAAATCCTCTCCCGCCGCCGCGCTCGCGACCGTAAATCGCCAACTCTTTCCCGACATCCGCGAGGACATGTTCATCAGCATGGCCTACTGCATCCTCGATGAAACCAATGGCAAGGCCGTCATCGCCCGCGCTGGCCACGACCCCGCCCTGCTCTATCGCCACGAGACAGGCAAAGTCGAACTCCTGCGCTCACCTGGCCTCGCCCTCGGCGTCGACGATGGCGATGTCTTCGAACGCGTCACCAAGGATCAGGAAATCGAACTCCATCAAGGCGACTGCCTGCTCTTCTACACCGACGGCGTCCGCGAAGCGGTCAACGCCGATGACGAGGAATTCGGCATGGACCGCATGTGCGAATGCTTCCGCAACACCGCCCCGCTCGGCGCCGAAGCCATCCTCGCCCGCATGCAAGAGGAACTCCGCCACTTCACCGGCGAAGGCCCCCAGATGGACGACATCACCCTCGTCGCCATCGAGAAGAAGAAGTGAGCAACTTCACGGTAGGGCGATGCGGCCCCGTAGCGCCGACTCTTACAAAAAAGCTCACCGCAAAGTGGGGGAGAGTTATGGGTTATTTGTTTGAGGTTGTCGCCAAGAAGAAACCGCGTCTTCATGCGACAGCGGGCATCGTGCCAGTTTATAAGCACCACCAAACTCAACGCATTGAATCCAACTCCACCTGAAGCATCGCAACCTGCTGCTTAAGTACGCCATACTCTTGGCGTTTTGCTTCTAGCTTCTTGCGAAATTCAGGCGCGCGACTGATGCCGCCTGGACCGTAGACCCAGCGGCCATCGCGATAATACTGCGGCCTGTTATATTTTTTGTTTTCTTCTCTTTCAACATCACTCTCAAGCGAACGAATTTCATCTTCAAGCACTTGAATTCTCGCGCTTTTAGTCGCAACGGCCTTTGAGACCTTCAGTCGGTATTCTTCAGCTTGACCTGTTTTCTGGAATTCGGACTTTTCTACTTTTGCTGCCTGTAACTGTGCCAAATGCGCGTTTTGAAGGGCGCGCTCATCAGCCAAAGCTTTTTCTTTCTCTTTTGGGTCAAACAAGAATTGCTGCTGCATCTCCAAAGGCAGTTCCTCAAACGGCACACGCCTCGATCCCGCATCGTGACGAATCGCAATGCCAATTGGGGAAACTTCTCTGATCGTAACATTCTCGTACACGTCCCCCTTCAAAGTCTCCAACTTAGCAATCACTTGCCCCACGGCTTGTCGGCGTGCCTCTTCTCGCTTTAGACGAATTTCCTCATCATTTGACTCAGTTTTGTGTCTTTCCTCCTCTTTCTCCCTAGCCTTGCGCTCCTGCTCCTCTCTTTCTTTTTCGATTCTCTCAAGTTCAATTTGCTCTTCAACCGAATGCGAGGGAGGAGCCTCAAGACGAGAGGGCTTCTGCTTGCTCTTTTCATTACACGCCGTGGCAAAGAATAGGGAAACCACGACAAGGATGAGACCTTTCTTTGCCACTCCAAAGATCGAAGATTTGGAAGCGAATGGATTTTGGGCGGTAGTGTAAAATCTCATAAATGAATAGTTTATTCCAACGATTCGAATACAGAATGTCAAGGCTCAAACTCTTCAGTTTCTTCCACTTCGATGTTCAATGTTGGATGTTCAATGAGCATCCCCCTCTTCCCCCCATTAACCACTAACAAATAACTTCTAACTCCTCCCCCCAAAATCCTCATTGCCCGCCTGCGGCATCTCGCGTGAGATAAGGTCATGCGCCACAAATCCGTCGACCCCGATTTTTTCACCCGCAACCGCGAGCGGCTGAGGTCATGCCTCAAGCCCGGCAGCATCGTGATCCTGCATTCAAACGATGTCTATCCGACCGATGCCGATGGCACGATGGCGTTTCGCCAGAACAGCGATCTCTTTTACCTAACTGGTGTCGATCAGGAGGAAACAATCCTCTTACTGATGCCCGACGCGGCGAACCCGCAAGATCGCGAAATTCTTTTCATCCGCGAAACCAACGAGCACATCGCGGTCTGGGAGGGAGAAAAACTTGGCAAAGAAGAAGCCAAAAAACTCACCGGCATCGCGCGCGTTGAATGGACGAGCACCTTCGACTCGATTTATCACCGCCTCATGCCCCAGGCGGAGCGGGTCTTGCTCGAAACCAACGAACACACGCGGGCCACGCCTTTGGTCGAAACACGCAACGCGCGCTTCATCAAATCCTGCCAAGCGGTTTACCCATTGCACCGCTACGAACGCCTCGCGCCAATCATGCACCGCCTTCGCATGATCAAGCAGGAGGCGGAAGTGCAAATGATCCAACGCGCCTGCGAAATCACCGGCGCGGGATTCAACAGGCTGCTGGGCTTCATCAAACCCGGCGTCGGCGAATGGGAAATCGAAGCGGAACTGCTGCACGAATTCGTGCGCAGCGGTTCACGCGGATTCGCCTACGCGCCGATCATCGGCTCGGGAAAAAATTCCTGCGTGCTTCATTATGTGAAAAACGACCAAATTTGCCGCGAGGGCGACCTCGTGCTGCTCGATGTCGCGGCCGAGTGGGGCGGCTGGAATGCCGACATGACGCGCACGGTTCCTGTCAGCGGACGCTTCAGCAAACGCCAGCGCCAGGTCTACGACGCGGTGCTGCGTGTGTTTCGCGGCGCCAACGATCTGCTGCGCCCCGGCAATGACCCGACCGAATATCAGAAACAAATCCTCTCGCTGATGGAACGCGAACTCGTCAACCTCGGGCTCTTCTCGGCCAAGGACGCAGCCGCGCAAGGCCCCGACAAGGCGCTCGTGAAAAAATACTTCATGCACGGCACCTCCCACCACCTCGGCCTCGATGTCCACGATGTCTGCCCGCCGAACGCCACCTTCGCCGAAGGCATGCTTTTCACCATCGAACCCGGCATCTACATCCGCGA
>JAGWXY010000072.1 GCA_018969605.1 Verrucomicrobiota bacterium | reverse complement strand
TAGCCCTCGGTTTTGACTTCGGCATCCGATCGCAGTGCTTCGTCGATCGGGTTGGTGAAGCCGCTTTCAAAGGTGGCGTTGAGCACCGCGTGAAGTCGGACGATTGCGCTTTGGCGGCCATCGGCATCCATGGCAGCGTGGAGTTTGACGCGTCCCTCGGTGAGGGTTCCCGTCTTGTCGGAACAAAGCACGCTCATGCTGCCGAAATTCTCGATCGCTGAGAGTTTTCGCACGATCACCTGTTCCTCGGCCATGCGTTTGGCACCTCGGGCGAGGGTGATGCTCACGATGGCGGGCAGCAGCTCGGGCGTCATGCCCACGGCCAGCGCGAGTGCGAACATGAACGACTCCAGCACCGGGCGGTGAAAGAAAACATTGATCGCAAAAATCATGATCACGAAAACCAGGGTCACGCGGATCAGCAATTCCCCGAAGCGACGCAGGCCGCGCTCGAATTCGGTTTCTGGCGCACGCAAGCGAAGTCGCTCGGAAATGCTGCCAAGCTCGGTTTGTGCGCCGGTGGTCATGATCAGGGCGCGGGCGGTGCCGCTCACGACATGGGTGCCTTCAAAGACCGCGTTGGTTCTTTCGCTTTGCCTGGCATTTTCCGGTACGCTGCCGGTATTTTTTTCAGAGGGATAGCTCTCACCGGTCAGCGCGGATTCATCGACGAACAAATCCTTGGATTCGATGAGGACTCCATCGCCAGGTATGGTGTCGCCGGCGTTGAGGATGGTGATGTCGCCTGTGACAACCTCATGCACAGGGATTTCAATTTCCGAGCCATCGCGCAGAACGGTGGCCTTGGTTTGGATCAAGTTCAGCAATGCGGCCACCGCATTTGAGGCACGGTATTCTTGCCAAAAACCAAGCATTGTGCTCATCAACACGACCGCGAGCACCATCAGCACATCCATGCGGTCGCCGATTGACAGCGAGATCGCCATCGCTGCGAGAAGCAGAAGCACCAAGGGGCTGCGAAATTGATTGAGCAACAAGTCCCATGCGGCATGTGTCGTCTTGCGCATGGTGGCATTGCCAAGGGACAAGCGCCGGGCAGCTTCGTCGGTGCTGAGGCCTCGCGTGCTGGAATCCACCTGCCCGTAGGCCTCATCAAGCGAAAGCAGATGGATGTTCATGACGGATGACGCAAACCATCACCGTCCAACGAGATTGCGGGAATTTCAACCTACGCGTACGGGCAAGCCGTGTGGAAGCACGACACTCTTGTCGTGCGTGTGATAGGGGATGGGCGCCACAGGAGTGTGGTGCCTCCTTAACTCACTTCTTCTCGAGCAATGAGTGGCCGGTCATTTGGGCGGGCTTGGGTACGCCCAGCATGTCGAGCAGGGTGGGGGCGACATCGGCGAGGATGCCATCCTTCACTTTGAATTGATCCGAGTCGCTGGCGACATAGACCGCGTGAACGAGGAAGGTTGTGTGCGCGGTATTGGGTGAGCCATCGGGATTGCGCATGTATTCGCAGTTTCCGTGGTCGGCGGTGATGAGGAGTTTGCCGCCGAGGCGGAGGGTTTCCTCGACGACCGCTTTGACTCCCGCGTCGATGGTTTCGACGGCTTTGATCGCGGCTTCGACCACACCGGTGTGGCCGACCATGTCGGGGTTGGCAAAGTTGAGAATCACGAGGTCGTAGTCCTTGAGTTTGGAAACCACGGTATTGGTGACCTCTGGCGCGCTCATCTGCGGCTTGAAGTCATAGGTTGGCACATCCTTGGGCGAGGGGATGATCACTCGGTCCTCGCCGGCGTTGGCTTGTTCGACGCCGCCATTGAAGAAATAGGTGACATGCGGATATTTCTCCGTTTCCGCGATGCGGAGTTGGGTAAGACCAGCGGCGGCGACCGTTTCGCCCAGGACCATGTCGAGTTTCTCAGGCGCGAAGATGGCCGGGCAGGTGTAGGTTTCGTCGTATTCGGTGAGCGTCACGTAGTGCGTCTTAGGCGTGACGACGCGGTCAAAGCCATCGAAATCGGGCTTGAGGAAAGCATCGGAAATTTCGCGGGCGCGATCGGCGCGGAAGTTGAAGAAGAGGATCACATCATTGTCGCGGATGCGTTGGGTGTCGGCCTCGGCAAAGATCATCGGCGGCATGAACTCATCGGTCTTGTCCTTGCGGTAGTAATCCGCAACAGCCTCGCTGGCGAGGATCTCGCGCGGCTCACCTTTGCCGAGCACGATTGCGTCCCATGCAAGTTTCACACGGTCCCAGCGCTTGTCGCGGTCCATCGCAAAGTAGCGTCCGATGACGGTCGCGATGCGCGCACCGCATTTGGCGGCTTCGTCTTCGACTTTTGCGAGATAGCTTTCGCCGCCGGTGGGCGAGGTATCGCGGCCGTCGGTGATCGCGTGAATCATGATGTCCTTCACACCGGCTTGGTGGGCGAGGCGGATCATCGCGATCAGTTGATCTTGGTGACTATGGACGCCACCGTCGGAAACGAGTCCGATGAAGTGAAGTCGGCCAGACTTCGCTTTTTCGAGCGCGGTGGTGAAGACAGGGTTTTG
Source organism: Verrucomicrobiota bacterium (assembly GCA_018969605.1). Taxonomy (GTDB): domain Bacteria; phylum Verrucomicrobiota; class Verrucomicrobiia; order Verrucomicrobiales; family Akkermansiaceae; genus Luteolibacter. Next base: position 9,553 of record JAGWXY010000072.1, on the reverse strand, counting down.
TGCGAGCGTGCCTTCGGCGATGGCTTTGTTGATGCGCGTGAGGTCCTGATACACGATGCGGCCGGCACCGAGATTCAGGTGGCCGACTTCCGAGTTGCCCATTTGGCCATCGGGCAGGCCGACATCGAGGCCCGAGGCGCTGAGGAAGCCCTTGGGGTAGGCGGCGAGCATTTCATCGTGAAAAGGAGTGTGGGCGAGGAGAGTGGCGTTGCCATCCTTTTGGGCGGTGGCTTGACCGCCGGGGTTGACGCCCCATCCGTCTCGAATGATCAGAACTACTGGTTTCTTTGCCATGCGCGCGCGAGATAACCTCGCCGTGATTAGCGGGCAAGCCCGGAAACGCCGTCATGGAGAGGAAAACACGGGAAAATCAGGCAATTTTTCCAAATTCGGTGCTAGAAGCCTCGGGTGCGCGGTGGATCCAGACGCTTTGTACGAGACCGAGGAGCATCATGCAGACTACCACGAAGGTTCCAGAGTAGCTGATGAGTGGCAGCGGGATGCCGGTGATTGGGGTGAGCAGCAAGCACATGCCGATGCTTTCGAAGACGTGTGCAAAAAACAGCGCGACGACGAGGCTCGCGAGCAAGCGACCTGTGACATCGCGGCTGTAGAAGGCGATGATGAGGCCCTGCACCATGAGAATGGCGAAAGCGGTGATCATGATCAGTCCTCCGCGGAATCCTGTTTCTTCGGCGATCACCGCAAAGATATAGTCGTTGTGTGCGGTGTCTTTGGGGATGAATGCTTTTGCATGCAGCGAGCCGGTTTCGGGGCCCGCATTCCAACCGACACCTTTCCATCCGGCTTTGCCGACGGCCATCGAGATGTTGTATGGCGCGTAGGCTTCCTTGCTTGTATCGACTTCGCGCCCTTGCAGCATGCGCAGCCATGTGTCGATGCGTTCGGGTCCGCGTTTCGAAACCATCGGCAACACCACGAAATAGAGCAGCGGCAAAAGCCCGGCCCCGATGAGGCCCATGAAGGTGAGATATCGAAACGGAATGCCGGTCACGAGTAGCGCGACCACCACCACCGGGATCCAAACCAAGGCGGAACCCATATCGCCCATTTTCATCACCATGAGAAATGGCACGGCGGCGATTGATGCGATGACAGAAATGCGAGCAAAGGGCAATGCAAACCACGGATGAAGTTTTGGCAGGTCCTGTGAGAGCCAAGCAATGAGGATGATGCCGGAGGTGATGCCGAGTTGTGCCGGTTGGAAGCTGAGTCCGAAGATCGAAAGGCGGTGAACCGAGTCGTCCTGCTGCATGGCGAGGATCATCAATCCCAGGCCAACAAAGTAGAATGGAATTCCAAGCCAGCGAATCCAGCGGTAGTCGATGAGGGCGGTGGCGAAGTACACCACGCTGCCGATGATGATCCATTTTTGTTGCATCGATGCGTACCACCGTCCGGCACCGCCGAATTCCTTAAGGGCCTGCTCGCCGATGTATAAGTGCCTTGCGGCGCTCTCGATCATGACCACGCCAAATGCCAGAAGGGCATACATCACGAGAACCATGAGCCAGTTCATGCCGAGGAATTTTTTCAGAAACTGGGTCATGGGCGAGGGCACGAAGATACTTCAAGCCGGGTGGCTGGCAAGGCGGGTGTGAATGGATTTAGAGCCGCGGCTTGCGCATCAGGCTAGGGCAAATATGTTGGCGGTGAAATCCGATGAAACTTGAGCGAGTCGATGTCCTTCTGGTCGAGAAGGGGCTGTGTGAGTCGAGGGAGCAGGCCAAGCGCCTAATCCTTGCCGGCGAGGTGCGCATCGGCGACCGGGTGATCGACAAGCCGGGGCAGAAATTGGCGGAGGACTCGGCGCTCGAGGTCAGGGAAAAGCCGAAATTTGTCGGGCGGGGAGGGATCAAGCTCGAGGGTGCGCTGGAAGCCTTCGGGATCGACCCTACGGGTTGGGTCTGCATCGACGTGGGTGCTTCGACCGGTGGTTTTACCGACTGCCTTCTGCAGCATGGGGCGGCGAAGGTGCATGCGGTGGATGTCGGTACCAACCAGCTTGTGTGGAAACTCCGCAACGACCCGAGGGTGGTGGTCAAAGAGCAATTCAACGCGCGTCACATGGTGCCGGGGGATCTCGGGGAAAAAGTCCGCCTCGCGGTGATGGATCTTTCTTTCATTTCGCTGACCAAAGTTTTGCCGGCAGTTTTTTCGGTGCTCGATGACGAAGGCAGTGTCGTATGTTTGATCAAGCCGCAGTTCGAACTCGGCCGTGAGGACATCTCAAAGGGCGGCATCGTGCGTGATCCGGCTTTGCATGAGCGGGCGGTGGAAAAAATCCGGCGCTTTGTGGTGGAGGAATGCCGACGCGAGTGGCGTGGAGTGATTGCCTCGCCGATCACGGGAACGGATGGCAATCAAGAATTTCTCGCGTGGATCGGCGGCGAGCTTGCGTAAATGCGATCAGCGACTGCGCTCGATGTGCACAGCGACGCATTCGGTATTGGGCAAAATGTGTTTCTCGATGCTGATTGCTGCTTTCACGAGTGGGTGGTTGAGCAGCAGAAAATCGCAGAGTTCGGTGGCAAGTGTTTCGATCAGTTTGCGTGGGTGTGCGGCGGCGAGTTCCTGGATTTGGATGGCGACCGCGTGGTAATCTACCGTGCGGGAGATCTCATCGGCAAGTCCGTCGAAGCCATGGCTTGGTGTCAGTCGCGCGGTAATGAGAAGGTCCTGTGGTGCCGAGCGTTCTTCATCGGGCACGCCGATATAGGCATGGACCTTGAGTCGGCGGATTTCAATTTCGTCAGGCATGGGCGTGAGGGATGAGCTTGCGGGCGAGTGCTTCATCGAGCAGCACGCGGGTCGGGGAATTGAGCGTCAGCTTGAGCGCTTCGGCCGGTGTGAGCCACACGAATTCTTCGGCCTCGTCGTTGAGTCGCACATCCGTGCCGGTGGCGCGGGCGACATAGTTGAGCAGTATGAAATGCTCCGGGTGCATGAATTCAGGCGATGCAATGCAGTCCTGGTTTAGCACAAATTCGATGTCGGAAATATGAAGGTTGGTTTCCTCGCGAACTTCACGCGCGAGGGCATCGAGCGATGATTCGCCGCGTTTGATTTTCCCGCCGGGAATGCCCCAGAGGCCTGACCACTTGTGGGTGCGGATCATGAGTACGCGGCCTGTGCCGTCATGGATCAACGCGCCGACGGTGGTGATCGGTCGAGCGGCGACCTGCCGGTGCATGAGATTGCGCAGCACTTCGAGGTCGGGCACTGTGAGGTCAGGTCGTACGGTGGCGAGCACTTCCGGGTGTTGGTAACCGGTGAGCACGGCGACCGATGAAAGCCCGCCATGGCGAGCGGTTTCCACATCGTGGGTCATGTCGCCGACAAAGGCAGTCTCGTGCGGTTTGAGCCGATGCTGTTCGATGATCCGGTGGATCATGTCGCGCTTGTCGATGATGCCCGAGTAAGTCGCTTCGAAATGGTGACGGAGCTTGAAGTCATCCATCTGCCGCTCGAAGGCATGGGTATCCATTGAGGTGAGCACAAAAGCGCGAATGCCGTGTTGCGTGCACCACTCGAGTTTTTCGCGGGCGTGCGGCAGGATCGTGACGGGTGTCTTTGCCGCGCTGAATGCCGGGCGGAAGTGGGTTTCGAGTTCTGCGAGCGAAATGTCGGGCAGGAACTCGGCATAAAACTCCGAGTAGGGAAGGCGGAACTGGCGGCGGAAATTGTCGCGGTCGAATGGCGGCAAATTGTAGCGCTCAAAGACCGCATTGGTTGCCTCGATTACCGGGCCGAGATCATCGACGAGTGTGCCCGACCAATCGAAGATGAGGTTGCGAAACATGGGCGTGGTTTTTCAGCCAAGGGTGAATTTGACCGACTTGATGCGTTGTTCGCCAAGTTGTTCGCGAAGGCGGGTGAGCAGCATCGGCTTCATTTGTTCAAGATGGAAGCGCATCGCGGGTTGGGTGACGCGAAGCACAAGGTGACCATTGCGGACGGAAACAGGTTCGGTGTGACTTGCGATAAAATCACCTGCGAGTTCCTTCCATGTCGAGCGGACGACTTCCTCATCGAGCCCGTCGGCGGCACCAACGGACTTGAGGACATTGCGGATCCATTTTTCGGCGATCGTGACTCCGGCATTCGTGTCAATCGCCTCGTCACAGCCTCTCCATTCCCGCAGAATTTCCTCGCGGATTCCGCCGGATGGATCTTTGGGTTTCATGGCAGGCGATTAGGCGTCGCCGTCGTCGCCGATGGCTTCCACCGGGCAGCCTTCCATGGCCTCGCGGCACAGGGCGGCTTCCTCATCGTTTTCCGGTTGTTTGTAGACATACGAATAACCTTCGTCGTCGGCCCGGGTGAAATTGGCCGGGGAGGTCTCGCGGCAGAGGTCGCAGTCGATGCACTGGCTGTCGACATAGAATTTGCCGTTGATGTTTTCTGCGTTCTTGTCTTCTCGGTCTGCCATTGGGGTAATGTGGTTGTGAGCAACCCAATGCCGCCAAAAACCCTAGTTTGCAACCTAAATTTTGCGCTGTATTGCGTCCATCGCGAGATGGCACTGGGGATGTCCTGCGGATCGTTAAAATCGGCTGGGCCTGATTGACGTGTTGGCGGGTGTATCTTCGAGCTGGTCAAACCGGGTTTTCGGAGGTATTGGGTTTCCTCAATTGAGATCATGAGTTCCAATTCCGCACACGACTCAGGGGATGATCCCCTTAGCAAACAGGTCGATCCACTCAGCAAGGACATGGAGCTTGCATCGAGCGATGGTGCCTTGTGGAACTTGGATGATGATGAATTTGTCGACTCGATGTCGGCGAAAGCACCTGGCTCCGTCGGTGAGGGCATCCCGCCCGCCAAGCTGACTCGCGCACCAAGGGTCGTTACTGGTTTAGACAATAAGGTCGGGCCTCAGTCCGATCCAAGAACTGCGGAACAAACAGATCCCCCTGACGAGGCAGATTATGGCGTCAAATTGAATGTTCAGCAGCAAAATGCCGCCAAATGGCCTGAAACACGGGTCCCCGAAACTACGGATCATTCGCGCAAATTGGATGATCTTGATGCGTGGATCGATGATGGCGGTAATGTCTCGGGCAAGGATATTGAAGACAACATAGAGCTTCCGAAGCTCGAAACTGCACCCGAGGAGACGGTGGTGCCCGCCCCAGTTGAGTCGGAGGTTTCCAACCCGTCGCTTCAGGCAAATCCCCCCTTGGTCAAGCGGCAGCCGTCTGACTATTCCATGCTTGAGAAGTTTGGCATGACCGCGCTGATCATTTCTTTATTGGCAGTTTTGGCTGGGGTTCTGATTTATTCGGCGACGCGCCTTCCAGTGGAGTCGGTGAAATCGAGAGATGTCAAATTTCCCATCAGTGGCAAACATGTGACGGTTCGTGCGGCGAAAACTTACTGGCGGGATGTGGTGCAATCGGGTCCGCAGGCTGATGTGGTGAGGCGAGGTACCCGCATGATACCGGTGTTGGAATTGTCCTGCACCGGCGGGCCTGGCTTTTTGCGAATCTTGTTTCGTGATGAGAATGGTGACTCGGTGGGGGATACCATAACGCGCCAGGTCACAGCCGGTGGAAATTTCACCATTGCTTCTACCGCAGGTTTCAATGACGTCGGCATGCATGCGGCATACCGCACGGGCGAAGGCAAACCCTGGAAGCTTGAGGTTTATGAAGGCGGCGAGGCAAATGTGTCTGGCGATGGTTTCATCAAACTCTTCGAGATGGACATTGCCACCGAGCGTCGCTGATTGTTCCGCCATGTCCGCCGCAGAAATCACCCCGGTCGTGCCCCGCGAAGGTTGGCATGTGATGCACTTGTTCTATCATGTCGACCACGCGCAGTGGTCGCTTTACGGCGACGACGAAAAACGACAGGCCAAGACAAGGCTGACCGAACTCGTTCAGGAAATTCGCGCCACGCCCGACACGCACTTGCTGGTGTTTTCGGTGACGACGCCCAAAGCGGATCTCGGCTTCATGCTGCTCGGGCCCGACCTGCAGATGCTCAATGCGTTTGAAAAACAGATCAGTCTCTCACTCGGGCCAGAGATTCTGAGTCCGGCATATTCCTATCTTTCGCAGACCGAAGCTTCGGAATACACCACGACCCGCGAGCAGTACTCGGCGGAAACGCTGATCGGAGAAAAGGGCATGACCGAGGGGAGTGCGGAGTTTGATGCTGCACTCGTGGAGTTTGACGAACGGATGGCACATTACCTCAAGCACCGGCTTTATCCCGTACTGCCGGGTTGGCCGGTGATTTGTTTTTACCCGATGTCGAAGCGTCGCAGTGGCCAAGACAATTGGTATTCGCTCGGCTACGAGGAGCGCCGCAAACTGATGGCGGGGCATGCCCGCGTCGGTCGCAAGTACTCGGGCAAAATTCTCCAGCTCATCACCGGTTCGACCGGTCTTGATGAATTCGAGTGGGGCGTGACGCTGCTGGCCAAGGACACTTTTGACATCAAGGCAATCGTCTATGAGATGCGCTTTGATGAGGTGTCCGCGCGCTACGCCGAGTTCGGTGATTTCTACATTGGTCTGCAGCTTCCGCTCGATGTGTTGTTCCGGCGAATCTGCCTGTGAGCCTGCATTTACCCGTTGCCATGCGCGGAGCCTGAAACTAGGCTTTTCCCAGTTGATGGCAGTTCCCACCCCCGCAGTTGAAATACGCAATCTGGTGAAGGAGTTCAAAACCTCTTTTCGCCGCAAACCCTTGCGCGCGGTGGACGATGTCTCGATCCGCATCATGCCCGGAGAAGTGTATGGGCTCATCGGCCCGAACGGCTCAGGGAAGTCGACGACGATGAAAGCGTTGCTCGGGCTTGTGGCTCCGTCGTCAGGACAATGTTCGATTTACGGGCGTGATTCATTGCAGGTGGATTCGCGCGACGAAGTCGGATTTCTGCCGGAAAATCCTTATTTTTACAAACACCTCAGCGGTGCCGAGACCTTGAGATTCTACGGCAAGCTTTGCGGCCTCGGTGGTCGTAAGCTGGAAGATCGTGTCGGCGAGTTGCTTGCGCTCGTGGATCTGGAGGGTGCCCGCGATCGTCGGCTTGGCGGGTATTCCAAAGGCATGCTGCAGCGGATCGGACTTGCGCAAGCATTGGTCCAAGAGCCGCAGCTTGTGATTCTCGACGAGCCGACTGCCGGAGTTGATCCACTGGGATCCCGACAGATTCGCGATTTGATTCTCAAACTCCGCGAGCGCGGTATCACGGTTTTCCTTTGCTCGCATCTTCTCGAACAAGTGCAGGAAGTCTGCGACCGGGTCGGGATCATCTTCCGCGGCAAGATGGTGCGCGAGGGCAAGCTCGAGGATCTGATCGCGATCGAAGATCAATCGGAGATCGTGCTGCGCGATGCACCGCCCGAGCTTTTGGAAAAAATCAAGGTACTGGTCGAATCGACGCCCGGTGCATCGGTGGTCAAAACCGGCAAGCCGCGCACCACCCTTGAGAGGTTGTTCCTGCGTGAAATCAGTGAAGACGCACCATGAGTAGTACCGCCGCCACATCATCGAAAGGCTCGCACTTGAGCCGCATCTGGGTCATTGCCACCCATACCTTCACACAACTTGTGAGGATGAAGGTGTTTTACTTTCTCGCGGTCTTTGCGGTGATCGCGATCGCCAGCAATTTCTTTGATCTGCCCCAGCACGAAGGTCCCGAAGCGGTAGGGGCAAATGTGCTGCGTTCGATCAAAAGCTGGTCGCTCGGCGCGATGACCTTGTTCTCGGTGGTTCTATCCGTGGTGGCGACGGCCTTGCTTCTGCCGAAGGATGCGGAGGATCGGACCCTTTACACGATCCTTGCCAAGCCGGTGCCGCGCTTTGATTACCTCGCCGGCAAACTTCTCGGTGTGTTGCTTTTGGTTTTTGTTTCGCTGGCCTTGATGGATGCGTTGATGACTGCCGTTCTGCATGTGCGCACCAACATGGTCGTCGCCCAGCAGGAAGAGATGGCCAGGGCCATGGGTTGGCCGCAGGACGCGGTCACTTCGCTTCGCAACGAGACGCTTGCCAGCGGGCCAAATGCCTCATTGCAAGGAGCGGTGTTTGCGGTCTTTCTGCGGGCTTCGATCATGGCCTCGCTGGCTTTACTGATCTCCACCTTTTCATCCAGCACTCTGTTCACAACGATTGTCAGTTTTCTGATCTACTTCATCGGTCACTTCCAAGCGGATGCCCGCAATCTCTACTTGCAGTCCGGTGAGGCGGGCGAGGGGGTCTTTGCGCGTCTCGCATCATTGCTGCTTTCGCTTGTGTTGCCGGATTTCCAGCTCTTCAATGTGATCGATGCGGTGATCGAGGGTCAGGCTCTGCCGATGATCGCCGTCGCAAAGTTGGCTCTGGTCGGTCTTTATTACGCGGTGTTCTTTACTATCGCATCCTGGTTCATTTTTGCGGACAAGGAATTTTAATCCTGTGAGAGGCTGGTGCAAAATCCTGATTCTTGTGGTGGCGTTGCTCGCGTTCGGAGCGGCACGCATGCCTTATGAGCAAGCGCTTGGAAATTCTCTTCGCGACGCGGGTTTGTTTCCACCGGCGCTGCAAATAACCACCCGCGACAAGATCGGCCAGACAAGCTCGGCGGTCGCGCTTGGAGGTCTTCGAACTCTGGTGGCGACATTTTTGAACCTGCGGGCATTCACTTTCTTCACCGAGCAACGCTGGCAGGATGTCGAGGAGACCTTCAACACCATCGTCGATCTCGCTCCACGCACCCGCTATTATTGGGAAACGGGTTCATGGCACATGGCCTACAACGCGGCATCGTATTATATCAACGACTCAAAGCTGCCGCCATTGCGTCGGCGTGAGGCATGGCGGATGTCGATCCTCAAGGGGCGGGCATTTCTCGAAAGGGGGATTCGCAACAATCCCGATGATTGGAGCATGCTCGCAAGCTTGGGTTTTCTGCTGTCCGATTCCAACAAGTACCCTGCTTTTCGCGACAGAAATGCGTCATTTGCCGCGGCGGCGGAGGCCTACCGCAAGTCCGATGAGACCGGCAAAGCACTCGGTTATGTGAAGCGCTCGGCGTTTTATGCATTGGCCCGCGTTGAGGGTCGTGAAGCCGAGGCATTGGCCGAGGCGAGAAGGCTTTACGCGCAGGGCAAGATCAACCACACGCCAACCATGAAGGCCCTGCTCTTCGTTTTGCAGGCATGGGAAAATCCGCAAATGGACCTGCTGGCATCGGCGATTGAAATTTTTGAAACACCCGAAAATGCCTACGAGGCGCTGTCAGCGCATTGGGAGCGCACGCGCGACGGATTTCCCGTTCATGGCGTTTCGGCAGCCCTCGTTCAGCTCGAGGATCGGCTTGCGATACCGAAAGATCAAAGCGTGCTGAGCAATCCCTTGCCGCCACCCGGCGGACCCGATGAGTGGTTTCGTTGATTAAACCCGAATTCGGAAGTTGAAATGCAAACAAAGAGGGCTTTGACCACAGATTACACAGATTGCACAGATAAAGAAAAATCACAAAAAATGCGCTCCTCGATAATCAGTAAATCTGCGAAATCAGTGGTTAAAATGATTC
>JAGWXY010000006.1 GCA_018969605.1 Verrucomicrobiota bacterium | reverse complement strand
GCGGGTCGGCCACGATGGAAGAAATTTCCGTTTCCTCTGAGATCGATGCTTATGCTAGATGTTTTGCGTGAAACGCTTTCTCTGCATCATGGCGGTCATGTTGCCGGTGGCGATGAGCCTCCAGTGCCATCGCGTCGGGCCGCCGGGTGGTGGTCGTGAGGGAAGGTCGGTGTCATCATCCGGCGGCAAGAGCTCGGTTTCGCGGATGTATCGCGAGGTGAATCTTCGTGCCGACATGGTCCCGAAGGGCCGTCACGGTCGCAAAGTCGTGAGGCCGATGCGGCCGCGGTACATTACGATTCACAGCACGCAGAACTATCACGCCAATGCTGAGCGCCATGCGGTTGCGCTCAAGCGTGGCGCGTTGCGATCTCCGAAAACCAAAAACGGCAACCGCATCGGTTATCTCATTTGGCATTTCACTGTCGATGACCGCGAGGCGATCCAACACATGCCGATCAGCGAGCAGGGTGAGCATGCGGATTTTCATGGCCCGGGAAACCGCCTTTCGATTGGCATCGAAATGTGCGAGCATCGCGGCAGCAGTCGCAGGGCAACGATCGAGCGGACTGCGAAACTCACGGCGATCCTGATGAAGAAGCAGGGCATTCCCTTGCGCCATGTCGTGCCGCATTATCATTGGCCGAGGAAGGGAAGGAATCCGCCCAACAAAAATTGCCCGCACTTTTTGCTCGATAACGGTAAGCCCGGCAAGAAGTGGCGCTGGTTCCTTGGGCGGGTGAATTATCATTATCAGCGAATTTGAAATCGGATCATGAGTGAGCATGACTTGTCATCGCACGGCAGCGTGGCCAACCGCGTGACATCGTTGGAAAAGGGTGTGCGATATGTGTGCCAGCGTTGTGCGGCGTGCTGCAAGTGGCCGGGTGATGTGCGGCTCGAAGAAGAAGAAGTCGCTGCGATCGCCAAGTTTCTCAATCTCGGTGAAGAAGATTTCATCGCGCGTTTCACCCGCCTGCGCAGCGACCGCATGGGGCTTTCATTGATCGAAAAGGAGAATCACGAATGCGTGATGCTCGATGGCAACAGCTGCACGATTCAGGCCGTGAAGCCGATCCAGTGCCGTGGGTTTCCGAATCAGTGGAATTTCCCGGGTTGGCGCGAGCTTTGCGAGGCGATTCCGGTGCCGGATGGATCGGCTCAATGACACGATTTTTGTTTCCGCTTGCGAAGCGCTCAGGGGTGGTCCAATGATCTGACGCAAAGTGATGGATGGATTCACCAGAGAAGCGCCCGGCGCCTTGAGGGTTTTGTTGGAAGACGCCCTCAAGCATGCCTTCGACTGCGATGAGGCTGGTAGGGGTGCGACGCTTGAAAGCTTGGCGGGAGCCATGGGAAAATCGCGCGAGGAGGCGGCGATGGCCTTGGGTGAATTGCGGGCGCGCGGTTTGTTGGTGGCGGCGGGCGATGCGCATCAGCTTTCCGAAGCGGGCAGAAAATACGCGCTGCAGGTTGTGCGGAATCACCGGATTTTTGAAACATGGTTGATGCGGCAAACCAGCACGCCGGCGGTTGATTGGCATCGTGAAGCGCATCGCGAGGAGCACCGGCTCGAAGCGGATGAGGTCAATGCCATGGCCGACCGCATGAACAACCCGCGATATGATCCGCACGGGGATCCGATCCCGACGCGCGAGGGGCTGATGCCAAAGCGACCATTGCCATCGCTTGCGGCGTGGGCGGATGGGGTGCCGGCGCGCATTGGTCACATTGAGGATGAGCCCGAGGCATTGTTTCGCTTGGCGGGTGCTTTGGGTTTGGCACCGGGTACGCGGATGGATGCGATCGCGCATTTGGCCGATGGATCGGTAGCCGCAAAAGTTGAGGGCCGCGAGCTCGTGGTTCCTGCGGCGGTTGCGGGATTGATTCATTTGATTGGCGTCGATGTGGGAGATGATTTGCCCGAGGGTTTGGGGCGTTTGTCAGATCTTCGTGTCGGCGAGTCGGCGGTCGTGCATGGGCTGGCGCCAAGCTGCGTCGGACCCGAGCGGACGCGTTTGTTGGATCTCGGTGTGGTGCCCGGAACCAAGATCCGCTGCGAATTTTCAAGCCCCTTTGGCAGTCCGAAAAGCTATGTGATTCGCGGCGCGATGATCGGGTTGCGCGAGTCGCAGGCGAAACGGATTTTGATCCTCAGGCCGGCGGAAGTTTCATCATCGCAAAAAGCATGAAGCCAATTTCCGAACATCAACCCAGCGAGGCATGCGTGACCTGTCCATCGCGTCAGGGTCGCTTGCAAAAGCTTGGACTGCGCGTGGATGACAGCGATTTTGTCATCGCGCTGGCAGGCAACCCCAACACTGGCAAGACCACGGTTTTCAATGCGCTTACCGGCTTGCGGATGCACACGGGAAATTGGCCGGGCAAGACTGTGGGTCGGGCGGAAGGCGGATTTTCCTACGAGGGGAAAAAATACCGAATGATCGATCTGCCGGGTACCTATTCATTGTTGTCTGCCTCGCCGGATGAAGAAGTGGCGAGATCGTTTTTGTTGTTTGGCAAACCGGATGTGACGGTGATCGTCGTCGATGCCTCATGCATGGAGCGCAACCTCAACCTTGTGTTGCAGGTCTTGCAGATCACGCGGCGTGCGGTCCTTTGCTTGAACCTCATGGACGAGGCGCGGGCGCATGGGCTGGAGATCGACACGCGAAACCTCGCGCGCGATCTTGGCGTGCCGGTGGTACCGTGTGCCGCGCGGTCGGGCGAGGGGATTGCGGATTTGCTCAAGGAGATTTCGTTGATGGCGGCGCGTGCCGATGATCCATCGCCGCGCAAGTTGCCGCTCGATGTGCGTGGGCTCACGCAGGCTTTGGACAAGGTCGAGGCTGATCTGCTTGAGGTGTTTCCGGGCTTGCCGCAGCCGCGTTGGGTGGCCTTGCGATTGCTGGAAGGTGACCGCGAAATCATCGATGCGGTTCAATCGGGAGAGATTGGAAATTTGGTGGATGAAAGAGCGATGCCGCAGGTTTGAGAGAGGCGAAAAATTTTTCATGAAGAGCAAGGACGATGTGTTGAAAGAGGCAGGGGAGTTGCGATGGCAACTGCCGCAGGACCTGCACGACCGGATCGCCGAGTCGATTCATGGCGAGGCCGCGCGGATCGCCGGGCGCAGCGTCACGCGCAGTGGCGGTGATCGGCGATTGGCGTGGCAGCAGGCGCTGGATCGATTGCTGACGCATCCGCTCACCGCCTTTCCGATCATGATCGCCGTGTTGGGTGCGATTCTATGGCTGACGATCGTCGGCGCGAATGTTCCATCGGCGATGTTGGGATCATTACTCGTCGACAAAGGTCATGGCTGGTTATCGGAGTTGTTTGTTTCGGTGGGTGCGCCGTGGTGGTTGAAGGGCTTGCTTGTCGATGGCATGTACCTCGCCACCGCGTGGGTGATCAGCGTGATGCTGCCGCCGATGGCGATTTTTTTCCCCTGTTTCACCTTGCTGGAAGATTTTGGGTATTTGCCGCGCGTCGCCTTCAACCTCGACCGCATGTTTCAGCGGGTCGGTGCGCATGGCAAACAGGCGCTGACGATGGCGATGGGCTTGGGTTGCAATGCGGCGGGGGTGGTTGCCACGCGGATCATTGATTCGCCGCGCGAGCGATTGATCGCGATTCTGACGAACAACTTTTCGCTCTGCAATGGTCGCTGGCCGACGCAGATCCTGATGGCGGGCGTGTTCATCGGCACGCTTGCGCCGCGCGGTTGGGGTGGCTCGATCGCCGCGCTTTCGGTGCTGGCGGTGGCTTTGTTGGGTTTTGGTTTTGCGATGCTGAGTTCGTGGATGCTTGCCCGCACGGTGCTGCGTGGCGAGGCCTCGACCTTCAGCCTCGAACTGCCGCCTTATCGTCCGCCAGATTTTTGGAAAACCCTTTATACTTCGGTCATTGATCGTACGCTGATCGTGCTGTGGCGCGCGGTGGTGTTTGCGCTGCCGGCCGGTGCGGCGATCTGGCTTTCGGCAAATGTGTTCATCGGCGATCAAAGTCTTGCCGCATGGTTTGTGCATGGCACCGATCCCTTCGCGCGTTTGATCGGTCTCACCGGAGTGATCTTGCTGGCCTACATCGTGGCGATTCCTGCCAACGAAATTGTCGTGCCTACGATTCTGATGCTCACCGTGTTGGTGACCGGCGCGGCCGGTGGTCAGGGCGCGGGCGTGATGTTTGAAACCGATCCCGGCAATGTGCGTGCGATCCTCGAAGCCGACGGGTGGACCTCACTTACTGCGATGTGCCTGATGCTTTTCAGCCTCTGCCACAACCCGTGTTCAACCACGATTTACACCATCTACAAGGAGACGCGCAGTTGGAAATGGACGGCGGTCTCCGCGTTGATGCCTTTGGTGGTGGGATTTGTGCTTTGCGGATTGGTTGCGGCGGTCTGGAGGAGTCTGAGTTGACAAGGGGAAGTGGGTTCTCTGACCCGGTAGGGCGACGAGGCCCGCGGCGCCGATGCATATAGAAGATTTGCCGCCAAGTCGCAAAGGTCGCCAAGGGACGCAGAGGGGAAGAGAGTTGGCGGTTATTTGTTGAGGGTTATTGGGGGGGTGAACATCGAACATCCAACACTGAACATCGAACATTGAAGTGGAAGAGGATAGTTGGCGCAGAGTCGCGGTGGGTGAGAGTGTTGGAGGTTATTTGTTGAGGGTTATTGGGGGGGGTGAACATCGAACATCCAATACTGAACATCGAACATTGAAGTGGAAGAGGGTGAAGAAGTGGCTGCTTCAGGCAGGGACCTTTTTGCCTTCGCTTTGCTCACGCCATGCCAAATCCGCTTCGCGTAGCAATCAAGATGCCGCTCACGCGGCAAAGGCATTCCGAAAGGTCCGTTGGCGAACGCAAGGTCAATGAAGAAGCATCTTCGTCAAGGGAGCGCGGGCATCTTGCCCGCTTGGGCCTGCGGCGATGAGTCGGCGCCGCGAGGCCGCGTCGCCCTACCGGGGGGGAGAGTTATGGGTTATTTGTTAGAGGTTATTGGGGGGGAGGGGTTCGAACATCGAACATCCAACATTGAAAATCGAACATTGAAGTGGAAGAGGCCGCTGGGCTTTGCTTTTTTAAAACATGGAGCGGGACGCTCCATGGACGGTCTGGAGCAAGATGCTCCAGCTACGGGGAAGAACCGGCGCTGCATCGCCCTACCGGGGCGTGCAGAGGTGGGCAGGAAGCCCACTCTCCTTGAAGGAGAAGCTTCTTCTTTGCCCCCAATATCCTATAACTCTTAACCACTAACTCTTCACTCACACCAATCTTCCCCGCACCCAGATGTAGCGGCGGAAGAGAACTTTCACGGCGGCGGTGAGAGGGACTGCGAGGAGGGCTCCGACGAATCCGCCGAGGAGGAGGGACCAGAAGAGCATCGAGAAGATCACGGTGAGCGGGTGGAGGCCGACGGAGTCGCCGACGATTTTGGGGGCGGTGACAAGGGAGTTGATTTGTTGAACCACCACAAAGATTGCGACCACACAGCCTACATAGGCGGCGGGGCTCATGCCGAAGGGAGAGGTCCCTTGCGCGTGGAGGTAGCCGATGATGCATGCGGGGATGAGGCAGAGGATGCTGCCGATGTAGGGGATCACGCCGAGGATGGCCATGAAGATGCCGATGAGAAATGCGTAGGGCAGGCCGAAGAGGGTGAGTGCGGTGCCGACGAGGAATCCATCGATCGCGGCGACGAGAACTTGCCCGCGGAAGAACGAGACGAGGTATCCGTTGATTTCCTGAAGTGTCTCGACCAGTTCGGTTTTGAATTCGGAATTTTTGAGCGGCACATAGTCATGCCAGTGTTCGCGGATCGATGATGAGTCCTTGAGGAAGAAGAACAGGTAGACCGGAACCATGATCATGCCGAGAACGAGCCCGAGAAATCCGAGTATTTTGGTTGAACCGGCAGAGATCCACTCGCGGCCGGTTTTGAGGATCACGCCTTTGTACTCGAAGAGCATGCGGCCGACGCGGCTTTTTGAGAGTGACTCGATGGCGGTGCGGCCGGTGCTTTCGGCGACGGGGTTGCCTTGATCGTCCACCTCGGTGAGCATCCAGCCGATCGGGTTGTGCTGATGGCGTTGACGCATTTTCATCAACTCGGAAGCCAAGGTGCCGGCGAGGCGTTCGTTTTGCTCTTGGTCGCTGCTTGCTTCTGCAGTGATGGTTTTGCTTTCGACGATTGCTTGCTGCTCGGCTGTCGGCTTTGAGAAAGTTTTTTTGAGGAGTCCGCGGCCTTGATCCACGGCGGGGATCAGAGCGATCACCAGCAGTGCGATGGAGGCAAGGATTGCTGCAAAAACTGTGACGACCGACCAGAGCCTGCTGAGCCCGCGCTTTTGCAAAATGCGAACCACCGGATCTAGCACGTAAGCGACGATGCCGGCAACGATCAATGGAATGAGCACCGGCTGGAGAAAGCCGAAGACTTTGCCGATGAGCCAGACGAGGCCAACCATCAGGGCGCCGAGGATCATGATCGAGACTCCGGTGGCGGCGTTCCACAGCGTGCGTTGTTGGAATGGATTGGGCTGGTTCATGACCTCAACGAGGGATGGTTGCGGTGCATTCAGGCCGCGCCATTGCTGACCGTGGCACTGGTGAGTCCCGCGATTTTATCGAGGATGCCATTGACGAAGCGCTTGGAGTCGGTGGTGCCGAATCGCTTGGCGAGTTCGATCGCTTCGTTGATCACGACCTTCGGCGGTGTGGCCGTGTTGAGAAGTTCGTGGGTCGCAAGTCGCAGGATTGCGCGGTCGACCGGATCGATGCGTGCGGGTGCGTAGTTTTCGATCACCGCTCCGAGCTTGTTGTCGATCGCGTCCTTGTGAGCGAGTACCGCGTCGACCCACGAGTCGGTTGTTTGGCGCAGTGAGGCGAGTTCCGATTTTGAGTCGCGGAGTTTGGCGAGGTCGCCTTGTTCGGGAAATTTTTCCGGTTCCTCCACCATGCGGATGCGGTCGGAAATCCGCTGGAGGCGGCGGATCGATGCGGTAAGCGGCTCGAGCGGTCCGCGCAGTGCGGGGACGAGTCCGGCCTGATCGATGAAGTCGGCGCGGGCCGCGGCGAGGTCGCGGTCGATGCGAAACAGCCGTTGCAGCGCGGGCGCAAACTTTGAGGCGACCGAGGCATCGTCATCGTCTTTGGGCAAGTGTTCGAGATGATCGAAGGCCTGGCTCCAGTCCGACTCGAGGCGCGAGATGCGGTTGAGGATGGGCGGGAGTTTTTCCGCGGCAGGATTTCCCGCGAGCAACGGCGTGGCGGCGTTGGCGCGCTGTTGGAATTCGACGAGCCGGTCCGCGCGGCCATTGGCGAGGTGATGGATGGCGCGAAAGGTGGCGATGAGCAGTTTTCGCAGGTCCGATTCCGAGACAAAGTCCCAGAACGGTTCGCGCAGGGCGGCCGGGTTGGCACCGCCTTCGAGATCGGCGCAATAGAGAAACTGCACCACAGCCTCGCGGATTTGGCGGGGACTAGGCATATCGTTTTTTGCCGTCATTCATGAGCGGCATCGAGCGGTCGAGTTCGCGAAACACATCGATCATCAATGCAGCGGCGCGTGCGGCTTCTCGGCCGCGATTGATTTGTGAACCAATGCAACGGGCGTATGCCTGTTTTTCATCTTCGACCAAAAGGACTTCGTTGATGATCGGTCGCATCTGCGCGACGGCGAGTTGTTGGAGCGAGTCGGTGACCGAGCGTGCGACGAGGTCAGCATGGGCGGTGGAGCCGCGGATGATGAGACCTAGAGCGATGATACAGGTGGGCGGGTTGCGCTCGAGCATGGATGCCACCATCACTGGGATTTCAAATGCGCCGGGTACGCGGATCAAATCGACGCGGGCTTGCGGGATGAGTTCCTCGATTTCCTTTAGAGTGTTGTCGACCAGCGCGTCCGTGAATTCCTCATTGTATTTTGAGGCGACGATGCAGATCCGGACTTTTGATCCGATGATCCGTGGTTTGGGAGGCAACGCGTTGGACATGGGGGTGTAGATGGCTTGATGTGTCGGAGAAGTCAATCGGACGACGGATGGATCGTCAATACAGGGGTTTGCCGCGGGTGAGGCTGATGGCGATGGCGAACTTTTGGCAAATTTCGTTGAGCCTTTGGTCGGCGCGGATTTGTTCGAGCGTCCATGGCAGGCGGAAGCTCCAGTTGTGTGAGTTGGTGCTGCCGGGGGTATTGATGCGTTCGTCGATGGCGAAAAGCTCGGTGATCATGATTGAGGCGTAGCGCGAGTTCGAGTCGAGCAGAGCCTTGATGAGTCGCAGGCGGATGCCTTCGGTGAAGGGTGGGCAGGGGCCGTGGGGCGGCATGGGGATCGAGGCAAACTCCGAGAGGATGCGCAGCGTGTTGTAGGCGCCGTGGGCTTGCCAGCCCGAGTTGTCGTCGGGGTGTTCGTGATGGCGACGCAGTGCGTTTTGGCATCCGCGCCAGATGCCGTTGACCGGGTCGTGATCGTGGGTCGAGTAAGTGGCGAAGGAATTTTCCGGAAAGCTGTTGCCTGGGGTGGGGTGACCAAACTCGTTGCAATCCCAATGCGGGATGCGGAAGCCGGTGATGCCGAGGTCGTGGAGGTGCGGGCGCACATAGTCCGGCACCCAGCCGAGGTCCTCGGCGATGATTTCCACACCATTGGCGGCCTCGAGGATCGCGCGCAGGCGCACATCGCCATCGGCGCGGTTGGCGGCTTTGTTTTGCACTGTGTCGTCGGGACGCAAAAACCAACGGGGCAGCATGCCATGGTTTTTTTCCGCCGCGTCGTGGTGGCTTAGCCCGATGAATTCGTGATTTCGTTCGGGTCTCCATGGGAAGGCGTAGATGCGGTAAAATCCGAGGATGTGGTCGAGGCGGAACATGCGGAAAATTTCGGTGAGGCGGCGGACGCGGTTTTTCCACCATGTGAAACCGTTTGCCTGCATGTGGTCCCATCGATAGAGTGGGATGCCCCAGTTCTGACCCCATTGTTGGAAGAAGGGATCGCTTTGGCTCATGCCTTCGGGTGGTGAGCCGCCGCACCATTCGAGGTGGAAATCATCGCGATTGAAAAACACATCGCACGAATGCCAGCTCACGCCGATCGGCAAATCGCCCATGAGTTTCACTCCGCGCAAATCGGCATGCTTGCGCAAACTGCGCCATTGCCGGAAGCAAAGCCATTGGGTGAAGGCGAAAAATCCCAGGCGATAATCGACTGCCTCTGGGTCGCGGCCGCGCAGTGAGTTGACATGCTCGCGTGCTTTTTCCGGCGTGTTGGAAGAGTCCGGCCACTTGTCCCATGTGAGTGATTCGCCGTGAAGCTCCATCAGAAAGCGGAACATGCAGTAGTCCGCGAGCCAATCCTGCTCGGTGGACTTGAAGCGCTCAAATTCGTCTTGAAGCATTTGCCCTGCGCTGGCGAATTCCGCCCATGCGAGCTCTAGGAGGTTGCGCTTCACACGACGCACTGCGGAGTAATCGACGCGTGCGGCCTGCCGTGCCATGCCGACCTGGTCGCCGGCCCGGGTGAAATCGCCGGCATCGAGCCATGGGGCCTCCGCCGCATCAAGTGTCAGGTAAATCGGGTCGAGCGCGCACGATGAAATCGCGCTGTAGGGGCTTTCGTCGATGCCGTTTTCATTGATCGGCAGAAGTTGAATGAATGCGACGCCGGTCTCGGCGGCCCAATCGATCCACTCGCGCAGAGCCGCGGTGTCGCCAATTCCAAGGTCTCCTCTGCGTCGCATTGAAAAGACCGGGATGAGGACCCCGGTCTGGCGAATTCCAGCGTGTTGCACGGAGCAAGATTGTCACAAGGAATCGCCGCGTAAATTGCGAATTCGTGCAAGTCGCGCAGATGGGAACATTTTCCGCCGCGTCAAGCCCCGCAATGGCACATGAAATGGGCGCATTCATTCTTTGACATCTGAAGCGTATTTTGGAAGTGTTCGGTTAGAAACGCAATATGCCGTTTCGGAACCCATACACACAAAACATATGAAAATGAAATACTGGATCCCGATGATCGCACTGTTAGGTGCCTCCGCCTCCTGCGATAAGATCAAGCAAAGCGCTAGCGAGAAGGTCAGCTCCGGCGCCGAGCAGGTAGCCGAAGGTGTGAAAGAGGCTGCATCGAATGTTGCCGAAGAAGCGGCGGCAGCCAAAGAGGCCGCCGTCTCCGAGGTGAAAGAAGCTGCGGATGAAGTCAAAGCAGCTGCCGAGAAAACTGCTGAGGCGGTTGAAACCGCCACCGAGGAAGCCAAGGGCGCTGTCGAGGAGGCCAAGGACGCTGCTGGCGAAGCTGTGGAAAAGGCTGCCGGTGAGGCTGCCGAGAAAGCGGCTGAAGGCGTTGAAGAAGCCAAGGAAGCGGTCGAAGGCGAACTGCCCAAGTAATCCAGCTGATTGGTTTGATCTTTTATCCGACCCCTGTTGAGTGACTTTCCTCAAACAGGGGTCGGTTTTTTTGTGCCTTTTGTTTTTCCCGCATGGGGCGAATTGGCAATGCTTTCGTTATCCCTGCGCTTGGCCTGAGAGCCCGGCTTCGCAGAGTCGGGCGTAGGTGCCGTTGCGCTTGATGAGTTCCTCGTGGGTGCCGAGTTCGAGGACGCGGCCTTTTTCGAGGACGCAGATGCGGTCGGCCTGGCGCACGGTGGAGAGGCGGTGGGCGATGACGAAGCAAGTGCGGTCGGCTCTGAGGTTTTCGAGCGCGTCTTGGACGAGGCGTTCGATGCGGTTGTCGAGCGCCGAGGTCGCTTCGTCGAGCAGCAGGATGGGCGGGTTTTTGAGAAGCGCGCGGGCGATGGAGAGCCGCTGTTTTTCGCCGCCGGAAAATCTTGCGCCGCGTTCGCCGGCGATGGCGTCGAGTCCGAGCGGATTGGATTTCACGAAGCTCGCGGCATTGGCCGCCTCGAGGGCGGACCAGAGTTCATCGTCACTGGCATCGTGTTTTGCGAGCAGGAGGTTTTCGCGCACGGTGGTGTTGAAGAGGAAACTTTCTTGCGTCACATAGCCTAGTTGATCGCGCAGCCATTCCTTGGAAATGTCCTGGAGCGGTATGCCGTCGATGAGGATGCGGCCGCTGCTGGGTTCGTAGAAACGGGTGAGGAGGTTGAGCACGGTTGATTTGCCGGCGCCGGTGGCACCGACGAGGGCGATGGTTTCGCCGGGCAGGGCTTCGAGCGTGAAGCCTTCGATCGCCGGTGCGTTTTCCGCGTAGTGGAACGCGACATGCTCGAAGCGCACATGGCCGCGAATCGATTCCGGGCGCAGGCCTTCGGTGAGGTGGCTTTCGTCGGGCGTGTCGATGATGCCGAAGATGCGTTTGGCCGCGACCACCCCGCGGGTGAAGGTTTGCGAAAGCGTGTTGATGCGCGAAATCGGATCGAAGAGGAAACCCCATGCGACGAGGAAGGAAATGACCGTGCCTGCGGATATTTTTCCCGCGAGGGCCCACCAGGTGCCGAAGCCGACCATGAGGATGATGCCGGATTCGGCGATGAACGAAACGCTCGGCCACACGACTGCTTGGCCGCGCATCACATCCATGTGTTTTTCGCCGATCCGGCGCGAGGCTTTGTCGAAATTTTCCAAGGCCTTGGGCTCGACCGTGTAGGACTTGATGAGGCGGATGCCGGCAAGGTTGTCGTGGAGGATCGCGTGTAGGGCGGATGAGGCTTCCGACGATGCGCGCCACATCGGTTCCGATCGGCGGGCCCACCAAGTCGTAATGAGACCGATCAAGGGCAGCGGTGCGAGCGTCACCAGCGTGAGCTGCCACGAGTGGTGGAGCATGAAGCCGATGACGATCAGAAATTGCAGCACCGCAGCGATGGCCTGATCGACCCCTTCGATCATCACGCGGTCCATCGTCGGCACATCATCGGCGACGCGCGACATGATTTCGCCGGATGAGTTTGAATCGAACCACTTCACCGGCAGGCGTTGGAGTTTGTCGTAAACTTCGACGCGTACCAGATGGGTGAGCTTCAGTTCGAGCGCGTTGTTGACGAGCGTGCGGAGCGAAAAAAGCAACTGGCGGGCAAAGATCGCGGCGATGCCGGTGCCAGCGGTGGAAACGATGAGGTCGGGCCGGTTTTTGGCGAGGATCACATCGATGAAGCGCATCGTCACGCCCGGCAGCACCAGCACGAGAGAGGTGCAAAGGATGGCCATCGTGAGCGATAGCGAACTGAGCAGGGGAAAGCGGAAGGTGTGGCGGATCAGCCGGAGGAGGGTTGGCATGTGTCATGATTGGACCGCGCATCCTGTGGCGTGGGAAGGCAAAAAGCGGGCAGGGTATGGGGCTTGATTGTGCTTGCGGCCGCAGTCGATTGCCGGATGGTGGGCGGGCGATGTCGTGCTTCTACCTGCTCGGGCTGTTGGCAGCTTTTTGCATTGGCTTGTCGAAGGCCGGCTTCAGCGGCATCTCGCTCGTGTCGGTGGCCTTGTTGGCCGAGCTGTACGGCCCGCTTGAGTCGGTGGGCTTGGCTTTGCCTTTGTTGATCGCGGCCGACTTGCTCGCGTATCCGGCCTTTGCCAGGCATGGCTCATGGCGGCCGGTGTGGCGCTTGCTTGCGCCGGCGCTCGTTGGTCTTGCGCTGGGTTGGTGGGTGCTTGGCTGGATCCCCGATGACATGGCGCGACGCGTCATCGGTGGCTGCGTGTTGGCGATGGTGGTGGTGCAACTGACAAGACGCTTCAAGGGTCAGTTGTTTGATCGCGCGCTCGAATCAAAATGGTTCGGCGCCAGCGTCGGCATCACGGGTGGTCTTGCCACAATGCTTGCCAACGCCGCTGGCCCGGTGATCCAGCTCTACCTTGCGGCAAGAAACATTCCAAAGATGGAACTCATCGGCATCGGCGCGCGGTTTTTTCTGCTCATCAATCTCATCAAGGTCCCGCTCAACGCCCGTCTCGCATTGATCAATGGCGATAGCCTCATGGAAAACCTGCGGCTGATGCCCGGTGTGTTGATCGGTGTGTTTGGCGGCCGTTGGTTGATCCGCCATGTGCCGCAAGCAGCCTTCGAATGGATGATCACCGGCTTTGCGCTGCTGGCGGGATTGAGGCTGCTGTTGGGGTAATAGAGGAGTTTCAAGGTTCAAGTTTTCAGTTTCAAGAGACGTAAATGAAGAAGCCGCTTCTTCATAGGCAGGGACCTTTGTCCCAAAGGTCCGCGCATAAGAGTCGCGGCTTCTTCATCTTCTTGAAACTTGAAACTTATCCCTTTTAGCGCTCTTGCTTGAGCGCTTGGAAAGCCTGCCAGGCGAAGAGGGCCATGAAGACCGGCAGGATGAAGCTGCCGGTTTTCATGAAGTAGCCGCCACCGATCGCGATTGCGCAGATGATGGTGGTCCAGAGCGTGATCTTCACCCGCTTGGGTCCGAGGATCGCATGCAGCATTTGGCCGCCATCGAGCGGCAGGATGGGCAGGAGGTTGAGCAGCGCCCAGATGAAGCTGATGCTCATGAGGGTGAAGAAAAAATAACTCGCGTGCGGTTTGAGATCGGTGAGGTGGGGAAGGGCGTACAGCACCACGAGGCCGAGGCCGATTTGCAACAAGGGTCCTGCGGCGGTGACGACAAATGCTTGGGTACGGCTCAGATGCACGCCGCTGTGTTGGGCGAGGCCGCCGAAGGCTTGGAGCACGATTGAGCTGTGAGCTCCAAATTTCCGCGCCGTGAGCGCGTGACCCAACTCATGGACAAGGATCGAAACGAAGCCTGCCAGAACAAAGAGCAGGGTTTGCAGAATCGCCGAGGCCGAATCGGCCCCCAGCGCGCCACCAATGAGAACCAGCGTGACCCAAAAGAAAGGCTGCACTTCCACCGGGATGCCAAAAATCGAAAATCGAACCATGCACGCCCCTCATATGGTCGGAAGCGGACCATTGCAAGGGATTGACGCATCGAGATGGATTCGTTAGATCGCCCACCCGCAAACCCCGCTGATTCATGGCTTTTTTCGTGAAAATCATCCGCTCGATTTCCGACCTGCCGCTGCTCAAGCGCGTTGCCGCAGGGCTGGCGATGCTTGCGGGCGCGGTGGTTTTTTCATCCTGCGGAGCGGGTGGTGCCAAGCCTGTTCAGGCTCCGCCCGAGCCAGTCCTCTACGGTTGGTATGACGATGGCGGCCCGGGAAAAGTGACGGTACGCATCAGCCTGCCCGATCAGATCGCAGAGTACGAACGCGGTGGCCGGCCGATCGGATGGTCGTATGTCGCGACCGGCAAGGAAGGTCACGGCACTCGCGCTGGCACCTACCGCATCATGGAAAAAATCGAGGACAAGTACTCGAACAAGTACGGCTGGATCGAGGACGAGTTTGGCAATGTCGTCGATGGCGATGCCAAGGTCGGCGACCGCGTGCCCAAGGGCATGAGGTACGTGCCCGCGCCCATGCCGTTTTGGATGAGGCTCACCTCATACGGCATCGGCATGCATGGAGGGCTGATCCCCGAACCCGGCAAGCCCGCCTCGCACGGGTGCATTCGTTTGCCCAAAGATTTTGTGCCGCTGGTCTACGATGCCGTTCAGGTCGGAACGCCGGTGACCATCACCCACGCACCCAGCCGTCATGGCCCGATTTTTCCTCCGCCGGATCAACAGCTTGTCACCAACAATGGCGCCACTCCGCTTGGCTCGCCATCGCTGCCATCCACAGCACCCGTGCCATAGTGGGCCCGCAGGGATTTGAACCCTGGACCAAGGGATTATGAGTCCCCTGCTCTAACCGCTGAGCTACAGGCCCGTGTCTTGCGACAGGACGAAACCTGTACTGGCGGGAGCAGCTGCGGGCAAGAGATTTCGGTGAATTTATGCTGGGCGGGTACCATGTCCAGTGCCGAGCTGGAGGCGGGCGCGAAAAATTAATGGCTGAAAGTCAAACATGCAACACACCGAAGCCCAAACCTGCCAGATTCGAAATCAGCATTACAAAAAGCTGAAAAATTTGATGCAGAACACGGATCTAACACAGTTTCTATAAATACCTCATAGCTTGCAAAAAAAATCGCTTCCAATCGTCTGCCTGAAGAGGATTGGCTAGTTGAAAATCTGCAGTCCGGCATACTCTGTGACTGTCGGTATGATGTCAGAAAGAGTGACTATCAGATCGAGTTACAGTCGGATCAAAAATCCTTGGTTCGCAATCATTCCGCATCGCCTGTGGCATCCGAAATTCCGAAATTTCGTTGCTCGGTATGGACAGTTAATTCAAAATGTATACTCGCGAACGAAGTGCTACATATTCGTGAGCTGATTTTTGAAAGTGGTGACTGTCATTGCTCCCCGAAAAATTTTGACTACAAGAAATTTTCTTTTCAACCAGTCATAGGGACGAATTCATCAAGATAAAAGTACAAGAACGCGGACATTCTCAAATCACCGAGGAGAGCGCACAAGGCTCGGGTGCGGCGGATGGGCAAAGATGGATGCCTTTCTTGCCTTGAGAAAGCTTTCGGGTGAAACGCGATTTTCCTTGGCAGTCTAATCCAGTTTATATAGATCGGGTTAATATTGTGGGTTGGATCTAATTATTAAATCATCACTATGAAATTTCGTATTCGTTTCATTTCATGCCTTGGGCTTGCCTTCATGATAGGCCCGCAGCTTCGCTTTTCCGCTGCGTTGGGAAACGAACTGATCGCCGAGCAAGCCCATGACAGTCTTGGCAGTCCCGAAGCTGAGCGGTCGTTCTGGGATCCGAATTTTTGGCGCGACGCGACAGAACCGCTGGAGCCGCCAAGCACTCCTTACATCGGCGACTCGGTTTATTTCCGCAGCAAAAGTCACCTCGGTGCACCAATCGATACACCGGCGCGAAACATGACGATCAAAACCGCTACGGCACTCGGGTTCGCACAACCCTACTCATCGCCAGGCCTGAGCCTGATGTACTTCGATGGAAACCTGCTGCATTTTGACGGCACACCGGATACTCCAGGCGATCCATTTGGGCAATTGTCCATGAACAACGGGACCATTGATGAGCCGTTTGCTTCCATGGAACTGCGGTCGTCGTCCATCGATTTCGACCACACTCTGGTTTATGCCCAACGCATCCTGATTCAAGACACCGATACCAGCTCCGCAACATACGAGCCTTCAGGCATACAAGTCACGGGGAATGTGACACCTCAATACAACCTCGTCAGTTGGACGGCGACCCTTCAACGCACAGGTCCGGGAGCCGTCTCTCCATTGCTGGTGCGTGAGGGCGCGCAAGCGATACTTGGCGGCACCACCCATTATACCTTTTCGCCGTGTCCAAGCGGACCCAACACCGGCAACGTCACCGTCTTCCGCGCGGAAACCGGCGGGCAGATGAACTTCACCGAGGTCATACTGACCAATCCGACCGGCGTTGTTTTCGAATCGGATTCCACGACCAGCCCGAGCTCGATTGTCGTAGGCCCTTTGACCAGCACAGGAAAACTCGTTGGCGCCGACCCGCTGGTGCTTTTCCGTGCGCTGGGCGATGGGACGGAACCAAGCTCCCCCACGATCCTAGCGCAGGGAGAGTCCAGTTTTAGCGACCTTTCAGGCACTTTCGCCCATGCAACTAATAGCGGGCAGATTGTTCATACGGGCTTAACTGAATTCGAGAACCCAAGCAACCCGTTGCGCGTGTTGGCCGAAAGCGGCGGCGAGGTTATTTTTAGTTCCATCCGAACACCGCAATCTCCGACGAACGGAAGCATCTCACTGGACTGGTCTGCAGATGACGGATCCTTGATCGTTGGCGGCAACTCCTACAGCACCCGAGTCCGTCTTGATGGCGGCGCCCATTCGGTGACGGTTGCCGGTGGTTCGGAAATTCGTCTGCTTCCCGATGTGGGTGTGGAAACGGGAGCGACCCTGACGTTGACCGCCTCAGAATCGGACACAATCCTCTCCATGCCGTTTTCTTTCAATGCCGATCGCTGGGACACTGCGGATCCGTTGGCAGCTTGGGATCATTACAACATTTCCGTGACCAACGGAGCGACCTTGCGCGGAGGCTCGCTGCAGACCTTCGGCGATTACTCGTATCCCGCAAGCCATACCTTGCGCATCATGGATCATGCTAATCCTTCGACCTTCGCCGTCACAAACAGCACCGCCGACTACTTGAACCTCATCCTCGATGACAAGGTTGATCTGGATTTCACCAACTCTTCCGTGCGGCATGTCTCCTGCACGATTGGCGCCGATTCTAATCTCACGGTTTCGGGCGGAAGCTGGCAACCCGGGAACGCGGCATCGATGACTAACCCCGAATCGCTGATCGCTGGTGGTCAGGTCGGCAACACGCAAGTCAACCTGACTGCGGGAGCCGCCGTCCATGAACTGGACATCTCAATCGGGGAAGGGTCTTACGGTGATCTGGCACCACCATTCGGTCTTTGTACGCTTACGGTTGATGGCGGCACGGTCTGGACCGGATCCTTGAGTGCCGCCAGTACGGGCGCGGGGCAGGCATCAGTTTCGATTTCCGGAATCGGCACCAATGTCGGCCTCCACAAACTCAATCTCGGAGCCACGGCATTCCCAAACATCTTTCAGGGCATCAGCGGGATTGTCTTCGGTGGCTTCAACACTTCGACTGGAGGCGCTGCCCAACTCTCGGTATCTTCAGGTGGCAGGGTCTCGGTGGGTTGCTACACTGACGCTTTCGGAGGCTGGCAGCAATCGGAGTTCTCCGACCCTCCAAGAGCGGTTCTCAACGATTCCAATGTAACCCTTGATGCAACATCTGCCGTCTTCGTTGGCGATGTGAGCAGTGCGGCTGCGCTGGATTACCGCAACGGTGCGCTCGTAATCGGCCCTGAGGGCTATCTTCTCGGCACCGGAACCATCACAGGCGCAGCAGCTGACGGTAATGATCTGGTGAATGCCGGTGGGGTGATCTCACCAGGTTTCTCTCCGGGACAAATCGATGTCGATGGCAACTTTCTTATGGAATCCGGAACGCTCGACATGGAAATCGAAAGCAACGATACCGGAGGCGCGGATAGGATCGTTGCGGATCAAATTTCGATTCTCAGCGGCACTATAAAAATCGTATCTACCGTCGACTTCGCCGTCGGGTCGGCAGTTTCTGTCGACCTGTTCGAAACGGCATCCTTGAACATCGACCCGTCAGTCGTAGTCCAAATCGATCCCTTGTTCGGACCTGCAACCTTTGACAGGCAGACGGGCATCCTCACAGCAGAAGCTTCAGGCATCAGACGAGGTGATTTGAATGCCAACGGCGTGGCGGATGTTCTCGATGCGGTGCTTCCCGCATCCGGATCGAGTGTGGAATGGCCGACGATCTCATTCAATCCCGCAGGCGGATCGGTCTTCACTTTCCGCAGGCTCGATTCTTCCATCGGAGTGCGCATTGTCACCGTGCAGTGGTCTCAGGATTTGGTGAACTGGACGGACATACCGATAGATACCGGCAACAACCTCCCTGAAGTTCAGATCGAGGAAAACGGATCCGACCCCGATCGAATTCAAGTCACCCTGCCAGACATAGTCGGCCAAACGCGAATCTTTGCGCGACTTCGCGTCGAATGACCTTTCAATTCCGCTGCCCCCGCACACCACAAGCAAAACTTATCCACTGGCCCGATTTTCTGAGGCTGCTTCAAAGTTATTTGTGATTGGTTGTTGGGCAATAGAATGAAGTAGCGGCTTCTTCATAGGGGGCCGGCGTCTCGCCGGCTGTGTCACGCATCTTGCGGGACACCTCTTCAATCCCGATAGGGCGCTGCGGCCTCGTGGCGCCGACTCTTTCAGAAAGAATGATTTACCACCAATGTCGCCAAGGGACGCAGAGATGAAGAGGTCAATGGTCATTAGTCAATGGACAAGCAGGGAGAGAGGTAATGTGCCCGCTTCTTCTCGTAGCTGGAGCATCTTGCTACAGGCCGTCCTTGGAGTGTCCCGCTCCAAGCATGCCGAGCCACGCATGGACATCCAATTTTAACGATTCAGGGGACACTTCCTACTGCGAGGTGTAGCCGACACGGCCGCAGCGGTCGGACTTGATGATGACGCCTGCTGTCTGATCGGTGTTGGTTGACATAGGCCACCACCCTACAACGAAACGAGCGACGCAGGACAGAGGGGTTCTGTTGAGCGCTTACATGAAGTATCTCCGTTTCACGGGATCACATCAAACCAACCAGCGGCTATAAAGATGAGCAGGATTTCCCATTCAACTTCGACTTTCGAGCAGATGTAGTGCAATTACACTGGGCCAGTTGGCTTTGGTACGACGAAGAATGCCCTACCGGCTTGGTTGGTGGTCAATCATGCGTGCGGCGAGTTGTTTCAGTTCTGCGCTTGGGATGGCAAAGGTTTCCGCGCGGCTGGCGCGGGCGATGTTCATGCCGAGGCAGTGGCTGTTGAGATCAATCACGGGGCCGCCCATGGTTTGGCTGTTGCCCATGACCGAGTGTTGGATCACGCGGGGGAAGCCACTGCGGCGTTTGGAGAAGTCGCCGCTCATTTCGTCGTTGCGGTTGGCTGAAATATCGAAGAGCTCGGTTTTGGCGGTGAGGCGAACATCGACGGTGGATGTTTTTCCGTCGCGCTTGAAGGTGATACGGACCTTGTCGCCGGCCTTGTATTGATCGAGCGCATTGGAGAGCTCTTCGATTTTTGCCAGCGGCTTGTCGTCGATGGCGACGATCACATCGCCTGCCTTGAGCCCTGCCTCATGGGCTCCGCCCTCGGGAGTGACCTTTTCGAGTTCGATGCGCTTGGATGAATTTTTGATCACGATGCCGAGGGCGAGTCCACCACTGGGTTGGATTTCGCGGGGCTTGGCGCTGATCATGCCGATGTTGGCGCGGCGTTGGGTTCGTGAAGTGGCACCATTCACCACGACCCAGGTGCCTTGGGGTATCTCGGTGGCGCTGGTGTAGGTGACTGGTACAAGGTTGGTGGCATCGACCTTGAGCAGCGCGACATCCCATTCAT
Source organism: Verrucomicrobiota bacterium (assembly GCA_018969605.1). Lineage (GTDB taxonomy): Bacteria > Verrucomicrobiota > Verrucomicrobiia > Verrucomicrobiales > Akkermansiaceae > Luteolibacter. The sequence goes on along the minus strand of JAGWXY010000006.1, from coordinate 32,660 downwards.
CGTCGGTGCTGATGACTTCAACTTTGTCGAAACGCTGACGGTCGATGGTGATGGTGAGTTTTTCCTTTTCGCGAAGCTCGCTGGCTTTGGTCAGCACATGACCATTTGCGGAAACCACCACGCCATAAGCAATTTCCTCCTGGCCGATGCTGATCACCGCGCTGGATTGCTGGAGCACTTGGCGTTGTGCTTCGAATGCCGCGAGGGTTGTCCTTCCGGTCATGCGGAAATCCGTCTCGAGATTTTGCTGCGCGATGAGTGGCGTCAGCAGAATCGCTCCGAGGATGATGGTGATGCGGTCAGCGTTCATCGAGTTTCATCGTGAGGGTTTTGGTTTCCGTGTCGCGGCGGATTTCGATGCGGACTTCATCGCCGGCGCTTAGTTCCTTGAGGATGGCTTGAAGGTCCTCGCGCGATTGCAAGGCGGTGTCGTTGAGTTTTATGAGCAGGTCTCCGCTGCGGATGCCGACTTTTTGGGCGGGGCTTTGATCGCCGACTTTGGTGACTTTGAGTCCGTCTTTAGTGGGCTCCGTGGCAATGCCAAGGTATCCGTTGCCTTTCACGGGTTTCTTCGCAAAGGGGCCATCGCCGAGAAATTCGGAATTCAAAAGGGCGTCCCATTTTTCCTGAAAGACTCCGATGCCGACATGCATGTTGACCACGAGTTGCGGGCCAACGCGTGAGTGAATGGCGATGAGGCGTCCGGCCAGATCGAAGAGGGGACCGCCTGAGTCGCCACCGATCAGGATGCAATCGGATTGGAGGGATTGATCGGCGATGCGCACGATGCGGCCCGGGCGCAGGACGAGTCCGCGTTCCTTATCAAAGCCGCCTGAGTGACCCAGTGCAAAGACCCAGTCGCCGAGTTTGTATGATTCCGATTTGTCGATTTCGACAAATGGCCATGTGCCGGGTTCGGTGATGCGGACCATCGCTGCGTCGGATTCCGAATCGAGTCCGAGCGTGATGGCGTTCACGCGTTTGCCGTCTTGCATGATAACCTCGACTTTTTTTCCGGGGGCACCGCTGACATGGGCGGCGGTGAGGATGAGGCCATCGGGTGAGACGATCACTCCGGTGCCTGAGCCATCAGTGATTTCAATGGCGACGGTGGCGGCACTGGCGTTTGGCAGGGCACTGGTGACTGCGTTTTGAATCGCGAGAAGATCTTCACGGTTTTCCGGCGCAGGCTTGTCGTTGATCGGCGCGCGATCCGCCATCGTTGCATTCAGGCAAATGGCCTGTGCGAGGATGAGGCGTGTGAGGCGGCGGATCATCATTTGCCGCAGACTAGATGCTGCGCTCGGTTTTCGCAACACGCTTGGTTCAGGCAAAATGGTGGGGGTTTTTGCCTCGCAGGTAGTCGGTGGCGGACATTCGTTTGCCGCCTTCGAGTTGCACTGTGGTCAGTTCGAGCGAGCCATCGCCGCAGCCGACGATGAGTTTGCCTTCGTCGCATGAAACTTCCGCAGGTTTGAGTGAAGTGTGTGCAATACGGGTGGGTGGAAAAATTTTTAGGCGCTTGGTGGATCCGTTTTCGGCAACCGTTGTGTAAGTGCCCGGCCACGGGTCGTAGGCGCGGATGCGGCGCTCAAGGTGGGTAGCGGACATCGACCAATCGAGCCTGCCGTCATCGCGTTCGAGTTTTGGCACATGGCTGACTTGCTCCGGGTTTTGCGGGATGCGCGTGGCGGTGCCATCGGTCAACTTCGCGAGTGTTTCATCAAGCACCGGTATGGCAAGTTGCGCGAGTTGGTCGTGCAGACTGCCGCCGGTTTCATCGGGCCCGATCGCAATCGATTTTGCCACGATCATGTCGCCGGCATCGAGTTCGCGCACGACATGCATCGATGTGATGCCGGTTTCGGCGTCGCCGGCATCGATGGCGGCCTGAATGCACGCCGCGCCGCGGTACTTTGGCAGGAGCGATGCGTGGAGGTTGATGATTGCCAGTTTCGGCAGTGAAAGAATGTCGTTTTTGAGGATTTGGCCGTATGCCATCACGACAAGGATGTCGGGATTCATTGCGGCGATCTCGGCGGCGGAATCGCCAATTTTTTGCGGCTGAAGCACGGGTATGCCTGCCTCGATGGCGGCGGTCTTGATCGCGGGCGGCTGCATTTGCTGATGCCTGCCCACCGGCTTGTCAGGCTGGGTTACGAGGGCGAGCGGTTTTGGTCCGGCATCGAGAAGGTGACGAAAGGCTGGCAGCGCGATGTCTCCTGTGGCGATGAAAACCAACCTCATGTCCGTGCGATGAAATTCTGGTGATCGATTCCGCGATTCGGAATCAGATCAATTGTTTGGAGGTTTCCTGATAGAATGGCAGGTTGGTGACTTGCTGGATGATTTCGGAAAGAACTTTGACCGGTTGCTGGGTGGCATCGATATCGGTGATCATCGATGAAGAATAGTATTCCAAGATCGGTTTGGTTTCCGCTTCGTAGGTGGCGATGCGTTGGTTAATCACCGTGTCGCTGGCGTCATCGATGCGGTTGTCCTTGAGGGCACGCTTGCGCATGCGGCGGGCGAGTTCGTCGCGGTTCGGGCAGGAGAGGTGAAAGACGCGTTGGACTTCGACATGTCGGCTGAGTAGTTCCGCCTGGCGGACATTGCGCGGAATGCCATCGAGCACGAGCAGGTCGATGTCGGGCTTGTAAATGTAAGTGTCGGCGAGGTTGTCGATTTGGGCCTTCCAGAGGCTGATCGTCAATTCATCGGGCACCAATTCGCCGCGGCTCGAGTATTCGACGAATTTCATGCCAAGGGGCGTGCGGGTATCGAGTGAGCGGAAGACATCACCACAGGCGCAATGAAAGAAGCGTGGAATGGTGCCGAGGATTTTTCCTTGGGTCCCCTTGCCGGAGCCTGGGGCACCGAGGATGATGATGGCGGGTTTGCGGGTGAACTGGTCGGAGCGGCTCATTTTGGAAAGGTTTGATTTAACGATGCAGATGGGAGCCGACAAGTATGAATCAGCGCCGGTCGAAGGCGATGAATAGCAAAACGGGTGCCAGCATGGCGACATCCGCCAGCACACGCATTGCGTCCATTGGTAGGCTCGAGCGCATGCGGTTGAGCATATAGAGCAGGGCGGTGCCGGTGAGGATCGAGTAAAAGAAGGGCCGGCTGGCGCCGCTTTGATCGAGGACCGCACTGGCGAGAGCGGTTGCGGCAAGAAGCGTTAGGGGAAGGGTGAGCGAGAGTTCGTCGCTGGCTTTGGTTTCCGTGTCGGGCGAGCGGTTGGCGTGCTCCCAGATGTCGATTGCAGAGATGTTGAGGATACAGAGGGTGGCGAAACTGATGAATTCACGGGATCCGATCATGTCCCAGAGGTCGAAGCCCGACCGATAGAGTTGGGCAAACATTGCGGTGCCGAAGGCAAAGCTGAATCCTGCGATGATGTTTTTTGCGTGGGGAACTTCCTGTTCGTCCTGGCTGGCAAGCATCGAGACGCCGAAGAAGCCGGCCACCAGCAACCCGCCGGGCATGAGTTTCGCATAGATCGACATCGGCATTCGTGAGACCACGAGTACGAGTGTGAGGCATGCCGAGATGATCAGTGCAGTAATGAAAAGTTTCCGATGTTGTTGGTGGTAGTGGTGACGGACGGAAAGCTTCGGCGAATTGACTCCGAGGATCGAGAGGTCGAGCAGGCGGTCGGCGATGTAGATCGCCCATACGCCGAGACCAAGGATCAGATAAGACTCCCACGGGAGGTAGCCGAGCCGCCAGGTTTGGGCAAAGACATATAGCCATGCGATGGCGACAAGCGGGGCATCGAGGCTCAGCAGGTTGAGAAGCAGCCACAGCGGCTTTCGGGGCTCGGCAGGCACGTTGGGCGAAGATTCGCAAGCGATGGGTTGAACGCAAGCGCGCATTCGCTGTGAGGGTGGAATCAGGCCATGATTTCCTCTGCCACATCGACCGTGGCCTTGGCGCCGAGCAGGTGCTTGACGATTGCCAGCGAGAAATCGAGGGCGGTGCCTGCGCCGCGTGAGGTGATGATCTGGCCATCGACGACGACGCGATCATCGAGACCGCCCCCGAGTTCGTCGCGGACGGAGTGGTAAGCGGTGAATTTTTTTCCGGCGAGCAGACCGGCATCCATGAGGACCAGCGGCGCGGCGCAGATCGCGGCGACCGGTTTGTGCTTGGCGGCGAACTGGGCGGCAAGTTTTGCGGGGCGTCCGTCGCTGCGCAATGCGGCCACACCCGGGCCGCCAGGGATGAGCAGAAGATCGAATTCCGAAGGGTCGATATCATCGAGCATGGCATCCGCTTCGAGGCGCATGCCTTGTTTGCCGGTGGCGGTTTTGGCAGCGAGCGCGGCGATGGTCACTTCGACGCCGGCGCGTCGCAGGACATCGACGGGAGTGACGGTTTCAATTTCTTCGAAGCCATCGACGAGCAGGCAGAGTACGGATTTTTTCATAATGATTTTGTTGGTGTGATTGGATCAAGCGAGGCCGACCGCGCGGCGGACGCGTTGAAGGACCTTGGCGGCTTCGTTGCGCGCGCGATCCGCGCCATCGGCGAGGATTTTGTCAACATAGCCCGGATCCTGCGAAATGGCGAGCCGCCTTTCGCGCATCGGCGCAAAGTAGTCCCAGTAGGCATCGGCGAGGCGTTTCTTGAGGTCGCCGTAGCCGATGCCTCCGCGTTCGTGGTCGGCGACCATGGTCGCGTAGTCCGCCTCGCTCGCAAAGAGCCGGTAGAGTGCGAGGATGATGGAATTTTCCATCGGTTTTGGATCTTCCACCGCTGTTGAGTCGGTGGTGATTTTCATGATGAGCTTGCGCAGGGTTTTTTCATCCCCGAAGAGCGGTAGCGTGTTGTCGTAGCTCTTGCTCATTTTGCGTCCGTCGAGTCCGATGACGATGGCAGTTTCCTCGCGGATGATTGGTTCGGGGATCACTGCGGTGCCTTCGCCGTAGGTGTCGTTGAGTTTGACTGCGAGATCGCGTGTGACTTCGAGGTGTTGTTTCTGGTCTTTGCCGACAGGAACTTTGTTGGAGTCGTAGAGAAGAATGTCGGCTGCCATGAGGACCGGGTAGGCGAAAAGCGCGTGGTTGGGTGCGATGCCTTGCGAAGTCTTGTCTTTATACGAGTGGCATTTTGCCAGCAGGCTCATCGGGCAGATCGTTGAGAGAATCCACGCGAGCTCGTTGACCTCTGGCACGGCGCTTTGACGGAAGAACACCGCCTTTGCCGGATCCAGGCCGCAGGCGAGAAAGTCGATGGCAAGTTCGCGGACATTTTCGCGCAAGGCATCGGCCTTGTGTGAAGAGGTCATCGCATGATAATCGGCGATGAAGTAGAATGCTTCGCCCTGTTCCTGTAGGCGCACGGCCGGCTCCATCGCGCCGAAATAGTTTCCGACATGGAGTTTGCCGCTGGGTTGTAGACCGGTGAGGATTCGCATCGGCGGTGAGCATGGAATCCGTCGATTGATCCGGTCAAGCGGCATGCTTCACGGGATTAGTCGTCATCGCTGAAAAGTGCCTCGACCAATGCCAAGCATTTCGGCCCGGGCATCACGCCGAGAGTCATCTGATTCATGACATAGGCGAAGGAAATGCCGGAATCCGGGTCGGCGAGTGCGTGACTGCCGCCGGCGCCGGGGTGCCCGAAGGCGTGGGTTGAGGGGCCGAAAATTTTGCGGATTTTTTGGCCATCGGCATCGAGCGGGTCGAGCTGTGCGCCGCAGGAAAAAACGGTGGGGCGAAGTAGTACGCGGTCGTCGGCTGAGCTGAGCGGTGTTGTGAGCGCGTCGCGGATGGCGGGGCTGAGTGGGCTTTCGATGTGGCCGAGGATGGCTTGATAGAATTTTGCGAGCGCCGAGGCCGTGCCGATGCCACCGAGTGCGGGAAAGCCAGCCGACCAGGCTTTTGGTGAATTCATTTCCTGGATCGAGTGGAGCCCGCGTGGCGATGTGAAGGCGCGGCGGGTTGGTGAGTTTGGCGAGTTGAGTTGTTGGTAGAATGGATCGCTGGTTTCCGTGTGGCCGGCCTTGCCGGGGTAGAGTCTCGCGACGCGATGATGCTCGCTGCTGGGCAGGCCGATCCAGAATTCGAGGCCGAGCGGATCTGCGATATTTTCGCGCCAGTATTGACCGAGGGTTTGGCCGGTAAGTTGGCGCACGGGTTCGTCGGTGAGCGCGCCGAAAGTGCGCGGGTGGTAGGCGTGACCGTTGCCGAGTGGCCATGCGGAAATTTGATGTTCGATCGCGGCGACCACGGCGGTGTGGTCATGCACATCGGCGTCGTGATCGAGGATCGCGAGGCCGCATTGGTGGGAAAGGAGGTGGGAGAAATTTGCGGCGGCGATCGGAAAATTTTTCCACACCTCGCGCACGGGGGTGCTTTCATTCAGGCCGTGATTGGCAAGGGCGAGCAGCAAAGTTGCGGCCGAGGGAACCTTGGTGGCGGAATAGACCGGTATGAGGGTCTGATCGTTCCATGGCTTGATTTGTTCCTTTTCGCACCAGCCTGCGGCATGGGATATCAACTCATGGCCACGCCACCAGATGCTGATCGATGCCCCGATCTCGCCGTGCGCGCGAAAATTGTTTTCGAAGACCTCGAGAATGGCTCCCAGCTTGGATGGACTCAACGCCACGCGCGGGTGTATGCCCCACATGGCTGGCGGTGCAATGCCTAAATGCTTGCCGCCGGTGACTCGGATGTGATGGAGGTCTTTTCCGATGACCATTCTTCGATCAGGCGAAAGGCCACGGCCAGCAGGGTGGGGCCGAGGAAGACGCCGACCAGACCGAAGGCGAGGGCTCCGCCGATCACGCCGCAGAAGATGAGCGCGAAGGGTAGCTTGGTGCCTTGGCTGATGAGATAGGGGCGCAGGAGGTTGTCGACGCTGCTGATGACGAAGATGCCCCAGAGCAGCATGAAGAGTGAGAGTCCGTGTTTTTCGTTGGCGAAAAGCCAGATCGTCGCGGGTAGCCAGATGAGTGGGGGGCCGAAGGGAATGACGGCGAAAAAGAAGGTGAGCACCGAGAGTAGGACGGCACCGGGAATGCCTGCGATGGTGAAGCCGATACCCGCGACGATGGCTTGTGCGATCGCGGTGCCGAGGATGCCGTAGATGACGCCGCTGACTGTATTGCCGGCGACTTTGATCAACTGTCGACCTCGATCACCGGCGAGGCGCTCGACGGTGACATTGAGGCGGGAGGCAAGTTGTGGCGAGTCGCGCAAAAGGAAGAACGCGAGAAAGGTGCTGATGAGAATTTGGGTGACCCCTTGGCCGACCGTGAGGCCGACGGCGATGAGGCCGGTGCGGGCCCATGCCAGGAAGCGCCCGAGCATTGCGATGATGGGAGATGACTCGCTGTTGGGTTTCGCGGTGGTCTTGTCCGCCGATTCAGCTTGGATTTGTTCGGCGTACCCTGGGAGCAGCTCTGTATGCGGGGTGACCCTGATGTTGTCATCCTCGATTGTCTTGTTCTTGATGGGTGACTCCACTTCTTTGTCGAGCTGTTCGATCCAGCGCTTGCGGTCCGCAGCAATGTCGCTCCAGTAGGTGCCGAGTTCTTCGCCGATCACCGGGGCTTTGCTGATCCATTTGGGCGGTGTGTCCGGGATCGACAAAAACCAATCCTTGGTGGCGATGGCGAGTTCCTTGCCGTCCTTGGCGACGCTGATGCCGACGACGACGAATGGTCCGGCAATCACGAGCAGGACCATGAGGGTGACGAGACAAGCGGCAAGGGTTTTGGAGCCACGGAACCATTGGGTGAATTTTTTTTGGAGTGGATGCAGCGAAAAAGTCAGAATGATCGCCCAAAGAATCGCCGAGGAGAAGGGCTTGAGCACATAAAAACATCCTGCAAGAAGCAGCAAGAGAGCCAGCCCTCCCAGCAAGGGCTCGGTCTTCAAGGCTTTGCGGTTTTCGTTTGTTTCCATCGAATGGGACGAAGCTATCAGAATTGAGTCCTGATCGCCAGCGTCATTGTTGGCAAATTTTGTCCACAAAATGCCAAATCGCGCGACTTTTAGTAGCTTGCCATCCGGTGGAGTCGGGTGGATGATTCGGGCATCATGGAAGGCCGCAATGCTTCGCGTGCTTTCCTGCGCGACTTATGAAACATCAATTCACCGCCAGCCTTGTCATCGCCGCAACTGCCCTCATGGCGCCATCGGCATCAGCGCAAGCCCCTACGGCAGCAAGATCAAGCGGGCCGATCGAGGTCAATGGCATCGCGGCAAAGGTCAATGGCCGGGTGATCACCAAGAACCAGGTTTCCTTCATGCTCGCGCCGGTCTATGCGCAGCTTAGCGCGCAGTACCCGCGCAGGGGTGCCGAGTTCGAAGAGCAATTCAAAAAAGCCAGAGCCGGTGTGATGCAGGAGTTGATCGATCGTCAGATCATCCTTGATGAATTCAAACAACTCGGTGCTTCGATCAAACCCTATCTCATCGATGAGGAGGTCAAACGCCAGATGCGTGAGTTGTACAACGGCGATGAAGTGAAATTTCGCGAAGAACTCAAGCGCAGTCGTCTGACGATGGAAGGGTATCGCGAAATGACGCGCGAAAAAATGGTGGTGCAGGCGATGCGTGCTCAGCAATTTTCCGACGCGCCACCGCCATTGCCGAATGAAATTCGCGACGAGTATGAAGCAGTCAAGCCGACGATGCGCGATGTGAGCAAGGACACGATCAGCTTCCGCAAAATTTTCATTCCGGCCACTGACCCAGCGAATCCGGCTGTCACCCCCGACGCGCAATTGGCCTTGGCCGAGGATCTCGCCAAGCAGATCGCCGGTGGCAAGGATATCGGGGAACTCGCCAAGGAGCATTCGAAGGACGCCTATGCCGAAAATGGCGGACTTCAGGAAAATGTCCCGCGCACGGATCTCTCAGCCGAATTTGCGGCGATCATTTTTGACTCCAAGGTCGACAGCGTCGTGGGTCCCTTGATGGACCCGCAAGGTTTCACCATCGTAAAGCCGATCAAAATTTCCTTGGGTCCGCCACCGCCGCTGGAAAAGGTGCGGCCCATGATCGAAGAGCGCGTGCGCAAGAAAAAGACCTCCGCACAGTATGAAAGGTGGATCGAACTCCGCCGCAAGCGCGCGATGGTGGATATCCGGATTTGAGCCTCAACGAGATCCGCTCACACCGGCGATGAAGGGATTGTGTTTTGTTTCGGCGCCCCAAGTGGTGGCGGGTCCATGACCTGGCAGGATGACGCAGTTTGGTGGGCTGTGTTCAAATGCGTGATGGATGTTTTTGAGGGCAATGCGATAGGCCTCGGTTGTGGCGCAGCCGCCGATGGAGCCGGCGAAGAGAGCGTCGCCGGTGATCAGTACTGGGCTTGGCAATTCATCGATGCGATAGCCGAGTGCGGGGATCGCGTGACCAGCGAGATCGCAGGCGCGGATGGTGACCTTGTTGATGCGGATCGAATCGCCGGGTTTCATCGGGGTCGTTTCCCGTATGCCTTGGGCGTGGATTGGGGTGTGGTGCCGCAACAGATTGCGAATGCCTCCGGTGTGGTCGCGGTGGGCGTGGGTGATAAAGACCCGGTCGGGCAGGCGGCCAAAGTGTTGATCGATTTCAGCCAGCAAGTCCTTGGCCTGATATCCGGTGTCGAAAAGGATCAATTGGCTTTCGGCTTCGAGCATCCATGCGTTCACGTGCCCACTGCCGAAGGGTAGTTCGAGGCGGTGAATTTCTGGTGGAATGGGTGCGTCGGGCCGATAAGAGTCGATCGAGGCATAGGCATCCGGATCGAGGTCGAGCGCGGTGGCGATCTTGCGCGCTAGGGTTTCGTCGAATTGGCCTTTTTGAAAACGGTTTAGTGCCGCGAGACTCGTCTCCGCCCTGCGTGCCAGTTCCGCCGGCGGAAGCGCGTTGCCGATCATCGCCTTGCGCAGAATGTCAGTGAAGTCGTCCTCGGGCATTTCCATGAGCAAAGGTTTCGCTACGGGCGGTGCGGGGTCAATGCAAAGCAGATCGCCCGATGAATGGCTGAGATTAGTGCGATGTGGACCCTTCGAAATGATGAGTTCAATTTTCGCAAATTAACTTTTTTCCTGTAGGTCGCCCTCCACATATTGATGGATCAGGCCTGCAATCAAGGCCTGATAGGGAAGGCCTTTTTGAAGTGCCTTTCTTTGTATGCCAAGCAAGTCATGGCTGCTTAGGCGCACATTGATGCGGCGGTCTTTTCTGAAGGTGTTTTCGGAGGCTTTTTTCAAGTCCGAAAGCAGCTTTCGGGACGGCTTCTCGATTTGGATTGCTCCGCTTTCGAGCGCGCTCATCATTTCTTTTTCTTCCGCGGGAGTTATTGGCTTCATGGTTGTTCTTGCTTGTAAAGTTTGGTCATTTTTCTCGAAGGGAAAGCTGTTTTGAGAAAAATTTTTTCTCTATCTTGCAGAGAGGGTACGGCGATAATTTTTCCATCAACAGGTATCAGGAAAATTATTTGATTTGGGTATTTGTCTTCATTCCAATGTTTGGTGACAGCCCAAAGGCAGCCTGATCCGAGTAGGAACGCAATTTCTTCGAAAGATATGCCCCGCTCCTTTTTGAGTTTTTCATTCTTTTCCGGATCCCATTCAAAAAACACAAACTTTATGTATGCCTAAAAGGCATCCATGTCAACAAGTCTCTTTTTCTGTGGGGAAATGGCATTGATGACACGACATTTCCCAAGGTTGCCCGCGAGCATTTCCCGTGGATGATGGGTGGCGGATGAGTGAATGGACGGAACAAGCGTTGCGCGGGGCGGCATCATGGCGTGCCTTCAAGGAGGGCTTGGCTTTGCGTGAGGGTGGGGCGGTGGTGGAGGCGAAAAAAACCGAGAGTGGATGGCGGGGTGCCGTGCGTGTTGGAAAGCGGGTTTTTCGTGTGGGGGTGGTGGTGAAGTCGGTGGCGGACTTTGAGGTTCGTTGCTCGTGTCCGGAGAACCAGGCGAGCGGCGAGGTGTGTTGTCATGCCGTGGCCACGGGGGTGCAGGCCCTGGCGAGGCCGGATGCCGTGAAAACTCCGGACAAACCGAAGGTGGCCGCTGTCCAAAAATCTGCGTGGGATTTGGTGTTGCCGGGAAATTGGCGGGGTGCCTTGCAGCGCGGAAAACTCAGTGTGTTGGTGCGTGAATCCAAGGCTGATGAAATTTCCGCAGCGGATGAAAAACTTGGAGTTTGGTTGGATTCGCAGCGAGTGGCGCGGAGTCCGGAGATGCATTTGCAGCTGGATGGAAAGCGGGTTGATGATTTTTTATCGGCGATCATCGAACATCCCCGGGTGCGGACAGGTCAGTCGCCCGAAGCCTTGCAAATTTCCAATGGGGCGAGAATTGCCGTGTCGGAGGTGCATCATGGCGGTGATCTAGTGCGGCTGATTCCTGCTGCGAGCGAATGGTTTGAGCTCGATGGGTCGTATTGGCGAGTAGGTGAATCGGGGCTCGATCGTCTTGGTGATGGGGCTATGCCGATTGCCGGTGAAAGGATCATGCGTGGCCTTGCGCGGCAAGCGCCGGTCGAATTGCCGATGTGCGAATTTTTGGATCGCATCGGGTTGTTTCAAGACTGGCTCGAATTGCCGGAGTCGGGATGGCTTGGCTCGCTGCATTTTGTGCCCGCGCGCTTTGAGGTGGTGCTGGCTTTGGACGGATCCCTGTCGCGTGTGGAGGCTGGCATTTCGCTTCGATATGAGGGTGGTGGCACCGTTTTTCCGATGTCTGGAACTGTTGGCGCATTGCCGCGCCTCGCGGGTGACCGCTGTGAGGTGCGCGATTTGACGGGCGAAGCCAGGGTGCTTGAGACGATGTGTGCCGCGGGATTTGATTTTTCGAGCAACGAGCGTGGAGTGCTTGCGGACGAGGTTGCAGTGATTGGGTTTCTTTCGCGGGTACTGCCGAAACTGCGTGGGGTCTGGAAAATTGATGAAAGCGCAAATTTCAAACGGGCGCGCAAAAAAGTGGTGCTTGTTTCTCCGCGCATCGAGATTCAGGGCTCGGGCGATGATTGGCTCAATTTTGATTTGTGGTATGAAACAGCCGATGGCGCGCGTGTGCCTGCGGCGGAGATCCATCGCATGTTGCGGTCCGGCACCGGGGTCGGGAAGCGCAGCGATGGTCGGCGTACCGTGCTGTCTGATGAAATTGGTGGCTTGATCGATCCCTTGATGGCCGAGCTCGATGTTCGCCAAGAGGGAGGTCACTATGAGGCAAGGGGCGTATCAGCGGATGTGGTGATGGAGCTTTCTGCGAATTTTTCGAAATCGGGCTCTGGGAAAAGCGCGGCGCCCGAGACTTTTCAAAAACCATCAACGCTGGTGGCCGAACCGAGGCCTTATCAGTTGGCGGGCGCGGCGTGGATGGCTGATCGCGTGCGGCGATTTGGTGGTGCCTTGCTGGCGGATGACATGGGTCTTGGTAAAACGCTGCAGGCGATTGCGGTGATTGAGCATTTGTTTGAAACGAAGCCTGATCAAGCCGGCCTTGTGCTGGTGGTGGCGACTGCGTCCTTGCTGGGCAACTGGCGCGCGGAATTCGCCAGGTTCGCGCCGAGGCGGAGGGTGGTCGTGTTGCATGGCGCTGGGCGCGAGAGTTTGCGCGAAGGGCTTCGCGATGGGGATGCCGTGATCACGAGTTATGGCACTTTGGCGCGTGATCTTGTTTGGCACTTGGGGCGTGAGTACCGTGCGATTGTGGTCGATGAGGCGAGCTTGATGCGGAATCCTAATACCGACCATGCCCGGGCCTTGTTCAAATTGCGCGGCAAGGCAAGGATCGCGCTGACCGGTACGCCGCTTGAAAACGGGGTGGGGGACTTGTGGTCGATTTTCCGATTTGTGCAGCCCGGCTGGCTTGGGTTGCGTGAGGATTTCAAAGAGCGGTATGAAATGCCTCTTCGAGCCGTGGGTGGTGACCCCGGTGTGATGGAGCGACTTCGCCTGCGCTTGAAGCCGCTCATGCTGAGACGCAGCAAGGAGCAGGTGGCGCCGGATCTGCCATCGAAGTTGATCATCGACGAGTGGTGCGAGCTCACGGATCAGCAAAAGGGGGTCTACCGGGACTTGCAGGTCGAAGGCCGCAAGCTTGCGCAGATCGCGGGTGATTCCGGCAATGCAGCGGCAGTTCGGATGCAGTTGCTCACTGTTTTGCTGCGGCTCAGGCAAGCTTGTTGTGATCTATTATTGCTTGGAAACTATAGATTAAAACAAATGTTTGTTTTTGAGAGATCTGCCAAAATGCAACGCCTGTTTGAGCTTCTAGAAGAAGCTATTACTGGAAATCATAAAATATTGATATTCAGCCAATTTCAGAAGCAATTACTCGAAATCGAAAAGCATATTCATGAGCGTCAGTGGGGCTGTTTCAGGCTCGATGGACAAACGCGGGATCGTCAGGCTATTGTGGATAAGTTTCAATCAGCCGATGGCCCTCCGGTGTTTTTGATCAGCCTCAAGGCCGGCGGATACGGCCTGAATCTGACTGCGGCCGACGTGGTGATTCATTTTGATCCGTGGTGGAATCCGGCTGCCGAGGCTCAGGCGACGGACCGTGCGCATCGGATCGGGCAGACGCGGCCGGTGACGGTTTATCGTTTGCTGACCCGAGGGACCGTGGAGGAAAAGGTTGTGCGGATGCAGGCGGGCAAGCGCGAGTTGGCGGCTGGGCTCGACGAGGAAGGTGGTGGCGACGGCGGCCTGACAGCGGCCGAGATGAGGTCGGTGCTGGCCGGGGATTGATTCAGGGATCGGGGTTTCGATTGTATCCCGTTTTGTTGAAGTGGCATTTCTGCAAAACAATCACATGCATGGAGTCGGGATCGTTGTGGGCCATCTGCTTCTTGATTTGAGACCTTGCGTTACGCGCTTGGCGAAGTTTTCCTTCCTCGAGTCGTCACTGCTTTGAAAATGGGAAGTGACGGCTTTTTCATTTGTGATTTTTTCCTTTTTTTTAGGCTTCTTTGAGAGCGTCTTCGAATGCCTTGATGATTGTCTCGATCGGTTCCTGGCCGCAGGACACGCGGATGAGGAAGGGGTGGACGCCGCAGGCTTCGGCCCATTCGAGTTCCGTGTAGTGGGCGAGCATCACATAGGGGCAGACCAGTGTGAAGTTGGTGCCGAAGCTCGGGCCTTTGGAGAGGCGGAGGGCGTCGTAGAAGGCGGGAGTTTTCTTGAGGTTTTTGAGCGTGAAGGAAAGCAGTCCGCCGTAGCCGCCGGATTTGCGGCGGATGAGGTCGTAGTTCTCGCGGGTGGTGATCGACGGATGCCACACGCTTGCGACGGCTGGGTGATTCGACAGCCATTCGGCGAGGGCGCTGCCGTTGGCGTTGATCGCATCCATGCGCTGTGGGTAGCCCTTGATGTTGGAGAGCAGGACTTCCGCATCGCCGATGTAGAGCGGCGAGACCGATTCGGATTCGGTGGCGAGATGTGAGGTGAAAATTGCCGCGAAGGGCGATTGTTTCGCAACAGTCGCCATGCCGGCCATGACATCGCCTTCGCCGGAGATCCATTTCGTGAGGCTGCCGGTGACGACATCGGCGTAGGGCAAGGCGTCGATATTCGAAGGTCCGCAGGCCGAGTCGTCGACGATCAATGGTGTGGCTCCCATGGCGCAGGCTTCGGCGATTTTTTTCAGGTCGGCGGTGCGCAGGAGAGGGTTGCTTGGTGCCTCGGTGAAGACGCCGGCAAATTCGCCGCGGCTGATGCGTTTGAGGGCCTCGTCGAAGGGTTCGCCTTCGGCTTCGTTGAGGTAGACCGCGCCGTTGCCGAAGTGTTCCTGGACCTTGAGTCCATCGACATAGGGGAACTCGATTTGCAGGGTTTTTTTGCCTTGGGCGAGTCCCGGCAGTGAGCGCAGGACGGCGGTGATGGCGGCCATGCCGCTGGAGAAAACGAAATTGTGGTCGGGCGCAGATCCGTAGATCGGTGCGAGGGCTCTGGCGATGAGGTGGGATTTTGATCCCTCGCGAAGTTTGCCATCGAGAAAATCCTGTGCCTGGCGGCTGCTGATCACTTCGCCGGAGAAGCGCCAGTAGGCATTGACATCGGCCTTGGCTTTTTCCGGAAACACCAGTGCTTGGAGGCCGTGATAGCTGGTGATGCGCAGGGCGGTTTCGGCGCGTTGCTCGACCCAGCGGTGGGCGCGTTGGACGGAGTTCTTGGTCGGAAAAATTGCGACCTGTTCCTGGTCGTTGGCAATTTCCGCTCGTGCGTTGTCGAACAGTCGTTCGACCGTGAGGTGTTTGAAAAACCGTGGGTACCCCGTGCGCATGCGCTTGAGGATTTTTTCGCGACCTTCTTCGTAGCCGATGATCGAGTCCCATGTCGGCAGGCAGACCGAACATGCGTGCGACGAATCTGGCAGCGGGCGCCCGAGGTCATCCTCGGTCCACGCAGGGTCGCTTGTCAGGTCACGCGTCACGGGTTCTCCATGCCTGCGATCGGGGCTTTGGGCAAGCGGGATTCGCATCGATGATGATGCGAATCCGTTGAGAATGATCGGGTCAGGGGATCGAGTCGAGGATCTGCTCGAGGGCAAGAACCGTGTAGGAGGTCACGAGGACGGGGTTGGATTCCATCCAGCGGCCGTTGGAATTGACCCATGATCCGTCCTCGCGCTGGGCTGAGAGGAGCTTGTTGGCGAGGTCGGTGCGCCAGTCGGCTTTTTTGCCGGACTCAAGATGGAGTTGATCGACATTCGCGGCGGTGAGGGCCTTGGCCATGGTTTGGTAGTAATAGTAAAGCCCTTGGGCGCCCATGCCGGGGTTTTCATTGACCGTGTAATTTTTGCCGAGCCATTCCTTCACGGCGACCACGCGTGGATCCTCAGCGCTGAGTTTTGCATAGATGAACGAGAGGAGTCCGGCATAGGACATCGAGCCGTAGGAGCGCAGGGCGGTGCGGCCTTCGGGGGTTTTCTCATCGCCAGCCTTCGACTCGAAGGGCGAGTAAGCGAAGCCGCCTTTATTTTTCGGATCGTTCGAGGCCCATTCCTGATCGTTGGTTTCCTCGAGGTTTTGGCAGCGTGAAACAAACTTTGCGGCAGCGTCCCAATCGAGGTCGGGTTGGCTGCCGTGTTTGCCGTCCTCGATGATTTTCTTCGAGAGTGCCAGTGCCTCGACCGCGAGGTAGGTGTTGGAAAGGTCGCTATGTTCCTTGTTCGAGCCGTAGCCGACGCCGCCGTCATTCGGGTTGTCGGTTTCCTTTTTTTTGCCGATGTCCCATTGGTTGTCGATGAGGTGCTTGCGGGCCTTCACGATCGCTGGCTCGTAGTCGCTGCGGTTGGCGGCGGTGAGTGCCGTGACCGCGGTGGCGGTGTTGTAAACCGAGAGTCCGCGATTGTAGATGCCGCCGTCTTCCTTTTGTTGGGCGAGCAGCCAGGTGAAGCCTTTTTCGATGTGCTCGGGGAGCTTGGCTTTCTTATCGAGATTCGGGTCGCGGACGGCGGCGTTGAGCGCGAGGGCGGTGAATGCGGGGAGGGCGGGCTCGTCCCAATAGCCATCGGCATTTTGTTTGGCCTTGAGCCATGCGTTGCCGCGGGCGATCGACTGGCTGACCTCTTGGCGCAGCGATTCGTAGCGGGCATTTTCTGCGTTTGCCGAAACGAGTGTCGCGGCGATCAATAGGATGGTGGATTTCATGGTTGTTCGGTGGATTGATGTTTCGGGTATGGAGCGATGATGAGGGTGAGATTTGTTCCTTCGGGTGGCACGCGATTTTCAAATGCGAGCCAGACCGTGTCGTCGCCGTTGTCTTTGCCGGGGTAATTGATCATGGCGGCGTTGGAGAGGAAAATGGCGGCGATGTCGCCGGTGGATTCCGCGACGAAGCGGCCTTCTTCGATTTGGGATCCGCCGTAGACCCAATGGCTCGATGGCATGGCGGCCGAGGTGGTGGCGTGTTGGATCCACTCGTTGGCGCCGATGCGTTCCAGTTTGCCGTCCTTGGTCCATTCGACATCGATGCTCACGCGCGCGGCGGCGCGGATGTCTTCGGGAACGACGGGGAAATTTCCTGAGAGCCCGCCGGTTTCGCTCGGTAACGCGTAGAGTTCGCGCGATGGCTTGTAGCGGAGGAGCGTGATCGCGAGGTTGATGTCGCTTGGTGAGGCATCGGTCTTGAACAATGCCTCATGGATTTTTCCATTTTCGTGAACGAGGAGAAATTCGAGCAGGCCTTTGGCCATGTTCACCTTGGCCGGGATGCGGATTTCGCGGGTGCTTGAGTCGAATTCGATTTTGCCGACGCGGTAACGCTTGTCGTCGATTTTCTCGACCATCGGTTTTTCCGCGGGTTTTTCCGCGGGTTTTTCCGCAGATGGCGGGGTGGTTGCGGTCGCTGCCTCATTGGCATGAAGGCAGGTGCTGAGGATCAGCGGGAGGATCAGGCGTGTAAGCATGCGAATCACGGCAAGAAGATGGATGCGTATCGGGCGATGTGAAGCGGGAATTTTCGGGCACTTGAGTTGGTGCCGTGCGAGCACAAAAAAGCCCCGGCCGATGATCGGGCGGGGCATTGATGGAAATGATGGCGTTTGCTGGATCAGCCCGCGCTCTTGACGAGCAGGGCGCGCTTGCCAACGCGGCCGCGGAGGTAGTGCAGCTTGGCGCGGCGGACCTTGCCTTTGCTGAGCACCTCGATCTTGGCGATGCGGGGGGTGTGAAGCGGGAACACGCGCTCGACGCCTTCGCCGTAGGAGATTTTGCGGACGGTGAATGAGGCATTCACGCTGGCGCCTTTGCGGGCGATGACGAGTCCTTCAAAGATCTGGATACGCTCCTTGCCGCCTTCGACGACCCGGCAGTGGACCTTCACGGTATCGCCGACATTGAATGCGGCGACATCCTGTTTCAATTGTTCCTTTTCGATTTTGTTGATGATGTCCATGTGGTTCTCCTTGGCGGGAAATTCGTGTTTGGTTGCGTTCGGGCGGTGGGCCTTCGTGCGCGGGGGCGGATAGCTAGCGAATCCGCCGGGCAATTGCAACCGCGAAAATGAGTGAATTTCAGGGTTTGCCGTAGACTGCGGCCGGGTCGAAGGATTTCCCCTCTTCGATCCATGTGAGTTTCGCAGCTCCGGCTTCCTGTGAAATGTGGATTTTCCGGTAAAAACACGATTCGCGGCCGGTGTGGCAGGCGCCGGCGCCGGCTTGATCGACCATGAGGATGAGGGCGTCTTGGTCGCAATCAGTGCGGATTTCGATGATCTTCTGGGTGTGGCCCGAGGTCGCGCCCTTGTGCCAGAACTCTTGGCGCGAGCGCGACCAGTAGACTGCTTCGCCGAGTTCGAGGGTGCGGCGCAGCGACTCGGCATTCATGTAGGCGAGCATGAGCGGCTCGCGGGTCGTGGCATCCATGGCGAGTGCGGGGATGAGGCCATCGGCATCGAACTTCGGTGAAAAATCAGCGCCTTCCTCGACATCGGATTTGGTGCCTCGGGGTGCAAAGGAGTGGGGTGAATTCATGCGCGGCATTCTGCCCGGGCCGCGGCGGGTGTCGAGGTTGGATTGCGCGGAGGAAAATTTGCGTCATGCGCGGTGGTGGTTTTTAGCGTGACCCGAATGTGTGAGCACGACACAGTGCGCGCAGCAAAATTTAAACTTATGGCAGACTTCAAACCATTCGAAAACAAGATGAAGGCAGCGGGCATGGGCGATGCGGCGATCCGCGCGTTTCGCCGAAATTATAATGCCTTGCTCGCCAACGAAACTGGCATGATCGATGAGTCGGGCATCGAACCCGCGAGTGGCGTGAAGTCCTTGGATGCGATCGGCGATGGGGAGGCCGACGCGGCGTTGTTGGCGCAGGCGGTGGTGATCAAGCTCAACGGCGGTCTTGGCACGAGCATGGGCTTGCAAGGTCCGAAGAGTTTGCTCGAAGTGCGTGATGGCACGAACTTCCTCGATCTGATGGTGCGGCAAGTTTTGTCGCTGCGCGAATCGGCGGGCGCGCCGGTGCGTTTGCTCTTGATGAATAGCTTCAGCACGAGCGAGGGGACCTTGGAGCATTTGCAAAAGTACCGTGCG
Organism: Verrucomicrobiota bacterium; assembly: GCA_018969605.1. Classification (GTDB taxonomy): domain Bacteria; phylum Verrucomicrobiota; class Verrucomicrobiia; order Verrucomicrobiales; family Akkermansiaceae; genus Luteolibacter. Next base: position 13,652 of record JAGWXY010000006.1, on the reverse strand, counting down.
CAGGGCATGGCCGATGCGGCTCAGGTTGAGCTGATGCAGAACCGCATTCCGAAGATTGATGCGGCGACGATGCAACCCGTCGAGTGGCCGGCCGATCGCGAGCTAGAGTGGTGTCCGCCGGGTCATGGTGATTTGTATCCCGCCTTGGTCGCGAGCGGATGGCTCGACCGGCTTTTGGCCGAGGGAGTGAAATATGCCTTTGTTTCCAACTCGGATAACCTCGGTGCGGTCATGGATCCAAAGATCCTGCGATACTTTACCGAGAGCGGCGCACCGTTTTTGATGGAGGTCACGCGGCGCACGGCGGCGGACCGCAAGGGCGGGCATTTGGCGCGCAGAAAATCCGACGGCCGTCTTTTGCTGCGCGAGGTGGCGCAGTGCCCCGAGGCGGATCTCGAGGCGTTTCAAGACATCGACAAGCACCGCTATTTCAACACCAACAGCCTTTGGTTGAGGCTCGATTTGCTCAAGGAACAGCTCGCGGCGGATGCCGGTGTCTTGCCGCTGCCGATGATCCGCAACCTGAAAACCGTCGACCCGCGCGACAAGAAATCGACGCCAGTGATCCAGCTTGAAGTCGCGATGGGTGCCGCGATCGAGTGCTTCGAAGGCGCGGCGGCGATCGAGGTGCCGAGAAGCCGATTTGCACCGGTCAAGACCACCGGCGACCTGCTGGCCCTGCGCTCGGATGCCTACGAAATTTTGCCCGACGGTCAGGTGCGCTTGGACGGGTCGAGGTCGGGCAAGCCTCCGCTGGTCGTGCTTTCCGACGAGTACAAGATGGTGGATTCCTTGGACGACTTGGGCGTGCCGGGATTGCTGCGCTGCGATTCGCTGACGATTTCCGGTCCCGTGAAATTTGCGGCCGGGGTGGTGATCGAGGGCAGGGTCGAGATCCGCAATGCCAGCGGGTCGATCAAGGAAGTGCCTGCCGGAACTTACCGCGACCAGATCGTGGAACTTTGAACAGTGGCCGGGTGGGGTGATTTTTTGAAATGCCGGGCTTGCCAAGGTCGGTCGGAGAAACTACCTCACCGCCGCCATGGCATCAATCGGACCTTTTGATTTCCCAAGCAGCGGATTTGACGCGGTAGTCTTTGACTTCGACGGCACCCTTGCCGACTCGATGCCCACGCACTTCGAAGCGTGGTGCGAGGCGCTCGCGATGTATGGTGCCGGCGGAGTTTTCAAAGAGGATGTGTTCTTCGCGATGGGTGGGCGCCCGACGCGCGACATCGTGGTTGAGTTGAATGACGAATACGATCTGCGCCTCGATCCCGAGGCTGTGGCCTTTGCCAAGCGTGAGGCTTATTTGAAGCGTCTCAATTCGATTGAGCTCATCGATGAAGTTGCGGCCTTTGCCGAATCGCTACGCGGCAAGGTGCCTATGGCGATTGCGACCGGTGGCACGCGCATGGTGATTGAGAAATCACTCAAGGTCGTTGGCATTTCCGATTGGTTCGACGAAGTCGTGACCGCCGACGATGTGGAGCTCGGCAAGCCTGCGCCTGATGTTTTTCTTCGCGCCTGCAAGTTGCTCGGCGCAAACCCCGCTAATGCTCTCGCGCTGGATGATGCGCCGGCCGGCATTCTCGCTGCCCAGCGCGCGGGCATGCAGGTGATCGCGATCCCATCGCCGCTCACATCGGCGCGTGCGTGAGGTATCTGTAATTTAGTGTCGCGCGACTGCGTGAACGCTGGGGTTTTTGACCACTGATTTTACTGATGAACTGATTGAAGGAAGAGGACGGGCCTAGGGTGCCTGCAGCATTTGATCAACAATCAGTTCAATCAGTTTTTTTGTTTCACCGCTTCCATTCGAGTTCGGCGTAGACGCTGCGGCCATCGCCGGGTTGCTGGAAATGGAAGTTCGTACTAGGATCCGTTAGAAACTTACAAGCACTTCATCGGCGATCCATTCCCACTTCGTTCGCCGGACCTTTGCGGAGAAAGGTCACTGCCATTTTAGAGCATAATGCTCAAATCTGTAGTCGGTGGTTGGGGTTGGGTGATTTTTCAGCCGCGTTTTCTTCCCGATGTGAGGAAAAACAGCAGCACGCCGAGCAGTGAAACAAGAAACGCGCCACCGGTAAGGATGCCGAGCGTCCAGTTGCGAATCAACTTGTTGCGGATGAATCCGAGCTTGTGGAAGTTGCTGAACACCGTGGCTTCGAACTGGCGTTCGTTGTCGGTGTGGCGGGTGACACTGCCAGTGGTGGTGGAGACATAGACGCGAGTGCCGAGTTCGTCGTCCGCATCGAAGCGATGAACCGGCAGGATGCGGAAAATGTTGATGTATTCGCGGTTGAAGGCGGTGAGGAAATCGGTTTTTTGGACTTCTTTACCGCCGAGGTATTGCGAGGCGATTTGTTGCGCGTAGATCTCGTCCTGTGCCGGGTCGTGGCGGCCATCGATGGTGCTGACATACTCGGGCTTTGGGCCGGCATTGGTGAAGATCTGGTACCATGGCTCATTGCCGATCATCCGCACATTCACCGCGACGGGCCTAAGGCCTTCGGGTAGTCGGTTGACGGCATCGGCGATGCTGGTGCGTATGGCTGCAGCATCAAGCCCCCCGCCCGTGGGACGGGCGGGGGGTGGGGCTGACTGCGTGTGCGTCATCACCATGTGCAACATACCGCTGCCGGCGGACATCATGATGGTGAGGCTGAAGATCAGGCCAAGCCAACGGTGTGACTTGCGAATCCAGTTTGATTTCATGGGAATGATTTTTTGAGCTCACCACTTCCATTCGAGTCCGGCGAAAATGCTGCGACCATCGCCGGGGAGGAATTGGCGTTGATCGGTGCCGTTGGCGTTTTCGATCACGCCGGTGGTGGCGGCGTAGGCTTCGTCGGTGAGGTTGCGGGCCTCGATGAACCATGAGATGCCGTCTTCGATGCGGCGGCCAAATTTGAATCCGCAGATCGCGTAGGCATCGGCGGAGAAGGTGTTGCGGTGATCGATGAAGGATTCGACCGGCACCCATTCGAAGGTGGGTCCGGCGTACCAGCCGTCGCTGTGATTCCAGAGCAATTCGCCACGAACGAGGTGTTCGGGGAGTCCGGCAATATCGTTGTCGCCGTAGGTGGCATCGTCGTCGAAGCGGAATCGGCCATAGGTCCATGCCGATCCGAAGACGAGTCGATGCACGGGATTTTCCTCCCATGAGGTACCGAGAAGGTCGGCATGGGTGCCGAGTTCGATGCCTGAGTGGGTGGTGTGCTTGGCGTTTCTTGTCGATCTTGCCAATGTGACGGGGTCGACGATTTCCAGCAGTTCGTCATTGATCGCCGCGTGGTAGATTGATGCGTCCCAGCGGACCGCTTGATAATTGCCGCGAGTGCCGACCTCGAAGGTGGTGCCGGTTTGTGCATCGCGGGCGGTGTTGGCGGTGTAGCTTTCGCTGAAGGACGGTGGCTCGTAGCTGCGCGAAATGTTGGTGTAGGCTTGGATGCCATCGCCGTCCCAGCGGAGTCCGAGCTTCGGTGAAATGTTCGTGTAATCGAGTGCGTAGTCAGGATCGGCGCTGAAGGTGGTGTCATTGTCGCGGCGGTTCATCGAAGCGCTGGCGCCAAGGACCACTGTGAGGTCATTGCCAACGGCGTGTTGGTCTTCGACAAATCCTTCGAGGTTGGTTGCGGTTTGCTCGTATCGTTTCGTGAGATCGCCGCGGGTGCCTTTTTCATTTTTGAATCTCGAATCGGTCGTCATGCCGGTCGTGTAGAGCACGCCGGCACGCAATTGGTTTTCACGACCGAAAAGATCGCTGGTGTTGGTGGCGGTGACTCCTAAGAGGAAATCGTTGGAGAGTTGGTCGATCACGCCGACAAACGGAGTGATGGGGTGATCGAGATCCTTGTAGCTCCATGCAGATGAAACTTCAAAGAGTGTGTCGCCATTTTTGACCGAGGTCTTGTTGGCGAGGCGGATCAATTCGAAGTCGCGTTTGTTGTCGTAGGGCACGGCACCGAACATCGATGTGTCGGCCTGGCTTGGATCATTTTCCAACTCGGCCTTGGTGAGGCTGCCGGGGAGTTCCGAGTCGGTTTTGACGGCGCTGAGGTAGAAGCGTGTTTCGGCGTCTTCATTCAGTTGTTGGCCGAAGTTGGTGAACAGGCGCTGGTTATTTTGTTGGGCATGGTCACGGAATCCGTCCTGTGACTGATGGGTGAAAGCGCCGTAGGCATCCGATGAGGCATGGATGTTGCCGCCGGCGATCGTGCCGCGCAGGTAACCGTAGGAGCCGGCCTCGATTCGACTGAAAAGGCCTGGATTGGTGCGGCCGGTGCGCGAGTGATAATTGATCGCGCCGCCGAGGGTCGATGATCCGTAGGCGAGTGCGTTGGCACCGCGCCAGACATCGATGTGCGAGGTGGCGTGCGGGTCGAGTGCCTGGAAGTCGAATCCGCCATCGGCGAGATTGAGTGGCACGCCGTCCTGCATCACGCGGATGCCGCGCCCGTGGAAGGTGCGTTGAATGCCTGAGCCGCGGATCGAGAGTCGGGCTTCATCGGATCCGAAGCGCGACTGGGCGAAGACGCCGGGCGAAAGCGCGAAGGTGTCGGCGACCGTGCTGGCGCGGCCTTGCAGGTAGCGTTCAGCTTCGACGACCTCGATGCCGCCCGGAGTTTTTGCCAGTTCCTTGCGGCTGGATTCGGGTGTCGGTGCCGTGAGTGTCGCACGATCGCGGCTGGCCTCAACGATGGTGGCGGGAAGTTTGCGAGGTGCTGTGGATGGATTGCTGTTTTGTGCGTGGATTGTTGAAAGGCCTGTCAGTGAGGCAATCAAACATGGGATGAATTTCATAAATTTTTAAGTAAGAGTGTTTGGATAAGTTTGGTTTCGCGCGGAACTGTTCCGCGTGCGTGCGAAATGGGATGTTGTTTCACGCCCTATGGGTGCGTGAATTTGTGGATCCGCAAACATGGGCGGATTCCCTTATGACGTGCCAGCAATGGGCTGGATGCGGTCAGGCCAACTCCGGTGGTGGCGAGACAGGGGACTCACGCCAATCGCTCATCCATGCGGTGCTGCCGTGGATCGGCGACTGCTCGTGCTCGATATGGCGAGGGGGCTTGAGGCGGATGATTTCCTGGGCGAGGCATTCCGTGCGGAATTTTGCCAATGCGGAAAGGTCGACTTCCTTGGAAAGCGGTTGTTTCGATTCGTCTTTTTTGACGCTGTCGATTTTTTTGCAAAGGTGGCAGGGGCGTTCGCCGCTGAAGGTGTCTTTCACGCCTTTGGCGAGGCCGTCATCCTTGGAATACTGGATGATCATCGAGATCCAAGTGTAGGACTGGACCAAGGCATAGGGGCCACCCGTCAGATGCAGGCAGCCGCAAATGACCATAAGAAGTTGAAAAAGCTTCTTCAAGGATTTGATCCGTGGGTGAAGCATGGGGCGGAGAAGGCATATGGTCGTGGCCCGGTTGATTCAAGGATAATGAAAGCCGTTTTGGATGGGTTTCATGCTTTTCAAGGTTTAAAGAATTCTTGGCAATGAGGCCTGAAAAGCTAGACTGGTGTTTTAGGAATAAATTGGCTTTGAGAACTCAATACTGATCATGTCAAATCAAGCGGGCCTATGCGATTAAGCGATGAAGATTTGAAAAAAGCCCGCAAGCGTCTTCTCCAGATGCATTTTGAAAGTGGTGTGGGGCATATTGGCGGTAATCTCTCCGCCCTTGATGCGATGATGATCCTTCAACACGAGTATTTGAGATCCGATGGGAATCAATTTATTCTCTCAAAAGGACAAGCAGCGGGGGCGCTTTATGTGTCTCTTTGGTCTAGGGGTTTGCTTTCTGAAGACGATCTCAAGCGTTTTCACATGGAGGAAACCAAACTGCCCGCTCATCCTCCTGCAATCGGAATTCCTGGGGTTCTTTTTGCCACAGGTAGTTTGGGTCATGGGTTGTCGCTTGCCGCTGGCACGGCGCTAGCCAAGAGATTCAATTCGGATGCTGGTCATGTCTATTGTTTGACATCCGATGGTGAGTGGCAGGAGGGGTCCACTTGGGAGGCTCTGATTTTTTTATGTCATCATCAATTGGCTGGGCTCACCATTCTCGTTGATCACAACAGTCTGCAGGGATTTGGATCCACGGACGCTGTTGCCTCGATGAATCCTTTAGCAGACAAGATTCGTGGATTCGGCATCCAGATTCACAGCATTGATGGTCACGATCTTGGTGCTATTCGGGCGGCCCTCGATGCTCCATCCTCAGGGCCGAAGTTGGTGATCCTTAATACCATAAAGGGCCATGGAGTCTCCTACATGGAGAATCGGATGGAATGGCATTACTTGCCGCTGAGTGAGAAACAATACAAACAGGCTTTGATGGAGGTGGCTGAATCATGAGAAAGCAATTCTGCGACGCGATGGTGGCCCGTTCCGCCGCGAACCGTTTGGTTTTCATGACTGGCGATCTTGGCTTTATGGCACTAGAGCCTCTGCAGGAGGTGTTGGGTGAATATTTCATCAACGCCGGTGTTGCGGAGCAGAACATGATGAGCGTTGCGGCTGCGATGGCGCGGCAGGGGATCGAGACCTGGGCCTACAGTATTGCACCATTTTGTTATGCGCGACCCTTCGAGCAAATCCGCAATGACATCGCGTTTCATGGTTTGCCGGTGAAGTTGGTAGGCAATGGAGGCGGCTACGGCTACGGCGTCCAAGGGCCAACGCATCATGCGATTGAGGATTACGGGGTGCTGCTGACCCTTCCCGACATGTCGGTTTATGTGCCGGTGTTTGATCAGGACTTGGCGGCGGTTGTTCCACTGGTGGGCGAGTCGTCGGGGCCTGCCTATCTGCGACTTGGGCGGGGGGAGCCTCCTAGTGGGTACACCGTACCGGATTATGCTCCATGGCGACACCTGGTAAGCGGGCGTGGCGGGACCGTGATCGCGATTGGCCCGTTGGCAGGCACTTACATCGAGGTTCTTCAAAACTTGCCGGATGCCGTGCGCCCAAATCTTTGGGCACTTGCGGAACTTCCTTTGGGCAAGCATCCCATGCCGGAGGCTCTGATGGCCCAGATTGAATCCGGAGCGGAACTCTGCGTGGCTGAAGAGCATGTGGCTCGTGGTGGATTCGGCGCCGAGTTGGCACTTCATCTGGTAGAGAAGGGGATAAGTGTTGGATCTTTTACCCATTTGTGTGCCCGCAAGCATATTTATGATGCGTATGGCTCTCAGAATTTCCTACGTCGCCAGTCGAAAATTTCTGCCGAGAACATTCTCGCATGGGCAAGCGAATCCTGAATAGTTGAATCCGATGAGCGATACTGAGGCAGCCATTCGAAATTTGCGCGGACCAATTCTTGTGCTTGGTGCTTCCGGATTCATTGGTGCGAATCTCTATCGCATGATTGGGGTGTTGCGATCGGATGTCTATGCCGTCGTGCAGCATGAAAAGTCTTGGAGACTGGAAGATATCTCCGATGACAAAATCATTGCCGTGGACCTGACTGATCCTGTTGCGACGAGGAACATGGTGATCAATACGCGTCCACAGACAATTTTCGACTGCGTGGCCTATGGTGCCTACCCCTTCGAACAGGACACGGCAAAGATCTATCAGACGAATTTTCAATCGCTTGTCGAACTGGTGGAGCTTTGCAGTGAGGTGGGTGTTACCGCGTATGTGCACGCGGGGAGTTCCTCCGAATACGGGACGAATTCCAGCGCGCCGTCGGAAGGTGAAACCTGCCGCCCCAACAGCCACTATGCGGTCTCCAAGTTGGCATCGGCCAATTTCCTTGCGCACATGGGCAAGCACCGCGGTTTTCCCTGCGCCCACTTGAGACTGTACTCGGTCTATGGTCCGCTCGAGGACACTTCGCGCCTGGTTCCCAATGCGTTGAAGTGTGCGTTGGACGGCAAGCTGCCTCCATTTGTCGATGCCCGCACATCGCGGGATTTTGTTTTTGTGGAGGATGCGTGCAGCGCTTTCATTCTTGCGGCTTCGCACATGAATCCCGCGATGCATGGCGAGATTTATAATATCGGTAGTGGCAGCAAGACCACCATTGCTGAATTCGCCGAACAATTGAGAAAGCAATTCGGCCTCGCCGAGGAGCCAAGGTTCGGGGCAATGGAAGGTCGCGCTTGGGATCTGCCTGATTGGTATTCCAACTCCGGCAAAGCAGCCCTGATGCTTGGATGGAACGCGTGCACCTCTCTCGCTGAAGGGTTGCGCAAGACCACTGAGTGGGTGAGACGCCTGTCGGATCAGCAGTTTCTCGCCTCGACCAAGAAGGATTTGGATCGCAGCAAATGGAGTGTTTCCGCTATCGTCGCATGTTACATGGATGCGGAAGCCATCCCCCACATGCACCGGCGTTTGACCGAGACATTCCGCCGGCTGGGTGTCGATTTTGAGATCATCTTCGTCAATGATTGCAGTCCCGACGACACCGTCCGTGTAATCGAGGAAATCACCGCCGCCGATCCCCATGTGATTGGCATCAGCCATTCACGCAACTTCGGTTCGCAGATGGCATTCCGGAGCGGCATGGAGTTGGCTACGAAAAACAGCGTTGTACTACTGGATGGTGATCTTCAAGACCCGCCCGAATTGATTGAGGAGTTTCATGCGAAATGGAGTGAGGGATACGATGTCACCTATGGTGTTCGCGTGAAGAGGGACATGCCGTGGCACTGGGGGATAATGTACAAAGCATTTTACAGGGTCTTTTCTGCGTTTAGCTACGTCCCGATGCCGCTGGATGCCGGCGATTTTTCCCTGATGGACCGACGGGTTGTCACTTGGCTTCTGAACTGCCCTGAGAGGGATCTTTTCATGCGCGGCTTGCGTGCCTATGTGGGATTCAAGCAAACCGGTGTCGAGTATGTAAGGCCGGAGCGGATGTTCGGGAAATCGACGAACAATTTTCTCAAGAACCTTGGTTGGGCGAAAAAAGGCATCTTCTCTTTCAGTGATGCGCCGCTGGCAATGCTTACCAGCGTGGGTATCGTCCTCTTCAGCATCTCCACGCTGCTTGCGGTGACCGTTGCACTGCTCAAGGTCTTTGTGCCGGATATCGCGCCCAAGGGTGCTACCACATTGCTCATCTTCATTCTTCTTTTCGGTTCCTTCAACCTGTTTGCAATCGGGCTCGTGGGGGAGTATGTGGCTAAGATCATGATGGAGGTCAAAGGGCGTCCACGCTTGATTCGATCGGGCCTTATTCGCCACGGGAAATCGACAGATTTGCTCCCCGATGGAAAAGTCTCGCGTTGAGTTATTTTCACGAATAAGCCAACGCACTTACTCTCATGACTTCGAGCCGTTGTTGCCCCATATGCAAATCCTCTTCGGATGGGGCTAGCCTCTTTCTTGCGGAGAACATCAACCCCGAAAAGATTTCCGGGTTTAGTTTTTCGTCGCGAAAAGCTCCGGAGTTCATGTGCCATCGGATGCTGCGGTGTCCTGTCTGCGATTTGGTTTATGCAGACAACCCGCCCGCGGAGAGTGTGTTGGCCGAGTCCTATCATTCGGCCTCATATGACAGCTCGGAGGAGGCTGATGATGCGGCCAAAGCGTATGTGATTGCGATCCAAAGAGCACTGGATAAACTTGCGACTCGGGAGAGCGCCTTGGAAATAGGAACCGGGACCGGAATTTTTCTGAAGTATCTCAAGGATCTTGGATTTTCCAAGTTGGTTGGTGTCGAACCATCGCGGGCCGCAATCGATGCTGCCACGCCGGAGTGCCGGCAATGGATTCGCGAAGGAATGTTCAATGAGCAGGATTTTGATACGGAATCCTTTGATCTGATCTGCTGTTTCATGACGATGGAGCATGTGAGGGATCCCATGGAGATTGCAAAATCCGCACTTCGTTTGCTAAAGCCCGGAGGTGTTTTCGTAACAGTGACGCATGACTACCGAAGCCCCGTGAATCGGTTTCTTGGAAAGCACTCACCGATTGTCGACATCGAACATCTTCAGATTTTTTCTAAAAAAGCGATCGAGGAACTGTTTGCCCGCGCAGGTTTCGTGAATGGATCCGCAAAGAGCTTCATCAACCGCTACTCAGTTCGTTATTGGATTCGTCTGAGCCCTCTTTCTCCAGGCATCAAAGCTTTTTTGGGAGATCTTTTCTGCAAACCCGTTTTCTCCCGCATTCGTCTGAGCATCAATGTTGGCAATACCCTTGCCTGCGGATACAAGCCCAAATGATTCGACCGGAACGTGTCCGATCCATCAAATGCAGGGGTAGCCTCTCTTCAAAAAATAACTTCACCGCATGAGTGCAAAAAACAAAGCCGGCACTGCTTTCTTTCAGGTCATCAAAATCCCTTTGATTTTGGGTCTGATCTTTCATGTCATAGTGACCATTGCCTGGTTGATGGAGCCATCCAGTCGCGAGGAGTTGATGGGCGGCACCGGCAAAATCTGGGACCTCGCCATGACTCCCGCCGCGGGATGGTGTCCGAACTACATGATGGGCGTCAGCTCGCTTTTATACGATGCGTTTGCCTTCGCCCTCTTTTTTTCCAAATGCGCAAACCAACTAATCGGCGGCATTTTGGGGCCAGTGGGTGCGGAAAAATTGCTCACAATGAGTTTTCTTCCCGCAGCGGCCGTTTCCATGTGGTTTTTCGTGCGCAGATTGGGTTGCGACACTTTGGCGTGCGCGTGGATCTCGCTGTTGTATGTCGTGATGCCCTCTTTTCATGTCGCCACGGGCATTTATGAACACCGTACGGTCAGTCTCTGCTTTGTGTTTGCGCCATTGATCCTGCGGGGAATTTTGGTGGTCGCAGAGCGGCGGACGCCACGTGAGATCGTGCTTTTGGGTATCGCGGCTGCCGCGCTCGCCTTGAGTTACACGAAGATGGCAGTCGTCATGTCTCCCATGCTGCTGATTTGGACGCTCTTTGTGCTTGGAAAAAACAGGTCGCATATTCGTGGGGCGTTGATCGGATATGGATGGAGCATTGTGGTGGCCGGGCTCGCGGCGGCGATCATTTTGCTCCCCGCACTAAGGGAGTTTGGGTACTCGGCCAGTTTCCTTTTTGATCCGCTGCTTGGATGGAAACATCATTATTCGTTCAAGACTCCCATGCTTTGGATCGACCTTTGGGGTTTTCTAAGCGCCGGTGGGGGGCCGGGACTCACGAATGATGCGGCCATGTTTTGGATTGGCCTGATTCCGCTGCTGGCTCTCTCGTTTGCCATGGCGTTGCCACGTTTGGCGGCATGGCGCTCATCGCAAACTGGGCGATGGTTTCTCATCCTGACCGCCTGTTGGCTGGTTTCGGTCTGGTTTGCTGCGGGTCCCGACGGTCTTTTATGGGGGCACCTCAATGTTCTAAAAAACGGACAAGACCTTAGCGACAACTCGGTTGCCGTGATCTGGTTGTCATTCGTATGGATGGGTTGGCTGATATATCGCACGACCTCGCAGTTGCTTACGCGTTCGTTTTGGCTGCCCGGCGTCCTGACCAGCCTTGTGCTGATTTTGCCAGTATTCCGTTTGGCGGAGCTTCTTCCGCTATTCAAAGACATTCGCGCTCCAGCGTCCTTCTGGAGTGTGGGCGGATTCTGCTGTCTCGCGGCTGCCGTGGGATTTTCATTCCGGGTAATTTTTACCGAAGTGATTGCCGAGCATCGGCGCAAGCCATTGGCGATTGCCACAGGCTTGCTCATGATGGTGGAGCTTTACCCGGTGCACTCCGCTTACTGGACAAGGGGTTTGGAGCGACAACTTTTCACGGAGTTTGACCAAGCGGCGAAGTTTCTGAAAACGGCACCCATCCTGGGACGCGTACATGCCCTTTCATGCAGGTACTTTTACCTTACCCTGCCGCAGAAGGCTGGCCGGGCAATTGATACGGAGGCCGCGTATCGGCACTTCCAGCTCAAGTGGGTGCGCTATTTGGAAGTCGCCGGAAATGCCAATGGGGACACCATCCGAGGCTACATGAATCTTGCCGGCGTGGCATACATTCTCATCGACAAGGAGGATCCTTACACGCCGAAAAATACACAGGACTTATTCCGCTCGCTTTATCCCGTGGTCTTCGAGAATCGCCACTTCGCAATACTTGCCAACCAGCAGACACTTTACCCGGCTTTTATCGCAAATGATTTCGTGCCGCTACCGTTGGAGAGCTATGCCATCGCCCCAGCGGTTTTCCAGCTCCTGCCGTTCAATGTGATCGCGGTGGAGATGGAGGCCGCGGATCCGAGCATGCCCGGATTTGCAGGTGTGGCGAAGGGGCTCAATCAAATTGAACTGCAGCCCAAGTACAGCGAGAGCGTGGGACAGCCATTTGTTCCTGTCTCAAGCGTTGGCAACCGTATGGATAACTCCCAGCGGATGACCTATCAACTGTCGCCGACAGCCACTGGGTGGCTTGTTGTTTCGGAGGCGTATCATCCGGACTGGACGGTAAAGATCGATGGGAATACCGCCAAGGTTCATCGCTCCGAAGCGGCTCTCCTCTCAGTCTTCGTGCCTCCCGGTTCTCACGAAGTCGTTTTTCAATTCAAAGCACCTGAGTGGTATTTGTTTTGCTTGCGCCTTGGTGCCCTCAGCTGGATTGTGGCACTGGTAGCTTTTTCATTGCTTTCTTCCAAATGGGTTCCTGCCAAATGGCGAATATGGTGGGTAGGAAAAGAAAATTGATTACCAACTCCGAAAGACCCCCTCACAAAAGACTGAGTCTGCAAATCCCGGTCGTGATTTGCGACGCTTGATTTTAAAAGCCGCTTGATCACCTCAAGACTTTCTTCTGCGGCGCAGGAGGAATAGTGTGCCGCAGGCTACGAGTAAGGCGGAGGAAGTCTCGGGTACGATGCTGAACTGCATCACGCGGCCATTGACGGTGCCGTCCGCAAAGTTAGCGGTATCGAGCACGGTGCTGACAGTGACCCCGGCGCTCAAGGCCGAATAGAGCACTCCGTTGTAGCTGACGGTGCCGGCATTGTCCTGTACATAATAATTGAAGTTTGCTCCGGAAACCATGCTGGCGAAGTCCGCCTGTTGATCGGTGTAAATCCCGCCAAGATAGGCCTGAGTCATGTCGAAGCTGGCCATGTTGAAGTAGACATTGATCTGATTCGCCGAGGTCATCGCCGCAGTAATCGGGCTCGCAGAGGTGAGGTGCAGCACATCGTTGACGCTGCCGGATGCGAGCGAGTACTCCGGCTTGATGCCGGTGATTTCAAAGTTGAGGAACATGCCGTCGCTCGGATCGATCCATGGCGCGGTGAGGATGCCGGGGCTGTTGCCAGGATTGATCGATCCCGCGCCGCTGATGCCTCCCACCGTGCCGGAGCCGGAAAGGGAGCCGCCGCTGTTGACCGTCACTTCGCTGCTGGCAATCGAGCCGTTGACATTGAGTTCGCCGCTGTCGACAACAGTTGCGCCGCCGAAGTAACTGTTGTTGCCGGTGAGGGTTACCGTTCCAGCTCCGGCCTTGGTGAGCGAGCCGGTCCCGGACATCACCTGCGAATAGGTGCCGCTGGTGCTTTGGTCGAAGGTGATGGAAGCATAGTTGTTGATGTTGCCCTGGAGGCTAGAGGTCGTTCCGATCAGTGAGCCGGCCGAGACGATGGTGCCGCCGGAGTAACTGTTGTTGCCGGTGAGGGTAACCGCTCCAGCTCCAGCCTTGGTGAGCGAGCCGGTACCA
>JAGWXY010000071.1 GCA_018969605.1 Verrucomicrobiota bacterium | reverse complement strand
TTTGCCCTTGATGATCTCGTTGAGTGTGGAGCGCGGAATTCCCGTGCGCTTTGAAAGCTCGGCCTGCGAAAGATGAAATGCCTCGAGAAATTCCTGTTGTAAAATGTGCCCCGGAGTGGACGCGAGGATGGCTTGTTGTTCACTATTCATAGAGGTGTTTTGGGTTTTAATGGTAATCAGTGATTTCGACTTCGTGGGCGTTGCCGCCGACCCAACGGAAGCACAGACGCCACTGGTCATTGATACGGATGCTGTGCTGACCGGCACGCTTGCCTTTGAGCGCTTCGAGCCGGTTGCTGGGCGGGATTTAGCTTAGCCCAAAACTCATTCGATTCATCAACGGGGAATGGCCATGATGGCTTTTTCCACAGCAGCGCTGAGGCTACCGCTGGTTTTGGCAAGTTCTTCCAATCGTTCTCGCACGGCAGGGGCAAGCAGAACCACCGTGCGGCGGGTTTCGCGCGGCTTACGGCCGGAGCCCGGGCGTTTGCCTCCGCGCAAAGAGGACGCGAGCCGAGCCATTCCAGCTCGGGCTTCGGCAAGCAACGCGGGATCGCTTGCAGGCGCCGATTTTCCAAGAGTCACCGCATCCTCGATGGATTGCTCATAGCGTGACAGCGGAACTTCTTCGACAGTTTTGATGCGACGCTGGGGCTTCATGATTTGGAGTAGATTTTGTGGTACTTGCGCGACGGATAGACAGTGATGATGCGCCAGCGATCTCCTCGCAGCTCACAAGGAGCGGCGTAAGTGTAGCCGGCGATTTCGATGAATCCCCCACCTAAAAGATCAATGAAAAAATGTGCACTTTTTCAAAAAAATCACACGAGTAAAAATTGATCCGCATCCTCTGCGATCAAGCACGCACCCCCACCACTTTCCACTTTCCCCAACCCACCTTCGCCTCTACTTTCCGCCGCGATGAGCAGCTGTGGTCCGAAAATGAGAATGGATCCCGTATTACACCGGGACAAAAAACCCTCATGGATCAAGGTCCGCCTTCCCAGCAACCCGGTTTTTTGGTCGACCAAGTCCCTGATCACCGACCTCAAATTGGTCACTGTTTGCGAGGAGGCCCAATGCCCGAACCGTTGGGAATGCTGGAGCCAAGGCACCGCGACCTTCATGATCGCCGGCGAAAAATGCACCCGTGCCTGCGGTTTCTGCGCGGTCAAAACCGCCCGTCCCGACGCGCTCGAAGCGGATGAACCCCAACGCGTCGCCGAAGCCACCCAACGCCTCAAGTTGCGCCATGTGGTGATCACCGCCGTTGCCCGCGACGACCTGCGCGACGGTGGCGCCGAGCATTTCAAACAAACCATCGAAGCCGTGCGCGCCGCAAACCCGTCGATCATCATCGAGGTGCTCGTGCCTGATTTCAATGACCGCGACTGGGCGCTGCAAATGGTCATGGACGCACGCCCGCACATCTTCAACCACAACATCGAAACGGTCGAACGCCTCACCCCGCTCGTCCGCTCGCGCGCTCAATACCAACGCAGCCTCAGCGTGCTGAAAAAAGCCAAGGCGATGGTCGATGGCAAGATCGCGACCAAGAGCGGCATCATGCTCGGCCTCGGCGAGCGCCGCGACGAAATCCTCCGCGCGATGGACGACCTCCGCGAGCACGATGTCACCGTCCTCACGCTCGGCCAATACCTGCGCCCGACCCCCAAACACCTGCCGGTCGTGGAGTACATCGAGCCCGCCACCTTCGATGAATATCGCGAAATCGCCCTGCAAAAAGGCTTCCGCCATGTCGCAAGCGGTCCGCTCGTGCGCAGCTCGTATCACGCCGCCGATTTCCGCCCGGAACTCGATGTGATCGAAGCCATCGAGGCGGATGTCCGCGCCACCAAAGGACTCGAGGTCGGCCCGGAACACCTGCGCTTGCCCAAACTGAAAAGCGGACTGGTGCGCGACCTGAGCTGATCCGCCATGCCCGATGCCATGAACCATTGGTTGATCAAATCCGAACCCGATGTGTTCTCGATCGAGGACCTCGAACGCGTCGGCCGCGAACCATGGACCGGCGTTCGCAACTACCAGGCCCGCAACTTCATGTGGCGCGAAATGAAACCCGGCGACCTCGCGCTTTTCTACCACTCCAACGCCAAACCCTCCGGCATCGCAGGCATCGCCAAAGTCATTGGTAGCCCCTACGCCGACCCCACGCAGTTCGATGCCAAAAGCGAATACTTCGATTCAAAATCCACGCTCGAAAATCCGCGCTGGTGGCTCGTCGATTTTGAATTCGTCGACCGTTTCTCCGAGATCATCCCGCTCGACACACTCAAGCAAGACGCCGAACTCTGCGAAATGATGGTCTGCCAACGCGGCACGCGACTTTCGATCAATCCGGTTAGCGCCAAGCATTTCAAGCGCGCCTGCAAACTGGGCAGATGCAAAAAAGTTGGCTGATTCACACCGCGCGCAAGGTCTCAAGATAGCCATCGAGCGCCATCAAGCCCGCGCGTCGCGTGGCATCAGCCGAAGGCAAACGCATGCCAATGCTGAAGCCGGAAAACATCGACACCAAAAACGGCGCCTCGACCGCTGGTTGGATCGAACGGTGAATCCACCCCGCCTCTTTGCCTCGCTCCAACAATTCGGCAAAACCACCGCGCCAAAATTCAAAGACCTTCTCCACCGCCGCCGCCATTGCCTCATCCACCCCACCCATCTCGGCCGCCATCAACACCAAGCCCGCCAAGGCATCGTCCGCCGACATCGCCGTCAAACGCGCCCGACAAAACGCCTTCATGCCATCCAACGAAACCAAGTCCGCCATCGGATCCACCCAGTCCACACGCATCCCATCCGCCACCAACTCACTCACCCACGCCAAACCCAAGGCCCGCTTATCCGCAAAATGATGAAACAAGGCCCCCTTGGTCAGCCCCGCACGCTCAACAATCCCACCCAAACCCGATGCGGCATAACCACTCCGCACAAACTCCCCACCCGCAACCTCAAGAATCCGCGCTCGCGTCACATCCGGCTGCCTCTTGCGCTTTTCCATTCCAATAGCATACCAACCGGATGGAATAACGGCAAGGGGATTGTACTCGGAGTCGAAAAAATCCGTTTCAGTAGCTGCTGGACAGCTGCGACACCATCGTCTCACCGGCCCGCTCGACCGCTTCGGGCAAGGCGTTGTTGCGCGATGTCTGCAAATTCGAGGTCACAAAAAGCTGACTGGTCCCCACGCTGGAGCCCGCCATCAGGACTTTGCTCCGGTCACGAGCATCCTTGAGCTCCCATCCAAGCGTCACGGAATTTCTCAACTGCTCGGGCAACGCGGTGTCGAGGCGATTGCCCACGAGCTGGGTGTAATCGATCGATGCCACGCGGCCTTCAAGCACCGCATCGGCTTGATCGAGGCTGGTGATGCGATAGGTGCCATCGGTGGTGAAGGCATTGACCACTGCCGAGGTCGCCAAGGCTTCCGCACGAGGGTGAAATGACTGATTGGAAAACATCGGCACATGGATGTTTTTCACCTTGGTCAACGCCGCCGGCTTGCTCACGCCGAGACGGTAGCCTGCGCAAGAGGAAAACGCGCCGGTGGCACACGCCGCAAAAATCAACAGCTGAAGTGGGTGCCTCATTCGCCAAGTTCCTTGAGCCGTGCCTGCGCCGCACTGCGGATTTTGTCATCGCCTCCACGCTTCACGATGTCGCGATAATAAACCTTCGCACTCTCGGTCTTGCCGGTCTTGAGATAGAACTCGGCGATGTCATACGAGCGCTGCAAATCCTGACCGGCCACACCTTGCAAATGGCGACGCGCCTCGGCGTTGCGCGAGTGACCCGGGTACTGGATCAGATAGTCGTTGAAGGCTTCGCGCGCGAGGTCGAGATTCGCTTGGTTCTGGTTTCCACGCTTTGCCTCATCCATCAGGATCACGCCGACGCGAAAGAGCGCATCGGGTGCCTCGGGGCTGTCGGGTTGCTCACGCACCAACTCGCGGTACGCAGCGATGGCCTCCTTGCCCTTGCGCTTGGATTCATAAAGTTGACCCTTGGTGAAGTGCGCCTTGGAAGCAATCCGCGACCTCGGCGCGTGCTTGCGCAGCTGATCGAGCATCTCGACGGTCTTCTCGAGCGAAAGCTTCGACTTGATGCCGAGGAAGTTGGTTTTGATCTGCCCCTCGGCCGCACTTTGCGCCATGTTCACCTGGCGGTTGAGCACGCTGGTGTACATGTCACTGCCGGGATAGCGCTCAAGAAATTTGCCGTAGGCTTTGAAGGCTCCGAGGATGTCACCTTTTTCCTCAAGCAACTGCGCGTGACGATATCGCGCCATCGCTCCCGACTTGGCAAAAGGATACTCGGTCGCAGTCTTGTCGTAAAATTTGATCGCGCGGCGGCGATTGCCCGCATCGTCAGCCTGCTTGGCCTTTTGATAAATTTCCTCGCCCTTCGCCGCAGCCGCCCGCGTGTCACCGGCAAGAATCGGCGTGTCCGCATCATTGCCGCAGGAAACCACCAAGAACGAAAACCCCGTCAACCAAAGTGCTGTACGCCAATTCATTGCTGCGAGCATAAGCGTCGGAAAGGACTCGGAAAGTCCAAAAAATTTACCCGCAGGAAATTCATTTCCCAAGCTCGACCGATCGCCGGGTCGCCGCAGTCACGGCCTCAATCAGCGCCGACCTCAGCCCGTGCTTTTCAAGCTCGGCCAGACCGGCGATGGTCGTGCCGCCGGGCGAAGTGACCATGTCCTTGAGCACGGCCGGATGCTCGCCAGTTTCGAGCACCATCGCGGCCGCGCCCCAAACGGTTTGCGCCGCAAGGCGGATCGCATCGGCACGCGCCAAGCCAGCCTTCACGCCGCCATCCGCGAGCGCATCGATGAACAAATACACATAGGCCGGACCACTGCCCGAAAGGCCCGTCACGGCATCCATCAGCCGCTCGGGCACCTCGACGGCCAAACCGACCGAGCCAAGAATCCCCTTCGCCGTCGCGCTGTCCTTTTCCTGAGCGAGCTGGCCCATGCAAAAACCAGAGGCACCCTTGCCCACCGCAGCAGGCGTGTTGGGCATCGCGCGCACGATCCGCGCCCGGCCATCCGCCGCTTGCTCCAAGGCGGCAAGTTTCACACCGGCCGCAATCGAAATGACCAACGGCGACGCCTTTGACACGGCAACCAAATGCCCAAGCGCCGCACCCGCATCCTGCGGTTTGGTGCAAAGCAAAACCACATCGCAAGCCGCCAAAGCGGAAATTTCCTCCGCCACCTGCGCGCCGGTCGCAGTCGCAAATTGATCCCGCGCGGCCTTGATCGGATCGACGCCGATGACATCCGCCGCGGCGACCACTCCGGAGCGAATCGCTCCAGCTACAAATGCCGTACCCATCTTGCCGCAACCAATGACACCGAGTTTCATGCCGCAAGACTAGTGCCACCACCCGTGATCGCGCCAGCATCATTTTGATTGGTGAAATGCGAAAAATTATCCCATGATGCGGCATGAAGTCACTCCCGCTACGCGCGCTTGGGGCCTTGATCTGCCTCGCCCACTTTGCCAGCGGTGAGGAAATCCCAGAGATCGGCCAAGCCATTCCCGACGCAGTGATGCAACTGCCCGCACCCACCACCAGCGGCGTGCCCACAGGGATCACGCTGGCCGTCGCCACCGCCAGCGAGTCGGCCCAAACGCATGTCAACATGGGCCTCAACCACCTTCACTTCGGATGGGAATTCGAAGCCGCCCGTCACTTCGCCGCCGCGATGCGCGAAGACCCGAAATGCCTGCTCGCCCACTGGGGCATGGTCATGGCCTTGCTCGAAGGTGCACCCGAAACCATCGCCAACCGCAACGCCGCCGCAGAACGCATGGTATCGCTCATCGAGGCCAACGCCGGCAGTCCACTCGAACGCGACTACAGCTACGCCCTTCTCAAGCAACTCACCGATGGCCCGGAAGCTGCCGCCAATGCCTTTCGCAAAGTCGCCAACCATTTCCCCAACGACATGCAGTCCGGCGTGCTCGTCGCGCTCTTCACTCGCGGCGGCTACGATGTTTCCGGCGAGGCAACACCCGATCAGGAGAACTCCGAAAAAATGCTGCTCGATTGGATCAAAAAATTGCCGGGCAACCCGGTGCCAATCAACGCACTGCTCACGATCCGCGCCGAAGCACCCGATCTATCAAAGTCACTGCTATACGCTCGCGAGCTCTGCGCCGCACACCCGGATTACCCGCCATTCCAACACCTGCTCGGCCACTTCGAATGGCGCTGCGGCAACCACCGTGAAGCGCTCGACGCATTTTCAAAATCCGCCGCGCTCTTTGAAAAATGGATGAGCGAAAATAAAATTTCTCCAGCCGATTGCCCGGAATGGCTCGACGCTCAATGCTATCGCATCGTCGTGCTCAACTCGATGGGCCGAAGACAGGAAGCCTTCGACGCGGCAATCCAACTCAGCGAAACCCAAATGCCCGCCGAACGAAAAAATTCCCCCGGCGCGCGCGTGCTGTGGTGGGAAATCAAAACCCTGCCTGCACGCCTCGCCCTCGACGCAGGCACGCTGCCAGAATCAACCCCCAACGAAAAACTCCTGCCCACCGCCGATGCCGCAAAAGAGCTGATGAAACATTCGCTCGCCCACTGGTGGATCAACGGCCTGCGCCTCGCACTCGAGGCACAGCGCCAAATCCAAGCCAACCAACTCGACGCAGCCCGCAACACCATCAACGCCCTTAGCCAGCACGGCGAAATGATGGCCGCCAGCCAAAAACTCGCCACCCAATCAGCCGAACGCTCAGAGTGGAACCGCGCCTTCCGCGCCCTCGAAATGATCACCGCCAACGCCCGCGGACAACTCGCTCTCGCCGGATCCGAAACCAACCGCAACATCGCCTACAATTGGTTCAGCGCCGCCGCCGATCGACAAACAGCCAGCCCGATGATGAAGGCACCGCTGGTGCTCACACCGATGGGCGGGCAAATCGGCGAATATTTCATGGCGATCAACCAAGCGCCCGAAGCCATCGAGGCCTTCGAAAAAGCCCTCAAGGCATTTCCCAACGACTCAAGACTCATCGAAAGACTCACCACCGCCCGCGAATCCCAACGCAAGGCCGCCACGCCCGCCAGCGATCAAGCCAAGCAACCGGACCGCTGAGCAGACAAAATGAATGGTAGGGCGACGCGGCCTCGCGGCACCGATTCATAAGGCAGGGACCTTTTTGCGTTCGCTTCGCTCACGCCATGCCAAATCCGCTTCGCGTCACAATCAAGATGCCGCTCGCGCGGCAAAGGCATTCCGAAAGGTCCGTTCTTGCATGCAGGGTTATCGAAGAATCGACCGCTTAAAGGGAGCGTGGACATCCTGCCCGCTGTGGCGCCTGCGGCGGGGGCTACGGCGCCGCAGGGCCGCGTTGCTCTACCGGGTCGCGGTTCAAGAAATTTCTTAAAGACTCGGCGCTGCGGGCCGCATCGCCCTACCGTACTGGTACGACCCCCCAGACAAATTGATTTCGAGTGCTCTTTCGTGCCTTTCGTGGTTCCATCTTCGAAATCTGGACTGAATCAGGCCCGCCCATTTCCGCTGAACTTGAAACTTGGAAAAAGCAGCAGGATCGCGGCAACCTAGGGCCATGCAGCAATCCGACATCGATGTCCGCCATGTCGCCAATCTCGCGCGACTCGAACTCAATGACGACGAAGTCGCGGTCTTCCAACCGCAACTCGAGGCGATCATCGAACGCGCCCGCTCGCTGATGCAGCTCGATGTCGCCAACATCGAACCCACCGCCCACCCTTCGCCCATCTTCGGCCGCATGCGCAACGACGAACCGCACGAAAGCCTGCCACCCGCCGCCGTCTTGCAAAACGCACCCGACCAAGCCCAAAGCCAAATCCGCGTGCCCAAGGTCGTGACCGATGCCTGATCGCTCCCGCCGACGCATCCATCCATTTCCCCACGCATTCATGACGCTCTCCACGCTCCGCCAAAAATTTCTCGCTGGCGAAATCACTCCCGAAGCCGCACTCCGCGATCTCGCAAACGACATCGCTACCCGCGATCAACAAACTGGCGCCTACCTCAGCCATGATCTCGAGTCGGCACTCGCCGATGCCTCGAAAGCCGACCTCGCATTGCCACTCGGCGGCATCCCGATCGGCATCAAGGACAACATCAACGTGCTCGGCCAACCCTGCACCTGCGGATCCAAGTTCCTCGCCGAAAATTACCTCTCACCCTACGACGCCACCGTCATCCGCAAACTCCGCGCCGCCGGTGCAATTCCTTTCGGCCGCCTCAACATGGACGAATTCGCCATGGGCTCGGCGACGGAAAATTCCGCGCTGCAAACGACCCGCAACCCGCACGACCCCACGCGCATCCCCGGCGGCTCGTCCGGCGGATCCGCCGCCGCCGTGGCCGATCGCACCGCCATCGCCACACTCGGCTCCGACACCGGTGGCTCAATCCGCCAACCGGCCTCGCACTGCGGCGTGGTCGGACTCAAGCCGTCCTACGGCCGCGTCTCACGCTACGGGCTCGTCGCCTTCGCATCATCACTCGACCAAATCGGACCCTTCACGCAATCCGTCGAAGACGCGGCGATGATCCTGCAAGCGATCGCCGGATTCGACCCGCTCGACTCAACCTCGCTCGATGTCCCGGTGCCCGATTACCTCGCCACATTGCACGATGGCGTAAAAGGCATGAAGCTCGGCCTGCCGCGCGAATATTTCGGCAACGGCATCGACCCCGGCGTGCGTCACACGGTGGAAAAAGCGATCGCCAAACTCCGCGAGCTCGGCGCGGAAATTGTCGATATCTCATTGCCCCACACCGAACACGCGGTGGCCACCTACTACATCATCGCACCCGCCGAAGCATCATCCAACCTCTCGCGCTTCGATGGCATCCGCTATGGTCATCGCACCAAGCAACCAGCCGATATCGCCGACCTCTACCGCAAATCACGCGAAGAAGGATTCGGCCCCGAAGTGAAACGCCGCATCATCCTCGGCACCCATGTGCTGTCCTCGGGATACTACGACGCCTACTACGGCCGCGCCCAAAAAGTCCGCACGCTCATCCGCCAGGATTTCGAAAACGCCTTCCAAAAAGTCGACGCGATCATCTCGCCTGTCGCACCAAGCCCAGCCCGCAAAATTGGTGCCGGCGCCGCCGACCCGCTGCACGAATACCTCTCCGACATCTTCACCCTCTCCGCCAACCTCGCCGGCATCCCCGGCATTTCCGTGCCCTGCGGCAATACCGATTTCGATGGAGCAAAGAACCTCCCCGTCGGCCTCCAAATCCTCGCCCCCCACCTCGAGGAAGCAAAACTTCTGCGCATCGCCAAAGCGGCCGAGGCTTAGAGCTGTTTGCGAAAAGGCATTGCAATTGAGCTTTCGTGCGCGTTTCTCGCACCCGTTCATGTTCACTCAAGAACGGCAATGCTAATATCATTGACCAGTGGATGCACGATGAAGCAAACGCCTTCGCCCAGTATCAGCTTGCGAAAACTCACTTGGCGTGAACGCAGGAGAGAAGAGTCTAAAAGTCAAAAGTCCAAGGGCAGCTCAATGTTCGCGGTTCTTCGACTTTTTGACTTTCAGACCCATGGCTGTGCTTGCCAATTTGTCGCATTGTTTCTTGGAAGTGGTATCAGTTATCGCTCGATCGTCCCGAAGGGGCTCTTCGCGGTTGCCTGACGCGACCGGCACGTGAACGAAGGGAACTCCCTCGCGCAGGAGCCACTCCGCACCGAGGGTATCGGCAAAGGCCGCAAGCTCTTCGCGAAGCGAACCGTTGCCGCCCGTAATTCCGACCGATTGCAGGTGCAGACGCGAAGAGGCCTTCGGCATCGCTGTCGGTGAACTGGTGCGCCTCGAACAGGTTGAGCGATCGTGCGGCGCAAAATCCGGTGACCCCAGCGAGCAGGCCGACACGGTCGAAGCACGAGAACTTTAAGACAAGTTCGGACGAGTGCGTCGGTGCGGGTCCCGGATTCATCATTACCGCTTCAATGCGCCGGTGCGAGGTCGCCGAGGTAATTGCCATAGGTCAGCGCGAACACCGCGGCGAGCAGAACCGCCAGGGCGGCGCCGAGTGCAGCGAGCGTGCGGGGCCGACAACCGGCCCATTCGCGCAGAAGCAGTCCGATCAGCGTGCTGAACAGCACGAGCATGATCATGTGGATGCCCCAGCTGCTAAATTTGTAAGCCCCCATGCGCACGTGCGCGAGGCCGTAAAAAAAGAATTGCCCATACCAGAGGCACCCGGTGAGCAGGGCGAGGCCGAAATTGGCCGTCAGCCTCATGCGGTGCGAGCCGGACGGCATTTCGAAATATTCGCCGAGGGTCCGGTGGCGCAGATGCAACCACAAGCAATAGACCGCCGTGGTGAGGAACGCGCCGCTGTTGGAAAAAATATAGATGATATTTCCCTCGAAAATCCCCGCGCCGCGCCGTGCCGCCGCGTCGGCCAGGGGCTGGCCCGCGGCGAGGGAAAACCCGTAGACCGCGGACAACACGCCGGCGAGGACGCTGAGTAGCAGTCCCTTTTTCAGATCGAAGTCCGGTTGCGTGCCTCCCAGATCCTTCTCCTTGCCCCGCCCGGCCATGCCGGTGAAGAGGATGCCGGCCGCTCCGATGGCCAAGCCACCCATGACCCAGGAACCGCCGGCGCGGCCGAAGACGTCCGACAGTTGTCCCGCCACCATTGGGGGCAACAGCGTGCCGAGCACGCAAGATATGCCGATGGCAATGGCATAGGTCAGGGAAAAACCTATCCACCGGATGGCCACGCCAAAAGCCGTTCCTCCCACCCCGTAAAGCGCGCCGAGCAGAAACGAGCGCCACATCGCGTCGCGCGGCGCCTCTCTCAGGACCGTTCCGAGTTCCGGAATGGTCAGCCAAGCGACAAGCACGGGAAGAATGAGCCAACAAACCGAGGCTTGGGCCAACCAGTAAGTCTGCCACGACCATCCGCGGGTCGCTTTTTGCGGCGTGTAGCAGACGGCGGCACTCAGCGCACCGACCGCGTGGAGCAAGGTTCCGAGCAACGGGTTGGCAGGGATCATGTCGGGAGGGCGATGTTGGACAGATGCAAGCGGCGCGACGGACAGCGCTGAGCGGCCCTTGTCGCCGATGGCCTCGACCGGGCAGCCCTGCAGAGCCTCGCGGCAGAGCGCCTCTTCCTCCGGCGTCTCGGGTTGCTTGCAAACGTAGAAGTGACCGGCGCCGTCTCCCGGCACAGGTCGCAGTCGATGCACTGGTCGTCGACGTAGGACGGACCGGGGGCGTTTTGGGCGTATTTGTTTTCGGTGTCGGCCATAAGGATAAGATGAGGGGCGTATCTTCAGGTTTGCCGCCCGGACGCTTGCGCCGTCAGGGTCAGAATTCGTCGTAAGCGATCTGCGATTCAGCCACACCCAGTTCGGAGAGCATGCGCGTGCAAGCTTTGATCATCATGGGCGGTCCGCACAGGTAATATTCGACGGCCTTGGGATTGGGGTGCGCGGCCAGATACTGCTCGAGCACGACCTCGTGGATGAAGCCGGTTGGGCCCTGCCAGCTGTCCTCGGGCAAGGGCGAGGACAAAGCCGCGGTGAATTTGAAGTTCCCGTGCCGCGCGGCGAGCGACTCGAAGTAATCGGTGTAATACAGTTCCTGCGCCGAGCGTGCGCCATACCAGTAGCTCACCTTGCGCGCGGTGTTCTCCGTCTCGAATAGGTGCGAGAGGTGCGCGCGCAGCGGCGCCATGCCGGCCCCGCCGCCGATGTAAACCATTTCCTTGCCGGTCGGCTTGATGTGGAAATCGCCGAACGGTCCGATCGCCGTCACCGTGTCGCCGGGACGCAGGCTCCACATGTAGGCCGAGCCAACCCCGGGCGGGCAATCCTGCCCGGGCGGCGGGGTGGCGAGGCGCACGTTGATGCGCAGGACTTTTTCCGTCCGCGGATTGGAGGCCAGCGAGTAGTTGTTGCGGCGCTCGTCGCCGGGATGACGTGAGACGAGGTCGAAGACACGCTGCCGCTCCCACACCTCGGCATAGGGCGCGGGGACGTCGAAATCGCGGAAGCGGATCGTGTCATAGGCCGGGATGCCGAACTGCAGGTAATCGCCCGCGGAGAAGCCGTCGAGCGCGGCGCCTTCGGCCGGCTCGAAA
>JAGWXY010000070.1 GCA_018969605.1 Verrucomicrobiota bacterium | reverse complement strand
GGCCCGGAACTTCTCGCGCTCGGCCTGCTCAAACACAAACCGCCGATCCACCACACGGCTGATGCAATGGTAAATCGCCGGCTTTTCCGCCGAATCCTTCCACGGCGCCAACCATCGCTTGCTGCTCATGCTGCACCTCCTGCTGCTGCTGTATTTGTTGCCTCTGCTGCCTCTGCCTCTGCCTCACTTCGCATGTGTCGTCTGCTCATGTTCATACTCATGCCCCACCCATAAACGCGGCCGACCCAGATCGCAAGAAGAATCTCTACAATTTGTCTGGGAAATTGTAAGATCCCTCCACCTACTTTGAGTGGGTGTTTGAACCTAGAATCCGCAGTTGAGAAGCGGATGGGGCGCGACACCCGCAGGATCCCAAGGCCTTCCGCGACAAGATGCTGGCGCTGCATCAGCTCATCGCCACCGGAAAATCCCGACGCGCCATGCTCGGTTTGCTCGACCTCCTGCTGGATGTGAACGAGGGGGGATGTCTCGAGCGACTCGCTGGAGGAACGAGTGAGGGCCATCGCCGCTTCTCTGCGCGAGAGGCCGGCAGAGGGATGCGATGAGAATCTCCACACCGAAAGCCTCGGCGTTTCCACCGTTCACTTCCGCCGCCTCTTTCTCCGTGAGACCGGTATGCCCCCGCACCGTTTCATCATGGATGCCCGTCTACAACATGCTGCCGCATGCCTGCGCGGCTCGGACTCCCCTCTCAAACAGATCGCCGACGAATGCGAATTCTTCGACGAATACCATCTCTCCCGCATCTTCCGCCGGAAGTTCGGCCTACCCCCTGGCACCTACCGAAACCAAGCCCACCAACTGGGGGCCCCCTGTGGCAGGCCACGCATCAACGAAACCTGACGCTCGCCTTTTCGCTCAGCGCGTTGAGGACGCGCTGATGAACGGCATCGATCTCCTCGGCTTTGAGCGTGCGATCCGCCGCGAGCTTGGCACCGCTCGGATCGGTGAAAACATCGAAGCACTCGAAATCCACGAGTAAGACTATCAATGAAGGTATCGGAAATGAGGAAGTTCATGGGTCCATTGGACATTTTAGAATGAACCTCATTGCAGCCATTCGTCTCCCGGCATGATGCGTTTCATGAACGCATCAAACAAGGGAACAGTGAAAGCGGTGTCACCATGACTTGGGCTCCAGATCATGCCTTTGACGATTAACTGGCTACGGGTCGGGCCGAGCGAGGTGACCTCACGCCCGAGCTTTTCGGCGATGTCTCCCGACCGGTGTGGTCCTGCGCCTAGATCAGACATTGCCCGTAGATATCTTTTTTCGAGTGGCGTGAGCCGATCAAACCGAACCCTGAAGAAACTCTCATCCAGAGCCGCGATTGCCGATGTGGTTGCCTGTTTGACATCCGCAAGGGTAATGGGCGAACTCGTAGCCACATCCCACGAATGTTTGCCCCATTCTTGGAGGAAATAAGGATATCCGCGAGTTTCCTTGATGATCTGATCCAGCGCGTCCTCGCTCACATTTACTCCTTGCTCGGCAGCCGGTTTGCGGATTGCGAGCCTTGCTGCCTCCACGGATAAAGGGCCGATTTGCGGAAAATCAAACAACCTCTCGGCGTAGGATTTAGCTCGTCCCATTTTTCCCGGTAACTGAGGAAGCCCCGCCCCCACCAATACGACGGGTAGTGAGCGTTGTGCTGAACGGTGGAGGGCGGTGATGAGCGAGGCAAGCTGCTCCTCGTCCACGTATTGCAGTTCATCCACAAACATGACCAGAGCAGTTCCCGCCTTTTTTGCAGCCGCGCCCGCCACCTCAAGCAACGCCTGCAAGTCGTGCTCCAAATCGCCGTTGTCGGCCAAACCTGGCTCGGGCTCAAAATCCATACCGACTTCGATATCCTGATACTTTACCTTCAATGCTTTCGCAAAGCCCGCCAATCCCCTCAACGCTCGCTGTGCCAGTTCTTTGGCCTGCTCGTTGCGGGAGAGGCGAAGTAGCGTCTGCCGAAGTTGGGGTGCCAGAATAGCTGGTAATGACCTGTTTTCTGGAGCTTCCACGCGAATGGTCTCCATTCCCGATGCCGCAGCATCATCCCGTAATTTATCCAACAAGACCGTCTTGCCGACGCCGCGCAATCCCACCATGAGGATACTCTTAGTCGGCCTGCCTGCTCTCACCCGCTCCAATGCAATCCGCACCGTTTCGCGAAGCTCGTCGCGGCCCGCGAGTTCGGGTGGAGGGGTTCCCGCCCCGGGCGCATAAGGATTTTTAATTGGGTCCATGGCTGAATTATATCAAAATTATGATGGTTTACAAGAATTTTGTAAACCTCCTAATAAACTTCAAACCCGGAACACCTTCAACACCTCGTCCCCGAGGTGGTTGATCACTTTGATGGCAATGCGGCCGTTCTTGGGTTTGTCGTAGGGACGGCTGGTGTCGCTGTTGAGGGTGGCCTTGTGCGCAGACACGACCTCGCCCGGCCCAATTCCGACTTGCATCAACGAAACCTGACCCCCGCCTTTTCGCTCAGCGCGTTGAGGACGCGCTGATGGGCGGCATCGATCTCCTCGGCCTTGAGCGTGCGATCGCTGGCACGATAGTGGAAACGATAGGCCAATGACTTGCGATCCGCCGCGAGCTTGGCACCGCTCGGATCGGTGAAAACATCGAAGCACTCGAAATCAACGAGCAAGGCCTCGGCGCATTTGGTGATGACGCCCTCGATCTCCGAGTTTGGCAACGTGCTGGCGACTTCCATCGCCGCGTCGCGCGACGAGCCGGGAAATTGCGGCAACTCGGCGACATGCTCGATGCCCTTGAGCAACTTGCGGACCTTGCCGAGATCAAGCTCCGCCACAAAGACAGGCGTGTTGAAATCCAGTTCGCGCTCGCGCGATGGCAAGAGCCTCGCGAAGACACCAATCGATTGATCGCCAGCGCGGATGTCGCATGCGATTGCAAAGCCTTCGCGATCTTTTGGCGAAAAACGGATGCTCGCTCCAGGAATCAACGCGGCGACGAGGCCTTTGAGATCGAAGGGGTCGGCAATGTGCTCGGCCTGATCCCAACCGACCGGACGCGTCGGGCCGGAGAGCAGGATGCCGAGGGTTTCGCTTTCCTGATCCTTCGATTTGCCACCGCCCGCATTGCGAAACACGCGACCCATTTCAAAGAGCCGCAACGATTTCGCCTGCTGGCGCACATTGCGCACGGCGGAGGCGACAAGCCCGGGGATCATGCTCGGACGCATCACCGCGTGATCTTCACTGAGCGGCAATTTCACGCGGATCGTGTCACCATCCTGCAGCGGGCGCAGCGGCAGGGCATCGGCGACTTGCGCGTCGGAGATGAGCTTGATCGTTTGGCATTCGTAAAGCCCGAGTGCAGCGAGTCGCCTGCGCAAAACCATGTCGGCATCGTAAGCGGCATCGATTGCGCTGGCGGGAACAAAAGTGCCAAGCATCCGCGAAGGGACATTGGCGAGACCATGCACGCGCGCGATTTCCTCGACGAGGTCGATGTGACGCTGGAGGTCGGCGCGAAATGACGGGATCTCCCAAGCACCATCGGAGCGCTTGGAAAGACCGAGGCGAGTGAGGATTTGTTCCGCATCGGCGAGAGCGATCGAGCCACCCATGAGTTGGTCGAGCTTCGCGGCATCGAGCGCGACCGGCTTGGTGATCACCGGAGCCTCACCCGCAAGCTGGATCGCCGCATCGGCGGATCCGCCGGCGGTTTCGAGAATCAACTTCACGGCAAGCGCCGCAGCGGGGATCACGCCCTGTGGATCAACACCACGCTCGAAGCGGTAAGAGGAATCGGACGAAAGTGCGGTGCGGCGCGAAGTGCGGCGAATACCTTGTGAAGTGAAATAGGCCGACTCAAGTACGATGTCCCTAGTAGTTTCCGTGACCCCACTGGCGAGGCCGCCCATCACACCGGCAAGCGCGAGGGTCGCACCCGTGGTGTCGGAAATGACGAGGTCATCGCCCACAAGCGAGTGCTCGGATTCGTCGAGCGCAGTGAACGACTCGCCATCGCGCGCATGGCGCACGACCAAGCCGCCGCCGATCTTTGCCGCATCGAACGCGTGAAGCGGCTGACCCAACTCATGCAGCACGAAATTTGTGACATCGACGATATTGTTGATCGGCCGTAGCCCGATCGATTCGAGGCGTTCTTTCAACCAAGCCGGGCTTTCCTTCACTGTTACGCCCGAGATGCGGATGGCGCTGTAGAGCGGGCAGGCATCGGGCGCGTCGATTTGAATCGATGAAGAAGAAACGGGCGGGCCACCCGTTCCTCCCTTGGGGAGAGGCTTGAGCGGCGTCTTAAGCAAAGCCGCAAGCTCGCGTGCCATGCCGCGGTGGCTGAGCAAATCTGGCCGGTTCGGCGTGACCTCAAGCTCAAGCAGCACATCCGAATCAAAGAGCTGTTTGACAGGTCGGCCGATCTCCGCGTCGGCGGGAAGGATCAGCAAGCCATCCTCGCCCGCAGGCAGACCGATCTCCGAAGCGGCACAAAGCATACCCTTCGACTCAACCTTGCGCATGACGGTTTCATTGATCGTAAATCCTCCGGGCAGCTCGGCGCCGGGCAAGGCACATGGGACTTTGTCGCCGACTTTGTAATTTTGCGCACCGCAAACGATCTGGCGCAGCGTGCCTTCACCGGCATCCACCTGCGTGACCTTGAGCCGATCGGCATTCGGGTGCTGCACCGCTTCCTTGATCTGCGCGACGACGATTTTTTCCGAGCTCACCCCCTTCGGGACAATGCCTTCCACCTCAACTCCGGCGAAGGTGAGAAGATCATCAATCTCCCTGATCGACTTGCCTGCAAGATCAAGGTGGGTGGAGAGCCAGTTGAGTGAAATGTTCATGAGGAGTGAAGGAAGAGTGATTGGAACCGCCAAGGCGCCAAGTACGCCAAGGAAGAGGGTGAATCAGATGAAGTGAAGAAATCGAATAAACATTCTTGGCGAACTTAGCGTCTTGGCGGTTCAAAAAATCAGAACTGTTTCAAAAAGCGGATATCGTTTTCGATCAGCAAGCGGATGTCGCGGATGCCCCAGCGGATCATGGCGAGGCGGTCGAGGCCCATGCCGAAGGCGAAGCCGGTGGTGGTTTCGGGATCGAAGGCTTGGTCTTTGCGCGACTTGTTGATCGCTTCAAAAACCGCCGGGTCGACCATGCCACAGCCGGCGACTTCGATCCAACGCGGCTCCTGACCTTTGACGGTGAGTTTCACATCGATTTCAAAACTCGGTTCGGTGAATGGGAAAAAGTGCGGGCGGAAGCGCACCTCGGTGTTCGATCCGAAAAGTTCCTGAAGGAAATACTCAAGAGTGCCCTTGAGGTCGGGGAGCGAAACATCACTCGCGACATAGAGGCCTTCGAGTTGGTTGAAGACCGAGAGGTGGGTCGCGTCGATTTCGTCGCGGCGGTACGCGGAGCCGGGTGCAATGATTCGAATCGGCGGCTTGGCAGACTCCATCGTGCGGACTTGCACGCTCGAAGTGTGGGTGCGCAGAAGTTTGCCCGAGTCGAAATAGAAGGTGTCCTTCTCGTTGCGCGCCGGATGGTCGGCAGGTGTGTTGAGCGCGTCGAAACAATGGAACTCATCCTCGATCTCCGGACCATCGGCGAGGGCAAATCCCATGCGGCGCAGGATCGCGATGGCCTCATCGCGGATCAGTGTGAGCGGATGCAGACCACCAATCGGCAACTCGCGGGCGGGAAGTGTCGTGTCGATGCCGGCAAGCGCGGCGCGGTCGGCAATTTCCTGCAAGGCCGATTGTTTGGCTTCGAGCGCGGCGGTGATGCTTGCGCGTGCGGCGTTGAGCAACTGGCCGACGGCGCCTTTTTCCTCCTTGGGCACATCCTTCATTCCGGCGGCGGCCAGCGTGAGCGATCCTTTTTTGCCAAGCACGGCGACGCGGGCGTCCTCAAGTGCGCGCTCGTCGGTGGCGGCGGAAATTCGTGCGAGTGCGTCGGCCTCGATGGCTGGGATTTGGTCCTTCATGTGCGGGCCGCATGGCATAACCTGCTTCGCGCCCCGGGTCAAAGCCAAGCTGTCGCCCGCCCGCCGACAGGCCGCCGTATGCCGAAGAACCCCGCCGCATCGGGGTCCGTGCTTGCATGGTTCGGGAGCTGGTTTAGAAACCACGGGACAAATCGTGAAAGGTTACTTCATCCGCCGCCTGCTGCTGATCCCGCCCACGCTGATCGGCATCACGCTAATCGTGTTCGGGATCACGCGCTTTGTGCCGGGCGGGCCGATGGACCGGATGCTGCAAGAGGCATCGCGCGGGGCGGACCAAGGAGGCAAGCGCTCGTCATCGACCCAAGCGCAGGGTGGGCTGAGCGAGGAACAACTCGAGGAGTTGGAGGAACAATTTGGTCTCAACGAAAATCTTTGGGTCGCTTACGGCCAGTGGCTCGGCGTGGTGGCGCGCGAAACGCAAATTTCCAAAAGCGAATTTACCGCCAAGGGCGATGAAACGATCGGTAGCTCGGCGGACCCGGAAAATGTCACCGAAGTCGTGCTGCGCGGTGATGGTCGTGCGGTGCGGGTCTTGAAGGCAAACAACGCGATCAACTCGGCGGTGTTTGTCGACTCGGGCAAAGACATCGCGGCCGAAGGATGGAGGGCGAGGCTCGAAACGAAAGAAGATCGCCAGCAGCGCTTCAAGCGCCGCAACACCGGCAGCGGATCGGTGCCGGATTACGCGCCACGCGCGGTGCTGCACCGAAAACATTTCTCGGGATTGCTCCAAGGCGACCTCGGCCGCTCGACGGTGTACAATGATCCGGTGCACGAGATGATTCTCTCGCGCATGCCGGTGGCCGCGTACTTTGGCCTGCTCACCGCCATCATCACTTATGCCGTGAGCCTGCCGCTCGGCGTGCTCAAGGCACTCAAGCACCGCACCTTCATCGACTCGGCATCATCGGTGCTCATCTTCATCGGCTATTCGATCCCGGGCTTTGCGCTGGGCGCCATTCTGCTGGTGTACTTCGGCGCTCGAATGAATTGGTTTCCGCTCTTCGGCATCGTAAGCCCCGACTTCGATCAAATGGGGCCCGTCGAAAAAATCAAGGACCTCGCACACCACACCGCCCTTCCCCTGCTCTGCTACCTCACCGGTGCCTTTGCGGTGCTGACGATGATGACCAAGAACAGCCTGATGGACAATCTGGCGGCTGACTATGTCCGCACCGCGGTTGCGAAAGGCGCAAGTTTTCGCCGCGCGGTGTTTGGTCATGCCTTTCGCAATTCGATGATCCCGGTCGCGACCAGCCTTGGCGATCTGGTCACGATTTTCATCGGCGGCTCGATGCTGGTGGAAACGGTTTTCGACATCCAGGGCTTCGGGCTGCTGCAGTACCAATCGGTGATCGAACGCGATGTGCCGGTGATCATGGGCACGCTGACGATTGCGGCTTTGCTGATGTTGATTGGAAACCTTCTCTCGGATTTCATCGTGGCGATGGTCGACCCGAGGATTCAATTCAAGTGATGATGCGTAAGATCGGAGTCATCTGCATGCTTTTGGGTTCGCTCGCGGTGCTGGGCGAACTTTGCGACATCGCGTTTCCGACCGCGCGCTGGTTTTTTGAATCGAGCCGCGAAGTGCCATGGCTGCATGCCAATCTTGCGGGCGATGCGGCATTTCCATGGTTCGGATGGGCGAGCGCGGCATTGCTGGTGCTTGGTGGCTTGATGCTGGTGGTCCGCTCGATCGTGAACAGCACGCCCGATCCGGTGATGCAACGCCGCATCAGCCGCTTTCGCGCGATCCGACGCGGGCATGTTTCGCTCATCATCCTGCTCGGCCTTGCCGGTGTGGCGGCGCTGGATCAAGTGGTCGTCGGCAAACGCGCGCTGGCGGTGAAGCATGACGGCCAATGGGTTTTCCCTGCCTTTATGACGCGCGACCTGAAGAACAAGGACTTCGGCATCGGTGGTGCGTCGGCCGAAGCGCCGGTGGACTATCGGAAACTTCGCGCATCAGGAAACAAGACGGTGATCATGCCACTCGTCCCCTTCGATCCGACCGGCGACACACTGCCACCGCGATCACGCGCGCTCGTCGATCGCGAAGGCGTGCTTTATGAAGCTGGCGCAAACAAACCCTACTGGGGCCTTGCCGCGCGCTATCACGATTCCGAAGACGGAAAAATCCATACGCGTTTCACGCTGCGCAAAGGCCAGCTTTCCGGTCCGGTCGATGGCTGGAGCGCCGACGGAGCGCCAGTCTACAGCGCTGATTATCGCGATGGCGAATTGATCAAAGAAAATTTCACCGGCAGCGGCACGAAGGAGGAATTTCTCAATGCAGGAAATGCCGGGCTGCGGGCATTGAAGTATCACCCCGCACCACCGCTGCCCGAAGAAGGCAACTGGCTGGGCACTACCTCACAGGGCTACGATGTCGTCGCCTATCTGTTTGGCGGCCTGCAGGTGAACTTCAAGGCAGCCCTGATTTTCCTGCCGGTGGTTTTTCTCATCGGCATTCCGATCGGGTTGATGATGGGGTTCTTCGGCGGTTGGTTCGACCTCGCGATGCAGCGTCTCATCGAGGTGTTTTCCAACATTCCGTTTCTCTTCGTCGTGATCATTTTTGCGAGCATGGTGCCCGACCGCTTCAAGGGCCTGCCGGTGATTCTGACGATACTCGCAGCCTTCGGTTGGATGGGTATTTCGTTCCTCATGCGCACCGCGGCCTATCGCGACAAGGAACGCGACTACATTGCGGCGGCGCGGGTGCTCGGCGCGGGCGCGCCACGAATTTTGTTTCGCCACCTCCTGCCCAACACCGTGTCGATCCTCGTGACGCTGGTGCCCTTCACGGTATCCGGTTTGGTTTCATCGCTTACCTCTCTCGACTACCTCGGCTTCGGCCTGCCACCCGAACACGCGACATGGGGCCGCTTGCTCAACGACGGACTTTCCAACCTCTCCGCACCATGGCTGGTGACCTCAACCTTCACCGCACTGGTCGGCCTGCTCGTGCTCATCACTTTCATCGGCGAAGCGGTGCGCGAAGCCTTCGATCCGAAAAAATTCACCACTTACCGCTGATGCGATTCCATCGAAAAATTTTCCGAATGCTGCTGGCAGCACTGCTCGTGCTCGCCACGCAAGGCTGCCGGCGTGAGTCGGTCGCGGTCGGCCGCGGGCTTGGCTTCGATGAATTTTTGCCGCGCTACAACCAACACATCGCCGGCTGGCTTAAGGCCGAACTGCAAGCGGCGCAAAACGAACTCGCCAAGGTCGAAAGCGAAATCCCCAAGGCAAACGCCGCGCAAGCCAACTCACTGCGCACGCGCGCCGAAGCGCTGAGACTTGATGTTGAGAAATTCAACTTCAGGCTCGGGCTTGGTGATTTCCTCAAAATCGGATCGGCGGACGAAGTCCCGCAAGATCTCGTTTGGAAGGACGGCATGGATCAACCCGAGATCGGCGATCCCGCGGCATTGAAGGGCGGCGTCTTCCGTCGCTTCATTCCAAGTTTCCCGCCAACGATCCGCCCCTTTGGCGACAACTCGAACAACTCGTTCCGCGGCGATGCCTACGACTACATCGAACTGCCGATGGTCTCGCTGCACCCGGAAACGATGAAGGAGATCCCCGGGCTGGCAAAGGCATGGGCCGAGTCGCCCGACGGTCGCACGGTCTACTTCAAGCTCGATCCCGAAGCACGCTACTCCGATGGCGTGCCCGTGCGTGCGCGCGACTTTCTCGTCGCCGTTTACCTGCGCGTTTCGGATCACATCGTGAACCCCTACGCCAAGCAGTTTTACCGCGAAAACATCGCGCAAATCGCGATTTACGACGACACGACGGTTTCCGTCTCGCTGCCCGAAACGAAGGCCTACGCCGCGGCGCTCGCGGGTGCGATCACGCCCTCAGCACCGCATTTTTACTCGGAATACGGCGCGGATTACAACGAACGCTACCAATGGCGGTTTCCACCGACCACCGGCGCGTACGAAATCCGGCCCGCCGATATCGTCAAAGGCGTGTCGATCACCCAAACCCGCGTGAAGGATTGGTGGGCGCGCGACAGGAAGTACTATAAACATCGTTTTAATCCCGATAAAATCGTGCACACGGTCGTGCGCGACGAATCCAAGGCCTTCGAGTTGTTCCGTGCCGGCGAGCTCGACACATTCTACCTCACGCGACCGGAGCTATGGTACGAGAAGTCCGAGATCGAGCCGGTGCACAAGGGCTACATCGAGCGGGTGACCTTTTACAACCGCTACCCGAAGATCCCGCGCGGGCTTTACCTGAATGTCGCCAAACCGCCCTTGGACAAGCTCGATGTGAGGATCGGCATCCAGCACGCGATGAATTGGCAAAAAGTGATCGATGTGATGTTCCGTGGCGATTGCCAGCGCCTCAACGCGTTCAACGAAGGCTATGTGACCTTCAGCGATCCATCGATCCGCTCGCGGCCCTACTCGATCGAGCTCGCACGCGCAGCCTTCCGCAAGGCCGGCTACACGATCGAAGGCAAGGACGGCATCCTGTCCAAACCCGACGGCACGAGGCTCTCTGTTTCGGTCAGCTATCCGGTGATGCCCGTTTACGACCGCATGTTCGCGATCCTTTGCGAGGAGGCCAAGGCCTGCGGTTTCGAACTGCGCCTCGACGGACTCGAAGCGACAGTGTCGTACAAAAAGGTCATGCAAAAGCAGCATGAAATGACGCTCTCAAGTTGGATGATCTCGCCACCGATTCCCGACTTTCATCAGTTCCTCCATTCGTCGAACGCTGTCGATGACAAAGGCGCGCTCAAGCCGCAAACCAACAACATCTTTTCATGGCGCCGCGCCGACACCGACGAGCTGAGTGAAAAGGTGCGCACCGCGCGCAATGCGGAGGAACTTCGCGACGCGGCATGGAAGTTGCAACGCATCATGCACGACGAGGCGATCTTCGTGCCGGCTTACGCCGTCGATTACATGCGGCTCGGATCATGGCGCTGGGTGAGGTGGCCCGATTGCCCGGAGACGCGCTTCAGCCCGCCGGTGGTGTTCGACCCGCATGAGGTCTTTGTGTTCTGGATCGATGAAAAGGCACGCGAGGAAACCCAAAACGCGCGGCGAAATGGTGAGGTGTTTCCCGAGTCCACCCGCGTGATCGATGATTACCGAATCACCGCACCCGCGGAAGGAGGTGCGCCATGAATGATTCGAAACAATCGCTGCTGGTGGTCGACAAGCTGATCACCTCGTTCGATACCGATCGCGGATTTCTGCGGGCGGTCGATCAAGTTTCATTTTCAGTCCCCGCCGGTGGCACCGTGGGCATCGTGGGCGAATCGGGTTGCGGCAAAAGCGTGACTGCGATGTCGATCGTGCGTCTGCTGCCGCAACCCGCAGGAAAAATCATTGGCGGACATGTGTGGTTCAAAGGCGAGGACCTGCTGCGTGCCGACGATGATCGCATGCGAAAGATTCGCGGCGGCGAGATCGGCGTGATTTTTCAGGAGCCGATGTCGGCATTGAACCCGCTGCACCGCATCGGCCGCCAAGTCGCGGAGGTGTTTTTGCTGCACCGCAACATTTCCAAAAACGACGCATGGGGCCAAGCGCTCGAAATGCTCAAACTGGTCGGGATTCCGGCGTCGGAAGAACGCATGATGGAATACCCGCACCAACTTTCCGGCGGCATGCGCCAACGCGTGGTGATCGCTCTCGCACTCGCATGCCGACCCTCGCTGGTGATTGCCGACGAACCCACCACCGCACTCGATGTGACCGTGCAGGCACAGATCCTCGACCTCATGGCACGCCTTCGCGCCGAGATGAACATGTCGATGATGCTGATCACCCACGACCTTGGAGTGATCGCCGAAAACTGCGATGAAGTGGTTGTGATGTACGCCGGCCGCGTGGTGGAGAAAGGCCCGGTTTCGGAAATTTTCGCCAAACCTTTGCACGCCTACACACGCGGTCTCTTGCGATCGATGCCGACACTCGATTCCAAACCCAAATCACCGCTGCCCGTGATCCCCGGCATGGTGGCATCGCTCGGCGAACATGTGCACGGCTGCCGCTTCTGCCAACGCATGGGCGTTCCTAGCTCCGAACTTCGCGAAAGACCCGCACTCATCGAAATCACACCAGGACACTGGGTGGAAAATTGCCCGAGATGCCTAGGCGGCGAACATTGAACATCCAACATCGAACATCGAACATTGAAATGAAGAGTGACCTGCCGCGAGCTTACGACTTGGATGAGCGTCTTCTGAGCTATGGCGCGAGCATCATCAAC
>JAGWXY010000069.1 GCA_018969605.1 Verrucomicrobiota bacterium | reverse complement strand
CGCGCTCGGCCTGCTCAAACACAAACCGCCGATCCACCACACGGCTGATGCAGTGGTAAATCGCCGGCTTTTCCGCCGAATCCTTCCACGGCGCCAACCATCGCTTGCTGCTCATGCTGCACCTCCTGCTGCACCTCCTGCTGCTGTATTTGCTGCATTTGCTGCCTCTGCCTCACTTCGCATGTGTCGCTTGTTCATGCTCATGTTCATGTTCATACTCATGCCCCACCCATAAACGCGGCCGACCCAGATCGCAAGAAGAATCTCTACAATTTGTCTGGGAAATTGTATAATCTCAAAAAAACCAGTCGGGAATCTATAATGGCATATGCATGGGTCATCATCCCGGGCCGGGAAATGACTGTCCGCGATTGTCCGCGGTCTGCGGCCTTGGTTGGCTCAATCCAGGCTTTTCAGGAAAGCGCCATATTCTTCATCTTTGATTTTGAGCGTGTGTTTTTCCTCGGGATAAATGCCGTTTCCGACCTCTTTTTGCAAAGACTTGAAAGCTTCGATGCGAAGTTTTTGGACGCGTTCCTCTTCAATTCCGATCTGCCCGTAAACTTTGGCGTGGCGCGGAATGTGCCCCTTGTTGGTGCCAAGTACATCGGTGGCAAACAAGTACTGAACCGTGCCGCTGCCGCTGCCCATAGAAATCAAAATCAGTTTTTCCAAGCGTCGGTTAATTTCTTCCGCGACTTTTGCGGGAACGATTTCAATTTCCACGCCGATGGCGCCGGCATCTTGGTAGGCTTTTGCCGCGTCATAAACCTGGCGTGCTTCGGCGGAGGTTTTGCCGACTGCGCGAGTGCCGCCAATCCAAGTGGATCGATAGGGCACGAATCCGACATGGCCAATGACCGGTATGCTCTCACGCGACATCGCCTCGACACACTTCATGCTCAAAGCTGAATACACCGCATCCGCGCCGGCATTCATGAGCCTGAAACCCGCGGACACCGCTTGCTCCGGGCTGGCCACGCTTGGGTCGTTGACGCTGTGTGCGGCGATGATAAAAACATCCGGCACGGCGGGTCGGATGATCGGCAGATCCTCTTCCATGCACATGATGATCTCAACGCCGGCCTCGGCGCAGGCAAGCGCCTCGTTCAAATCGCTGGTGCGTATTTCCGTGAATGTGTGTCCGCTTTTTTTGGCGGCAAAAAGGTCATGAATTGTGAGTTTGGGCATGGTGTATGGAGATGAGTATTACTAACCCGCAGGGTTTAGCAAGGATGCGGCCATGGCGCGGGCTTGTTTTCCGCCGCCGCCGAGCATGCGGACGAGTTCTTGTATGCGGGTTTCGCCGGCAACGGGGAAGAGGCGTGAGCGGGTGCGGCCGGCGCTGACTTCTTTCTCAACGACGAAATGGTGGGAAGCAGTGGCGGCGACTTGCGGAAAGTGGGTGATGGCGATGACTTGGTGGCGCGTTCCGAGTGCGGCCATTTTTGCACCGACGGCGCGCGCAACTTCGCCGCCGACATTGGCGTCAATTTCATCGAATACCATGAGCGGCGTGTCGTCTTGCTCGGCGAGGGCGGATTTGATGGCAAGCATCACGCGGCTGATTTCGCCGGATGAGGCGATCTGGCGTAGCGGCATGAGCGGTTCGCCGGGGTTGGGGCCAAAGAGGAAATCGGCGGACTCGAGGCCGTGCGGGCTGGGGTCGGCAAGCGAGTTGAGCGGGACCTCGAAAGATGATTGCTTGAAACCAAGATCCTTGAGTTGCGTAGAAATTTCCTTGGCGAGTTTCGGTGCGGCCTTGCGGCGTGCGGTGGCGAGGGTCTTGCCGGCGGCATCGAGCGCCTTGCGGCCTTCGGCGACTTCGCGTTCGAGTTGTTCGATCTTGTCGCTGCGGTTTTCGATCGAATCAAGTCGAGCAGCAGCGTTGTCACGGCGATTGAGCACATCGGCGAGTGAGGGGCCGTACTTGCGTTTGAGTGATTCGATGAGGTTCACGCGTTCGGCGAGTGTCTCAGCTTCGGCGGGATTGATTTCGAGTTCCTGCGTGTAGTCAGCCAAATTCCCTTCGAGGTCTTGGAGTTCGACGGCGGCGGTTTCGAGCGAGGCGGTTTTTTCGCTGATCGAGGGGTCGAGTTTTTCGAGATCTCGAACTAGGCGTTGGAGTTCGCCGAGGCGGTCGAGGATGCCATTTTCGCCGTTAAGTGTGGAGATCGCGGCGGCGGCAGATTCCATGAGGCGACTGGCATTGTTGGCGCGCCGCCAACGGTCCTCGAGATCCTGTTCTTCGGCGGGATTGAGTTGGGCGGCGTCAATTTCGCTGATCTGGTGTTTGAGCAAATTGATTTCGTGTTCAGTGGCATTCTCCGCATTGCGAAGTTCATCGAGCGCCGCGTGTTTCGCGCGCCATGCGCGATAGGTTTCGCGATAGGTAGCGAGTTGGTTTTCCGATCCTGCGTAAGCATCGAGCATGGCGAGTTGGCGGTCGGCCGAGAGCAATGACTGGTGGTCATGCGGTCCGTGGAGATCGACGAGGTGCTCGCCGAGCCGTTTGAGCAGCGCGAGGGTGACTGGCGAGTCGTTGACAAATTGGCGGCTAGCCGATTGACCGATTGTGCGGCGGACGATGAGTTGGTTGTCGTCGCAGGGGGCTAGGCCGCCCTCTTCGAGAATCGGGTTGATGCCGGCCGTGTGGGTGAGTTCGAAGACCGCCTCGACGAGGCATTGATCTTCTCCGGTGCGGATGAGTGATTTGTCGGCGCGTTCGCCGAGCACGAGTTTGAGAGCGCCGACGATGACGGATTTGCCGGCACCTGTTTCACCGGTCACGCCAATCAGTCCGGCGCCGAGTTCCCATGCGAGTTCATCGACAAGTGCCAAGTTGCGGATTTTCAGGAGGGTGAGCATGGAAAAAAATCGCGGGAATTTTAGGGTGTTTTGTCAGTATCCGGATGAGTCTTCGCTGAAAGCCCATGGGGCTTGGTAGGCGCCGCTGCGTTGGGTTTCGATTTGGCGAATGATGTCGTTGAGCAGAGCCGATGCGCCAAAGCGGTAGCGTTTATTGTTGAGCCATGCATCGCCGAGCGTTTCCTTTACGGCAATGAGAAATTGCAGCGCCTGCTTTGCAGTGCGGATGCCGCCGGCGGGCTTCATTGAGATTGCGACGCCGGTGTCGAGGTAGTGATCGCGGATCGCATCGAGCATGACCTGGTGATTGGCGAGCGTGGCGTTGGCGGATGTTTTGCCGGTGGAGGTTTTGATGAAATCGCCGGGGCGCAGCACGCGCATCGTGAGGAATGATGCGGCGCGGATGTTGTCGTAGGTTTCGAGTTCGGAAGTTTCGAGAATGACCTTGAGGGTTGAGGGTCCACAGGCTTCGAGCACCGCGGAAATTTCGTCCTGCACGAGATCGAAATCGCCTGCAAGGAAGGCGCCGCGGTTGATGACCATGTCGATTTCGTGCGCGCCATCGGCGACTGCCTGGCGGACTTCGGCGATGCGGGTTTTGAGCGGTGCTTGGCCTGAGGGAAACGCGGTGGCGACCGAGGCCACGCGGACTTGGCTTTGGCGCAGGTGTTTTATCGCATGTTTCACCATCGACGGATAAACGCAGACTGCGGCGACCTGTGGCACATCGGCGGGCTCATGCGGGCGCATGGCCTTGCGGCAAATCGATGCAATCTTGCCCGGTGTGTCTTTGCCTTCGAGCGTGGTGAGGTCGATCATGCTCGCAGCCAGTCGCAGGCCGAAGAGTTTGGAATTTTTTTTGATACTACGAGTGCCGTACTTCGCGACGCGTTCCTCGATGCCTACCGCATCGACCGGGCCGACTCCGTCGATGAGCTTGCGCAGGGTGGTCGACGAGCGGGCTGGCATGGTGCTGACTGGTGAGCGGGAAAAAATTCAGATCATGCCACGGCAGTCGAGGTGTTGGTTCATCTCGATCGCGGGGTTCGCTTCGGTTGCCTCGCCGACGACGATGGCGGGCACGCCGGCGACGGTCGTGTGTGGCGGCACGTCGTCGAGCACGACGCTGCCTGCGCCGACTTTGGCGCCGGTGCCGATTTCGACGCGGCCGAGAATTTTCGCTCCTGCGCCGAGCAGCACGCCCGAGCGGATGATCGGGTGGCGATCGCCTGTTTCCTTGCCAGTGCCGCCAAGAGTGACCTCGTGGAGGATTGAGACATTGTCCTCGATAATTGCCGTTTCGCCGACCACGAATGAAGTCGCGTGGTCGAGCAGGATGCCGCAGCCGATGCGTGCGGCCGGGTGGATATCGACGGCGAAGGCCTCGCTGGCGACGCTTTGGAGGTAGAGCGCGAGCCAGCGGCGATCGTCATGCCAGAGTTGGTGTGAAACCCGGTAGGTCGTGAGGGCGAGGAAGCCTTTGAAAAATAGCAGCGGTTCAAGCGGCGAGAAGCAGGCTGGGTCGCGTTCGTGGATGGCGAGAAGGTCGCGCATCGCGCAATCGACGATGGTCGGGTGGCGCTCGAAGACCCCGTAAAGCAGCGGTTCCATGGTGTTGCGCGGCATGTCCTCGCGGGCGAGGCGGCGGGCCAAGCGCGCGCCGAGGGCGGCCGCAGCAGAGTCGCGGGAAAGGATCACATCATCGACCAGCGCAATGAGCGTTGGCTCGCCTGAAGCGATGAGTTGGGCTTCCTCGCGAAGTTGGGCCCAGAATTTTGCGATATCGCCGTGGGGGGTAGCTCCCGTTTCTGGGGGATTCTTGCTAGCCGGCTGCCCTGTGATTTGTTGGGATGAACTCATGAAGATCTCGCAGAAATTGGAATACGCCTGCAGGGCCATGGCGCAGCTTGCGAAGCACCATGACGGGCGGACCTTAACACAGCTCGAGGACTTGGCGCAACGAGAAGAGGTCTCGGGAAATTTTCTGGTGCAGATTCTCAACGACCTGAGGCGGGCCGGGTTGGTCGAGAGCCGCAGGGGCCGGGCGGGCGGCTATTTGTTGGCCAAGGGTGCCGAGGCCATCACGATGAGGCAGGTGGTCGAAGCGGTGGACCCCACATTGTTGCAATGTTCGGTCATGGGTGGCGGTGAATCCGGGGCGGCGGTGAAACAAGCATGGGAAAAAGTCTCGACCGAGGTGACCGAGTCGCTGGACGGGATCACGCTCGAGTCGATCGTGGCCAACCCGGCAGGATCGATGTTTTACATATGAGGTCGATGGGACAGGAGTGGTCGGGCCGTGCAATGATGACATGGGTGGATTTTTCCGGGTTGCCATTGGCCGGATGAGCGGGATGCTAGGGGGGTGATTGATCTGGATGCCAATGCGACGACGGCGCTGTTGCCCGAGGTGGTGGACGCGATGCTGCCGTGGTTGCGCGAGGGTCATGCCAATCCTTCGGGCGCGCACCGTGAGGCCAAGCGCGCGCGGGCGGCGATCGATCGCGCGCGCGAGCAGGTGGCGGCCTTGATCGGTGCCGATGCGAGTGAGATTGTGTTCACCGGTGGTGGCACGGAAAGCGTCAACACCGCGCTTCACTCGATGGACTGGCTTGCGGGTGGTGGTCGTGCGGTGGTTTCGGCGATCGAGCACAGCGCGGTATTGCGTTGTACAGAGGCGATGGCGCGTGGAGTTTCACTTGCGCCGGTGAATGCCGATGGGGTGCTTGAAATGGATGCCATTGCCGAGCACCTGAAGGGTGCTGCATTTGTGTCGGTGATGATGGCCAACAACGAGACCGGCGTGATCCAACCTGTTTCGAAAATTTTTCAAATGGCCAAAGCGATGGGTTTGCCGACTCACAGCGACGCAATCCAGGCGGCGGGCAAGGTTGCCATCGATGTCAAAGCGCTGGGCGGGGACATGCTCTCGATTTCGGCACACAAGTTTCATGGCCCGAAGGGGGTGGGTGCCTTGTATGTGCGAAGCGGCTTGGCATTCGAGCCATTGCTGCGCGGCGGTGGGCAGGAAAGCGGGCGTCGCAGCGGTACGGAAAACACCGCAGGCATCGTCGGCATGGGTGTGGCTGCCGAGCTTGCGGCCAAGCATTTGATCGAAGGTGGCGCGGCATCGGTGGCGGCCATGCGCGATGCCTTCGAAGCGAAGGTGCTTGGCGAGCTCGCCGGAGTGACGCTCAATGGTGACCCCGCCCGACGGCTGCCAAATACGAGTCATCTTTCGTTCGCTGGCTGCGAAGCCGCAGGCTTGTTGATTTTGCTCGATGAAAAAAATGTCGCCTGCTCGGCGGGGTCGGCGTGCATGACCGGCAGTCAGCGCCCCTCGCATGTGCAGTTGGCAATGGGCATTCCCGAAGTCCGTGCAAAGAGCAGCCTGCGATTCAGTTTTTCGAGGCTGAACACGATGAATGATGCGCTCAATGCGGCCGATGCGGTGATCGCCGTTGTTGGCAGATTGCGCCGCGTGCAGGGTGGGGGGGTTGGTCCTGTGACGGTGTATTCGCCGTGAGTCGCATTCTCAGGCACTGCCGAATGGTGCTCATCAAGGCTCTTGGCAGGCTCTGCCTTGCCGAATGACTTCAATGGCGCAGGGGATGGGTGGCCCGGTACTCGCGTGGGGACAGGCCCATGTGTTTTTTGAACTGACGGGAGAAGTAATTGCTGTCGTTGAAACCGCAATCAAAGGCGATCTCGGTGATCTGCCGACCACTTTGCCGCAAAAGGGCGCTCGCGCGCTGAACCCGCAGGCTGAGAACCCACGCAAGTGGCGATGATCCCGTGGCGGAATGGAACACCCGGAGGAAGCTTCTTTTCGACATGTGGGCGATCTCGGCCAATTCGTCCAGATTCAGGTCCTGTTGGATATTGCTTTCCAAGTGGGAAATCGCCTCGCCAACCCGCAACAGCGCGCGACTGTCGGTTGTCGGGCTCCTGCCATAACGCCGTGAAAGAAAGCCGATGATGCGCATGAA
Source organism: Verrucomicrobiota bacterium (assembly GCA_018969605.1). Lineage (GTDB taxonomy): Bacteria > Verrucomicrobiota > Verrucomicrobiia > Verrucomicrobiales > Akkermansiaceae > Luteolibacter. The sequence continues at coordinate 5,524 of JAGWXY010000069.1, read as the reverse complement.
CGAGGCGATGGCCATGAAGCCGAAGCCCGGGGCGCGGGCATCAAGCTCCGACTCGAGTTGCTCGACCATGGTACTGACCTGTGCCAGATCTCTGCCCTCAAGTCGCATGCGCGAGTTGCCGGGTGATCTGCGTTTCCTTTGCGCCGGTTCGAGCGTGAAAAGGGCGTGATAGCCCGCAATCGAGGGCAAATCGTGCATTCGCATTTCCAGCCTTTCGGGCTGGTACAGGATGTTGATCAGGCGCAGATCCCTCACATTCGAATACTCGTGCTGCGTATTGCCGGAAATGACGAATATGTCGCCGCGGGCCAATTCCCATGACTCCCGCCCTGACTTGTGCAAGCCCTTGCCGCTACGGACAATGACGATTTCCGCGAATTCGTGGGCATGTTTGCCAAAGGGTTTTTGTGGCTCCCTGCGCTGAACGCAGATCGGAAAGCCATCGGCATGAAACCAATCACTGATTTTCAACACGCTTTTCACTGGCGCAATTGTGCTAATAATTGGCGCTGCTGTGGAGGTTTTTTTTGTCTCCTTCGGTTCATTTATTGGGGAATTCCATCCACCAACTCCCATTATGCCGAAATCATCAAAATCCATCGCCAGTTCATATTCAGTTGCCGAATCCCGTTTTGCCGAGCTCGGGGTCGACACAAAAGCGGCCATGAAGGCGCTGTCCCGCATTCAGATTTCGCTGCATTGCTGGCAGGGCGATGATGTCGGCGGATTCGAAAACTCCGGCGAGGGTCTCAGCGGCGGCATCGCCGTGACCGGCAACTACCCCGGCAGAGCCCGCACGCCGGATGAGTTGCGCGCAGACCTCGACAAGGCGCTCTCATTGATCCCCGGCAAACATCGTCTCAACCTGCATGCTTTTTACGGCGAGTTTGGCGGCAAGAAAGTTGAGCGCAATGAGATCCGGCCGAAGCACTACAGGGGGTGGATCGATTGGGCGAAATCGAAAGGCATGGGAATGGACTTCAACCCGACCTGTTTCGCCCATCCGAAGTCCGCCGATGGATTCACTCTTTCGCACCCGAAAAAGGCCGTGCGCGATTTCTGGGTCGAGCATTGCATCGCATCGCGCGAAATCGGAGCCGCCATGGGCAAGGTCTTGGGCACTCCGACCGTCACGAACGTGTGGATACCCGATGGCTTCAAGGACACGCCGGTCGACCGCCTGTCGCCACGTTTGAGGCTCGAGGAATCGCTCGACCGGGTCTTCGCCAAAAAGCTCAACCCCAAGCACCACCTTGATGCCGTCGAGTGCAAGCTCTTCGGAATTGGCAGCGAAAGCTATGTCGTCGGATCTCACGAATTTTACATGGGCTATGCGGTCAAAAACCAAAAGGTTCTTTGTCTTGATGCCGGGCATTTTCACCCGACCGAAGGCATCGCCGACAAGCTCAGTTCGGCGTTGATGTTCGTTCCGGAGGTTTTGTTGCATGTGAGTCGGGGTGTGCGATGGGATAGCGATCATGTGGTGATTCTTGATGATGCGTTGCAATCGATCGCCAGTGAGTTGGTGCGAAACAAATTGTTGTCCCGCACCCACATCGGGCTCGATTTCTTCGATGCCAGCATCAACCGCATCGCCGCTTGGGCGATCGGCACCCGCAGCACTCTCAAGTCGCTTCTCATCGCGTTGCTCGAACCGCCTGCCTTGCGTGAGGCGGAAAAGGCCGGTGATTTTACCTCGCGTCTCGCTTTGATGGAGGACATCAAGGCGCTTCCCTGGGGAGCTGTTTGGGATGCGTATTGCGAGTCGCAAAACGTTCCTGCTGATGGCGACTGGCTTGCGGAGGTGAAGCGTTACGAAAGCGACGTGCTCTCAAGGCGTTGAGCTCATGGCGCCGATTGTTGCGGAAAATGGCAGAAATCAGGCAAAACGCCCCGGATTCTCATTTTTTCCAAAAATTTCCCTCACTGGCGGATTGACATCCTGTTCCGTTCTCCTAGTCTCTGCGCCCCGCGCCCATTGCCGGACGCGAAATCCTAAATTTCCAACGAGGCCCAAGCCATGAGCAAACGCACCTTCCAGCCCTCCAAGCGCACCCGGAAACAACAATTCGGCTTCCGCGCCCGCATGGCCACCAAAGCCGGCCGCGACATCCTTCGCCGCCGCCGCCAAAAGGGCCGCAAGCGCCTCGTGCCAAAGGGCGCCGAGAATCCGTTCAAGCGTCACACGACGCAACACGGGTCCTAATTTCCCGACCGCGCCTCGGCAACGGGCTCACTTTTCGGCCCATCGATGAGACTTCCACGCAAATGCAGCATGAAGCAGCGTGGCGACTTCGCCCGCGTGCGCCTATCAGGCCAAGCCAAAACCGGCCGCTTCGTGATCCTCAGCACGCTCGCCGATCCATCGCTCGAGACCTTGCGCACCGGATTCATCACCAGTCGCCGCGCCGGCAAAGCCCATGAGCGAAATCTGCTGCGCCGACGCTTCCGCGCCTTCGTGCAGACCCACGCTCCGGACTTCAGCGAGCCAAAGCGATTTCTCGTCACCATCGCGCGACCCGGCGCCGCCAAGGCGAGCTTCGCCGAGCTCGAGGCCGATTGGCTCAATCAAGCACGCCGCCTCAAGTTGATTTCCAACAAATCCGCAGAAGCATGATCGCGCGCATCGCCACCTTTCTGATTCGCGGGCTCGTCCGATTTTATCAAATCGCGCTGCGACCGATGATCAAATTTGCCGCAGGCCCGGGTGCCGGGTGCCGCTTCACGCCCTCGTGCTCGCATTATTTCCTGCAAGCCGTCGAAGCCCACGGCCCGCTCATCGGATCCTGGCATGGCATTCGCCGGATTTTGCGCTGTCATCCCTGGGGTGGCTGCGGTTATGACCCGGTGCCGCCGGCAGCCCCCTCCAAAGCCAATCATCCCTAACCCGAATTCCATCCTCACATGTACGATCGCAAAACTTGGGTAGTCCTCGCCATTTGTGGCGCCTTGCTGGCGCTCAATTTCCACTACGCATCGAAGAACCAACGCGCCATGGCCGAGGCCCGCGCACGCGAGGAAGCGCTGCAAAAAACCAAGCCCGCAATCGAGCCCGCCTCGAAGGAAAGCAGCGCCGGCCTCAGCGTCACGCCACCCCCGCCGCCGGCCGAAGAAGAGTTGGTTACGCTCGCCAACGACAAAGTTTCATTCGTCTTCACCAACATCGGCGGCGGCATCAAAACCGCAATTTTTCAAAAAGAATTCGAAGTCGGCAGCAAGACCAGCAAGGTCGAGATCAACCGCTTCCACATCGGTGCCATTGGCACTCTGGCAGGTGCTGGCGAAACGCTGGAAAACATGATGTTTTCCAAGATCGACGCGGAATCGGTGGAAGGCAAAAAAGTGGTCTACAGCGCCACCCTGCCATCCGGCATCGTCGCAAAAAAAATCTATTCGCTCAACGAAAGCAAAGAAGCAGGCGCACCTTACCTGATTGATCTCGAGCTGCGCTTTGAAAACCCGACGGCCAACTCGGTGAACCTAAACCAATGGAGCCTCTTTCTCGGCGAGGCATCACCACTCTATCATGCGGAAGTCCCGCAGCAAACCGGCTACTTCTGGCGCGATAACGACACGATCCATTTCACCGATGGATCCAGCTTCAAAGGCGGCTGGTTCTCGTCCGCAAAGTCGATCGCCGGCAGCCCGACCAACACGCCAATCCAATTTGCCGGCGTGACCAACCAGTTCTTTGCCACCGTCATCCAACCGAAAGAAACCGCACTCACCTCGATGTGGGCAAGGTCATCCCAAGTCACGCTGCCCAGCGACCCACGCCCCGTGACATCGGTCAATGGCGGACTCCGCCTGCCTGCGCTGCAGCTCAACGCCGCATCGTTCGCCTCGCTCGGCTATCGCATTTTCATCGGCCCGAAGCACAATCCGATGCTGCGCAAAATGGACAGCAGCTTCGGCCAAGGCTGGGGCGATGTGATGCAATACGGCTGGTTCTGGTGGGTCTCACGCCCGCTCAACTGGCTGCTTAACACTTTCCATCACATCCTCAACAACGTCTCGCCGAAATGGGCGTGGGGGCTGGCGATCATCTTTCTCACCATCACTGTGCGCACCGCGATTTGGCCGCTTCACGCGAAGTCGACCCACACCATGAAGCGCATGGCCAAGCTCCAACCGGAGATGGCGAAGCTGAAGGAAAAATACGGCGACGATCCCAACAAGCTCAACACCGAGATGATGGGGCTCTACCGGAAATTCGGCATCAATCCGCTCGGCGGATGTCTCCCAATGCTGATCCAAATTCCGATTTTCTTCGGTTTTTACCGCATGCTTCAATACGCCGTGGAGCTCCGCGGGCAAGGCTTCCTATGGGTCGACGACCTCTCGCAGCCCGACACCGTCTGGCACTTCGCGGGCATTCCTCTCAACCTTCTGCCGATCGTGATGGCCATCACCAGCTTCTTGCAGATTCAAATGACCCCAAAGACGGGCGACAAGATGCAGCAGCGCATCATCATGCTGATGCCGTTCATCTTTTTCTTCTTCTGCTACAACTTCGCATCGGCGCTCGCACTCTACTGGACGACTCAGAACATTTTCTCCATCGGCCAGACATGGCTCATGAACAAGGCACCCGAGCCCGAGCTCAAGCCGGTGAAGGGTGCAGGAAAATCATGGGTGCAACGCATGGCCGAGCGCCAAGCCGAGATGCAAAAGCAGCGCAACGGCATGCGCAATGTGACGCCCGATTCCCAGAAGAAGCGTACACCGCGCACCGGCGGTTGATCGCACGCGAACCGCCACCGAGCCATCATTGTGGATACCTGGAAGACCGCTGTTGAAACGATCCATCGCTGTCTCGATGCCGGGATCCGCGAGTTTGTGATCTGCGCCGGGGCCCGCAATGCCACGCTCGTTGAGGCGCTCGCGCGTGCGGAGACAGCCGGAAAAGTGCGGCTTTGGCGGCACTTCGAAGAACGCAGCGCGGGGTTTTTCGCGCTGGGCCGCACGATGAAAACTGCCAAGCCCTGCGCGGTGGTCACCACCAGCGGCACGGCCGCGGCCGAGCTCTTGCCGGCAATCATCGAGGCGCACTACCAGTCACGCCCACTGGTTGCCATCACCGCCGACCGTCCGAAAGCATTTCGCCAATCGGGCGCCCCACAGGCGATCGTCCAGCCGGGAATTTTCAGCTACTATGCTCATCGTAATCAAATTGAGGAATGGGACGGCAAAGGTCCTCTTCACCTCAATCCCGAGCTCGGTGAGGATTTCAATCCCGGTGACGAAAATTTCGCGGAAGCAAAGCTCGCGGAATTCGAGCCCGCGAAGGATCGACTCGATGTCGCGGCACTTGCTCGCTGGCTGCGCGACGATCTCTATCGCGGGCTTGTCGTGATGATTGGCAGCCTCGACCCCGAGGAACACGAAGAGGTTTTCCATTTCTGCAGCGAGCTTGGTGCGCCAGTGGTCGCGGAGGCCACCAGCGGTTTGAGAGAAGCGCTGCAGGCATTGGCGATTTATGATGAAGATCGCGTGCTGCGTGCCCAGCCACCCGGCAAGGTGC
>JAGWXY010000005.1 GCA_018969605.1 Verrucomicrobiota bacterium | reverse complement strand
GGAAATTTGGTTCAAAATATTTTCATCGGATTCCGAATTGTCGACATTAGGCTGAGTCATCCGCACCTGCCATGAGAATTGTTTTTCGCGTCAACTTCCGTACCGATCCCGGCCAATCGCTTTGGCTCAGGCATGCCACCGTCCTTGGGGCAGGGGCTGCGAGGGTTGAGCAAGTGCTGCCGATGCGCTGGCTGAATGGCTCGCAGTGGGAGATTGGCGTTGATCTGGCGGGGGCTGGCACGCTGCGGGTGGAGTATTCTTATCAACTGAGGCAGGAGGGAAATGGGGTCGAGCTCGACGAATGGGATGGGCCGCGGGTTGTGGAAGTGGATTTTGCGAAGCATGATGTCGTGTTGCGGAGGGATACCTGGTGTTCGGCGGGCACGGTGGATCATGCGTTTGAGACCAAGGGCTTTGATGCGATTTTGCCGGCGCGCGGGCCATTTGCGGCGGCAGCCGTGCCGAAGGGGGCAAATCATGGATTCAGCCTGCGAATGGCGGCGGTGCCCGAGGGCATGGTGCCATGCGTCTTGGGTGGGGTGCGGGAAATTGGTGATTGGGACTGGGCCAAGGCAGTGCCGATGAAGGAGGTCGCGGCGAACCGCTGGGAAGCGAACCTTTACCTGCCGACCGACTGGCGCATCGAGTACAAGTACGGGCTTTGCGATGTGAAATCGGGACGGGTCGTGTCGCTCGAGGCTGGTGAGAATCGCTCGCTTGAGCCGAGGTCATTGGCGCAGAGCCAATGGACGGCGGTGAGTGACGAAGGTTATCGCCGCGATGAGGCGGGCCTTTACCGCGGGGCAGGGGTGGCGATTCCGGTGTTTTCCTTGCGCAGTGAAAACGGATTGGGTGTCGGGGAATTTGCCGACCTCAAACCGCTCGCTGATTGGGCATCACAAACGGGGCTCAAGCTCATTCAAATTTTGCCGATCAATGACACCACCTCGTCGCATGATTGGACTGATTCTTATCCGTATTCGGCCATCAGCGTCTACGCGTTGCATCCGATCTACCTGCGTCTAGATGACCTCGGCTTTGCCATGCCGGCGGATTTCGCCAAGGAACTCAAGGATGAGCGTGGGAAGTTGAATGCGCTGGCGCAAGTCGATTACGAAGGCGTGATGGCGGCCAAGACGCGCTTGCTCAAGCGGGTTTTTGCCAAACACGCCAAGGCGATCACCGCGGCGGTCGGGTTCAAAGATTTCTTCAGTGAGAACCGCCATTGGGTGCTTCCTTATGCGGTTTTCTGCGTGAAGCGCGACCACTATGGTACGGCGGACTTTTCGCAATGGGGCGAGTGGTCGGTGTTTGATGCGAAAAAGGTCGATGCTCTAGCGGTCGCTTCGCATGCCGAGTGGCCGGAGCTTTCCTATCACATCTGGTTGCAATACGAGCTTGATCGCCAGCTTTCGGATGCCGTTGCGCATTTGCATGCCAAAGGGATCGCGCTGAAGGGAGATCTGCCGATCGGGATTGACCGTCAGTCGGTGGATGCGTGGTCGGCGCCGCATTTGTTCAAGATGGACGCGCAGGCCGGGGCTCCGCCGGATGCCTTTGCGATGAAGGGACAAAACTGGGGGTTTCCGACTTACAACTGGGAGGTCATGCGCCGCGATGGTTACGCATGGTGGCGTTCGCGCTTCGAGCAACTGAGCCGATATTTTGATGCTTACCGCATCGATCACATTCTAGGGTTTTTCCGTATCTGGCAGGTGCCTTACGAACAAGTTGAGGGCATCATGGGATGGTTTGATCCGGCGATGCCGGTGCACATCGATGAGATCCGCGGGCGTGGCATTGCGTTCGATTACGAGCGTTATTGCAGGCCATACATTCGCGAGCATTTCCTGTGGGAGAGATTCGGCGATCAGACGGGCGCGGCGAAAGAAGGTTATCTCGACGATTGCGGGCACGGAGTCTATCGGCTCAAGGAGCATGTTTCGACCCAGCGCAAGATCGTCGATCATTTCGCGGCGAAGAAGGATGGCGATGAGGGCGCGAAACAGCGGCTGTGCCAGGGCTTGTTGGATTGTGCGAGCGAGGTCTTGTTGCTTGAAGTGCCCGGTTCGCACGGTTCGCAATTTCACCCGCGTTGTTCGATGCAGATGACGCGTTCGTATCAGGAGCTTGATGGCGACGCCAAGTGGCGGATCGAGGATCTGTATGTGGATTATTTTTACCGTCGTCAGGAAAATTTCTGGCAGGCGCGGGGTTATGAGAAATTGCCGGCAATGAGAAAGGCCAGCCGCATGTTGCTGTGCGGTGAGGATCTTGGAATGGTGCCGGCTTGTGTGCCGGGTGTGATGAAAGAGCTCGGCATTCTTTCGCTCGAGATCCAGCGCATGCCTAAGTCCTCCGATGTTGAGTTCTCCAACCCTGCATGGGCGCCGTACTTGAGTGTCGTGAGCCCATCGACCCACGACATGCCGACGCTGCGCGGATGGTGGCGGGAGAATATGCATGTGAGTGGTCAGTTTGCTTGGAAAATGCTCGGGGTGGCATTTCCGCCGACCGATCTGCCGGGCGACCTTGCGGCGCAAATCATTGATCAGCATCTTCATTCTCCGGCGATGTGGGCGATTTTCCCGTTGCAGGACCTCCTCGGCATGGACGAGCAGCTGCGCAATGCGGATGTCGACATCGAGCGAATCAATGTGCCGGCGATCATGCCGTTCTACTGGAGATACCGCATGCACCTCGGTCTCGATGGCTTGGCGAAGGCCAGCGGATTCAATGCGAGGCTGCGTGAAATGATCGGAAATTCAGGCCGCTGAGCGGCTCGAAAATTTCGTTGAGGATGCCTTGACCTGTCGGACGTGGGGGCAATAGGGTTCGCGCGGTTTTAGCCGAACACTTTTACCAAACGACCGCCGATGAACATTCACGAATACCAAGCCAAGGAGCTTTTTGACCGATTTGGAGTCCCCAGCCCGAAAGGTGCTGCGGCATCGAGTGCCAAGGAAGCGGGCGACGCCGCTGCGGCGCTCGGAGTCAAAAACCTCGTCGTCAAGGCCCAGGTCCATGCTGGCGGGCGCGGCAAGGGAGTTTTCAAAAATGGTTTCAAGGGCGGGGTTCATCTCGTCGAGTCGGCCGATAAGGCTGCGGAAGTCGCGGGCAAGATGCTCGGCGAAGTGCTCGTCACCAAACAAACCGGTGACGAAGGCCGCCTGGTGCGCAAGGTGATGGTCGCCGAGTCGGTGGACATCAGCCGTGAACTTTACCTCGCGATTCTCGTCGATCGTCAGACCAGCAAGCCGGTGATCATCGTATCGACCGAAGGCGGCATGGACATCGAAGAGGTGGCCGAGCGCACGCCGGAGAAAATTTTGCGCGAGTATGTCAATCCGCTTGGCGGCTTGCAGGCCTATCAGGTCCGCAAGATGTGCAAGAAGCTTGGTCTTCAAGCCCACGCCAAGCAGTTCAGCCAACTGATCAATGCACTCTACAAGCTCTTTATCTCGCTCGATTGCTCGATGGTCGAGATCAACCCGCTGGTGGTGACCACCGACAATCAGGTCTACGCGCTCGATGCGAAATTCAACTTCGACGACAACGCGCTGTACCGTCATTCGGAAATTTCCGCGATGCGCGACCACGACGAGGAAGACCCGCGCGAAGTTGCGGCCGCCGTGCACGATCTCAATTACATCGGCCTCGATGGCAACATCGCATGCCTTGTGAATGGTGCCGGTCTCGCGATGGCGACCATGGACATCATCAAGCACCACGGCGGAGATCCGGCGAACTTCCTTGATGTCGGCGGTGGCGCTTCCAAGGACCAAGTGACAGCAGCCTTCAAGATCATCCTCGGTGATCCGAATGTGCGCGGAATTTTCATCAACATCTTCGGCGGCATCATGGACTGCAACATCGTCGCAGAAGGTGTCGTTGCCGCCGCGCGTGAGACCGGTCTTTCACTGCCGCTGGTCGTGCGTCTCGAGGGCAACAATGTCGAGGCCGGCAAGGCCACGCTCGCTGCATCGGGACTCAACATCGTTTCCGCCGACGGCATGGATGACGGTGCCGCCAAGATTGTCGCCGCCGTTGCCTGATTTTATTTTCACAAACAACCGAAACTCCTTTCAACCATGTCCATTCTCATTGACGAAAACACCAAGGTGCTCATCCAAGGCATCACCGGCAGTTTTGGCGCGCGCCACACGCAGCTTTCACTCGAATATGGCACCAAGGTGGTGGGCGGCGTCACGCCGGGCAAGGGTGGTCAGAAATTTGAAAACACCGTGCCGATCTTCGACACTGTGTCCGAAGCGGTGCAGGAAACCGGTGCCACGGCATCGGCGATTTTCGTGCCGCCAGCCTTTGCGGCCGATGCGATTCTTGAAGCGGCGGATGCCGGTGTGGATTTGATCGTATGCATCACCGAGGGGATTCCCGTGATGGACATGATGCGGGTCAAAGCGATGCTTGCCGGATCGAAGTCACGCCTCGTCGGGCCAAACTGCCCGGGACTGGTGACGCCGGGTCGCGGTGAGAAAAGCCATGGCGGTTGTCGCATTGGCATTGCACCGGGATACATTCACAAGCGCGGCAATGTCGGTGTGGTTTCGCGTTCCGGCACGCTGACCTACGAAGCCGTGTGGCAGTTGACGCAACTTGGGTACGGTCAAAGCACCTGCGTGGGCATTGGCGGTGATCCGATCAATGGCACCTCGCATCTCGATGTGCTTCAAATGTTCAACGAAGACCCTGAAACCGAAGCCATCATTTTGATTGGTGAGATTGGCGGCAATGCCGAGGTTGAGGCCGCGCGTTGGGCCAAGGAAAATTGCAAGAAGCCCATTGCCGGATTCATTGCCGGTGCGACCGCGCCTCCGGGGCGTCGCATGGGTCATGCTGGTGCGATCGTCGGCGGTGAAGAAGACACCGCGCAGGCGAAAAAGCGCATCCTTGCCGAGTGTGGTATCGCCGTGGCCGAGACGCCGGGCGTGATGGCCAAGACGCTGCTCAATGCTTGGGGCAAGTGATCTAACTGCAGCGCCTTAAGGCGCCGTTTTTTTACGCTACCACATGAACGCCGTGCGGGTTGATCCGCGACACATAGGCTTGGCAGTTGATCGGAATCGCGGAAAACACCTTGCTGATCGCATCGGCGACCTTGCGTGCGATTTCTTCACCTTCGCAAAGTGCGAACACCGAGGGACCTGCGCCGGAGATTGAAAATCCGAGTGCACCAGCGGCGAGGGCGGCGCGTTTGGCTTTGTAGAAATCCGGGATGAGCTTTTGGCGGCGCGGCTCGGCGATCACATCGTGGATTGAGCGCGAGATGAGGCCGTAGTCTTCCTGGATGATGCCGCAGAGGAGTCCGCCGAGGTTGCCGATTTGCTGGGTGGCGTTTTCGAGCGGGATTTCCTTCGGTAAAATTTCGCGGGCGACCTTGGTGAGGATCTCGATGTCCGGATGCACCACCGCAGCCCAAAGGTTTTTCGGTGGGGCGATTTGTGCGAAGTCGAGTTCTTCGTTGGAGCGAATGAAGACGATGCCGCCGAGTAGGCAGGGAGCGACATTGTCGGCATGCCATGCGCCATCGGCCGAGGCCTCGCCGGCCATGGCAAAGGGCAGCAGTTGTTTTTTGCTGAGAGGTTCGCCGATGAGTTTGTTTACCGCGTAAGCGCCGGCGACCGCGGAGGCCGAGGAGGATCCGAGACCCGAGCCGAAGGGCATTTTCTTGTGGATCTCCATTTCGATGCCGCGATCGGTCATGCCGAGGTGCTTGAGCAAATCGAGTGCGGCGACGCCGGCGGTGTTTTGCGCGGGATTTTTTGGCAGTTTGCCGTCATCGCCTGTGATCTTGGTGATTTGCAGTCCCGGCTTGTTTGAATGGCGCACGACGATTTCGTCGCCGGGCGAGTCGATGGCAAAGCCGAGCACGTCGTAGCCGCAGGCGACGTTGGCGACGGTGGCGGGTGCAAAAACGCGGATTTCGGAATAGGAGGCCATGGGTGGAGAGGCTGTGGCTCAACTGCGTGGCAGTGGGCGGGGGAGAGTCATGGAGCGGTACTTGGCATTGTTCAAGCCCGGAAAGCGGCAGAGCGTGCGGCGATCGGTTTTCAGAACGGCCACCACGAGCGGCGCTTGCGTTTGTAGGACCCGTCGCCGACCGAGAGCACCTCGATGCGTGTGGTGGTGAGACCCTGATCGTAGAAACCAAGTTTTTTGGCTGCGCGCGGTGTCACATCGAGGTGGCGTCCGGCGATGAAGGGTCCGCGGTCATTGATGCGGATTTTGAGCGATTTGCCGTTTTCGAGGTTGGTGACTTTGACGAGACAGGGCAGGGGCAACGTTTTGTGTGCGCCGGTGAGGTGCCATGGCATCACTTTTTCGCCGATCGATGTGTTGCCGCGTCGGAGTCCGAACAAAGTGGATTCGTTGTACCACGAGCAGGTGCCGGTCTCCTCGAATTTCAGCGCGGCCTTCACGCTCATCGGTTGATAAGATTCGCCCCGCACCGTGTAGGGCCTTGTCATGTATCCCTCGTAGCCCGACGGGCGGGGGCTGCATGAGCAGAGTAAAATCGAAAAGGCGAATGCGATGCTGGCGGCATGAAGCATCTGACGCATGGTGAGTGCGGAGGAATTAACCTTTCCGTTCGCGCACCACGCGGAGGCTTGTGGCGACCTGATGCTTGAGTTTGAGGCCGGGCTTGAACTTCACGGCGGCGCGTGCGGGGATCTTGATAGTTTTGCTTGGCTTCTTTGGATTCCGGCCGATTTTTGCTTTTGTTTCGCGAACTTGGAAGGTTCCGAAATTGCGCATCACCACTTGGTCACCATCGGCCAGTGAATCGGCAACGACGATGATGAGCCGTTGGATGACTTCCAGCACATCCTGTTGGGAGATTGAGTGCCCTTCGCTGCCGAGTTGTTCGGTGATCTTGATGGCCAGTTCTCGTTTGGTGATGGTGGGCATGGGCTGAAGGCGTTGGAGTTGAGTGGGCGGCGGCGATGGTTACAAATTTGAAGAGGAACTGTCGCTATAAATATGCTGTCGGTGCAGGGTTTTGAGGGCTTGAGGTAGAGTAGAGCAATTCTAGTGCCATATGCAGGATAAAGCGCGGGGCGTTGCTTATTGCGCTTCCTCTTCCTCGGGGGGGTGACCGCTTGCGGGCTTCCCGAGGACCTTGGTGGTCGTGCGAAAATGAAGTTTGGCTGCTTTGCCGAGGGCATCGGGGCCGTGGCGTGCGATGAGTTCGCGGGCAGCCTTGATGACGCTGTCGGAGGCGCCGAGCGGGAGCTTCACACCTGCGGCGGCGGAGGTTTTGTCCATCCAATCGACGAAGCGTTCGCGTGCAAGAATCGAGGCCGCGGCGACAGCCGTGTCGGACTCGCCTTTCGTGCGCTGGTCGAGCTGGATCGTGAGGCCTTTTTCGCGAAGCGCGTGCTGGAGGACCTCGGGTCGGGCAAATTGGTCGCTGAGCGTGCGCGGGCAATCGGGTCTTGCGGCGCAGAGTTTTTCGATCACGCGGGCGTGGCCCCATGCCAGCAGGCGGTTGAGGTTTTTGAACGAGGCGTGCATCTCATTGTAGCGCTCGGGGCCGATCGACACGACTTCGTACGTGCAGCCGGGGGTGGCGCGGATGATGTCGGCGAGTTTGCGGATGCGGTCGCTTCCGGTGATGCGCTTCGAGTCCATGATGCCGGCGGCGATCAGCTGTCGGGTGATCGCGGCATCGGTGTAGACTCCGGCGATGACAAGCGGACCGAAGTAATCTCCCTTACCGCTCTCATCGATGCCGAAGTGCGGGGAGAAATGCTCCGGGTCGAGCACCTCTTCATAGCCGATGCGAGCTTCCTTTAGCACCTCCGGCTCGAGGGTGAATCGGACAAAGTCCTCGGTATCTTTTCCCTGGACTAGCACCTTTGGGCCTTTTTCGTACGCCGTGACATTGAGCTTTGCCTTGCGTGCGGAAAAGAGCGCGTACTCCCTGGCTACGAACTCAAAGCCGTTTTGCTCCAGCACCTGGCGCAGGGTCTTGACCTGATCCGGTGTGAGTGGCGCGGTGAAGGTGTTCACTGTTGCTGATTGTTGTCTGTTAGATTTTGGAATCAAGCCGCGAGGCAATGCATGCGGCGTTGAGTTGATTCGGATGATCAATCATGTGGGTAGCGCCTGCCTCAACGAGGCGATTGCGATCGTGATAGCCCCATGTCACGGCGATTGCGCGCATGCCGGCGCGGCGGGCGGTCTCGAGGTCCATGGTGGAATCGCCGATGACGATGCAATCCTGCGGCGCGTGGCCGGTCTTTTTTGCAATTTCGAGCGCGCCCTGCGGTTCGGGTTTGTTGGGGATACCGTCGCGTTGGCCAAGGACGGCGGCGAACTTGATTTTGGGGAAAACGCGTGTCGTCATCGCTGTGGTGAACGCGTGGGGCTTGTTGGAAAGCACGGCGAGTGGGTAGCCGGATTCGCTAAGTGACTCGAGGGTCTCAGTGATGCCCTCGTAGGGGTGGGTGCCAGTTTTCCAATTGGCGTCGTAGTGATCTTTGAAGCCATCGATGACCGAGGCGGCGAGGGTTGGTTCGTGCGCTTCGCCGAGCGCGCGCTTTACCAGCATCACGACCCCATCGCCGACGAAGTAGCGCACAGCGGATGGCGGATGGGTCGCTTGTTTGTGCTCCGCGAGGCTGTGGTTGAGCGACGTGGCGATGCCCGTGAGCGAGTCGACGAGTGTGCCGTCGAGATCGAGGATGAGCAAAGGTTTCACCCAGCGATCATGTGGCCCATGCCGCCGTTTGTGAAGGCTGGCGAGCGAAGAATTTTGAGCGATGTTCAGTATCCGATCAGGGCGATCAATTCCGAGTCGCTGAGCTCATCGATGTGGTCAATCGAGGCGATGAGGTTTTCCATGTCGGTGATTTCTTCGGTTTCGGCGCTCAGCGTTGAATCGTCGGGAAGAAGGGTGTTTTCCGATCTTGGGGCCAATGCGATGAGCACAGCGGCAAGGGCCGCGGCGGTGCTCAGGCCGGCCAGCGGGATTGGGGCGAACAGGGATTTCCATGACTTCCACCATGGGGTGCTTTGTGCGCTGTTGCGCGCGGCGCGAAGGGCTTTCTCGGCAAAGCGCGGACCTGCCTTAAGCGCTGGTGCGGCGTCGAGAAGTTTCCACACGGCATCCGTTTCCCATGCATCTTCGGGCTGATTTTTCTTCGCTTTCATCGCAACGCCCGATTCAACCCCGTGCGGGTGGAAAAGTTGCGTCATTTCAGCAGTCAGGAGAAATTTTGTGTCTGGGTGCCGACTTCGGGCGTGAAAAACCTTCCACGGCGCGGGTGCATTGGTCCAGTCTCCGGCCATGAACGACTCGATCTCATCACTGACCGCGCGAATCCAGGATTTTGTCGATGCCCGCGAGTGGCGTCAGTTTCACAACCCCAAGGATTTGTCGGTGGCGATCGCGGCGGAGGCGGGCGAGTTGATGCAGCATTTCGTGTGGCAGCAGCCTGAGCAGATTGAGGCCCGGCTGGAGCGCAAGCGCGATGAGATCGCTTCGGAAATCGCCGATGTCGCGATTTTGTTGTTCGAATTTGCCGACAATCTTGGTTTCAAGCTGGGCGATGTGATGGCTGAGAAAATTGCCCGCAATGAGCAGCGTTATCCGGTGGCCAAGTCGCGCGGTAATAATCTCAAGTATTCCGAGCTGTGACAGATCTGCGCGCGGGTGTTTTTTTCAGTTCCGCGCTTGGCCTGTGGCGGGGAATTGATAGTTTGCACGCATGTCGAAATACGCAGGAGAGTTGGTCTTGGTGGTGAAGCGCGAGTTGTTTGAGGAACTCGGAGTTTTTGAGGGGCTTCGCACGGACGGCATGGATGATGCGGTCCAGCGTTTGTTGGATCCCGCGAATCATTTTTTCATGGATCGCGCCGAGGCCGAGGAGGATCCCTCATTCAAGCAGCTCATTCCCTATTGCGTGTTCCGTCATGGGGAGCGCATCCTGCATTACACGCGCGGAAAATCCGGCGGTGAGAGCCGCCTGCATGCAAAAATCTCCGTCGGCGTGGGTGGTCACATCAACCCGGTCGACGCCGACAGCGGCCGGACCGGACCTGAGGTCTACCATGCTGCGGTCGCGCGCGAACTTAAGGAGGAGCTCGAGCTTCCTGGTGGCCACAGCCAGCGGATCATTGGCTTGCTCAACGACGATTCCAATCCGGTTGGCAGGGTCCATTTGGGCATCGTGCACCTGATTGATCTCGAGTCCGACGTCGTTTCCTCGCGTGAGGATGCGCTGGCAAATCTCGGATTTTCGCCGCTTGCGGAGCTGAATGGCGAACACTTTGAGCGGCTTGAAACTTGGTCGGCATTCTGTGTGCGCCATTTGGCCGAAATGCGCGGCTGAGATTTTCCGATCGCATCCGGCTTGGCACGCGGTGTGCTAAATTTTGCGCAGTTTGGGATTCCGTCCAATCATTGCCTTTATCGCGGTATGGCGGAACTTTGGTGTGGCAGGGGGGCAGGTGACTGGTCAATGTCCCTCCGGCTGTACCGTCTGCCAACGATCATAAAGCGATGCCCAAGAGCCGAAAGCCCAACAATCCGCGCATTCTGATTGTCACCCCGGAGATCACTTATCTGCCGCAGGGCATGGGCAACATGACACAGCGGATGTCGGCCAAGGCTGGGGGGCTTGCGGATGTGTCGGCTTCATTGGTTTCTGCGCTGTTCGAGCTTGGAGCCGATGTCCATGTCGCGCTGCCGAACTACCGGCGCATGTTTCAAGGCGACATTTTTTCGCTGCACGAAAAGGAGCTAAGAAAATACCACGAGGTGCTGCCGGGCTCGAACATCCATTTGGCCGAGGACCGCATCTTTTATTACCGAGATCAAGTTTACAGCGGCTATTCCGACGAATCGATGAACATCGCGTTGGTGTTCCAGCGGGAAGTCATCAACCACATCATTCCCTTGGTGAGGCCGGATTTGATCCACTGCAATGATTGGATGACGGCGCTGATCCCGGCGATGGCCAAACGGCGCGGGATCAAGAGCTTGTTCACCGTTCACAACATCCACACCCGCGAGGTGCCGCTGCCGCGCATCGAGGAATCCGGCATCGATGCGGCGGAGTTTTGGATGAATTTGTATTTTTGCGGTCTGCCGCAAAATTACGATCACGCTCGCTCACAGCTTCCGGTCGACCTTTTGGCCTCGGGGATTTTTGCCGCGCACTACATCAACACCGTGAGCCCGAGGTTTTTGTGGGAAATCGTCGAGGGCTGGCATTCGGTGGTGCCGGATTCCGTACGCGTCGAATTGCGCAACAAGTTTCATGCGGGTTGTTCGGCGGGGATTCTCAACGCGCCCGATCCGACCTATCATCCGGCGACCGATGATGCCTTGGCCGCGTGCTTCACGAGCGAAGATGCGATGGCTGGCAAGGCGGCGAACAAGGTGGCCTTGCAGCAGGAGCTGAAACTGAAGGTCGACCCCAATGCGCCGATGTTTTTCTGGCCTTCGCGGCTGGATCCATTCCAGAAGGGGCCGCAGCTTCTAACAGAAATTTTGCATCAGGTCGTGTCCGCCTATTGGAATCGGAATCTGCAAATTGTCGTCGTTGCCAACGGCCCGCATCAGCCGTGGATCCGCAAGATCATCACCGACTTCGACCTGCAGAAACGCGTCGCCGCGGTCGACTTCGACGAGCGCCTCTCGCGTCTTGCTTACGCGGCGTCCGACTTCATGTTGATGCCATCCTTGTTCGAACCCTGCGGTCTGCCGCAAATGACGGCACCGATTTATGGCTCCTTGCCGGTGGTGCATTCGACCGGTGGTTTGTACGACACCGTGCGTGTGCTCGATGTGGAAAAATCGACCGGCAACGGGTTTCGCTTTGAATGTTACGGCTCCGATGGTCTGCGTTGGGCGATCGACCAGGCAATGGCATTTCATGCCTTGCCGGCCGAGGTCCGCGCGCGCGAGATCAGCCGCGTGATGGTCGAAAGCGTTCGTGAATTCAGCCACAAGGAAGTGGCGAGGCGCTACATCGACATTTACGAGCAGATGCTCGAAAGACCCTTGGTCGAGACCGAGTCGGGCGAAGCGATCAAGGCAATGGCAGCGGGGAAACAGGATTAGAGCATTTTGCTCAAATCTGTAGCCGGTGGCTTGGGTTTCGTGTGGAAAATTTGCGGCTTCGCCGAGACTTCGAAAAGAGCGGAATATTTTGTCCATGGCTGCGTTCTTGCTCAGTCGTGGATGTCTATCCACTCCATCGCAACGCCTTGCCCTGGCCAAAATATTCTCGCTCCACCGGCTACACCTTTTCGCAAACTGCTCTAATCTCCTGCAATTTCCTCAGCGCTGCACCACCGATTGTTTCCACAGCGGCGATGGTGGCACATCGTTGGGCCGACAGATGATCATGCCGGCGTGCTTGGAATTTTCGTTGAGGTAATCGGTGATCGGGCGGTCGATGATGGTCATGCGGCCTTTGTCGCGATCGGAAGTGGCATGGGAGAAATAGGCGCGGTTGTTGACCCGCATGATGAGGCCGACATGCGATGTGTAGCCGTAGGGGCCTTTGGTGGTGATGGCGCAAATGTCGCCATTTTGAAGGTAGGCTTCGGCTGCGCGGGCCTTGGACTTTGGAACATGATAGACCGGCAATCGTGAGACTTGGGATTCGATGCTGCCCATGGGCTCGATGAGCGACGGCGTCGAGCGCAGGTAGCGGTAGCTTTTCCACTGCACGGTCATCTCGCGGATTTCGCGTTGAATGCGAACGGCACCGGGAAGTCGGCTGGTGATGTTGGTGGCATAGCCGCGTTTTTGGTTGTCGTAAAAAACCTCCTCGAGGTGGTGCATGCGGCTCAGATAGCTGCCGGTGCAAATGCCGTTGCGATAGCGCTCGATTTCTATCATGTGCAGCAGATGGGCCGGCTTGTAGGGTGGTGGCTGGTACCTCAGCATCCGCGCGAAGGCGAGGGCGTTCTCGTAATAGGTCCAGCAGTCCATCGCCTTGAGATTCACGACCGGCGACTCGATGATGTCGTCGACCTCGAGCGTGTAATTCACATAGGGCGTGCCGACCAACTCGCGGGCGACGCGCACGGTGCGATCGCCCAGCGGCAGGCTTCGCCAATTTTCCCTCTCGGCCTTGGCGACAAGGGCGTAAAATTTCGATTCACCCTTGAACACCGTCGACATCGGCAGTCGTGCCGGGCTCGGTGGCGGGACCGCCCGCTGCGCCGATGCGAGTCCGGCAGTGAGAATCAGCAACATGGCAAGCAGGGCGGGGCGCATGCACATTTCTACGCTCGGATGGGCATTTGGCAAAGTGGCAATCTGGGAAATGGCCGAAATTGATACGGAAATCCTGATTTTCAGCATACGGAAATCGATCTTGCCGAGCTGGGCATGAAAAGGCTTAAATTTGTTCAACCAATCGATCATGGCAGCAAAAGACAACAGAAAGCGCGGGGTGGCGGATGAGGCTCCCCGCTGGTCGAATGAGGTGATCGGGCTCATTTTGATTCTGGTGGGCTTGTTGCTCTTGCTTTCTCTGGTGCGCTATAGTCCGGCCGACTTGCCGCGCTGGGGGTTTCTTGAAGCCTTCGCATCGAAGTCGGGAGCAAAGGGGGAAAACCTGATTGGCCCGGTCGGTGGCATTCTCGGATTTTTGCAGATCCTGCTTTTTGGTGCGGCGGCGTCGATCGCACCGGTGGGGCTGATCTGGTTTGGCATCATCAAGCTCGTGCTCGATGGTCGTCTGTGGCCGCGACCGCTGCTGGGCTTTGCGGTGTTGTTGCTGAGCGGCGCGATTTTTCTCGATGCGGCCGATTGGTTTTTCACCGGATGGGCCGAGCGATGCAATTTGCCAAGTCCGGGTGGCGTGGTGGGAAATGGTCTGGGCGGATTTGTGATGATCGGCCTGCTTGGTCGCACGGGGACATTGATCATCACAGCTACGGCGTATCTGGTGGCGATGATTTTGATTACGGGCCAGCAGCCGGTGGCATTTGTAAAATCGTGTGTGCGCGCCGCATGGGAAAAATATGGTGAGTGGCGCGAGAGCCGCAGCGAGGCGGATGAACTTGCGGCGAAGGAAGCGGAGTTTGTCAGCGAACGCGAGCGTCAACGCGAACAGCGGCGCAAAGAACGGGAAGCTCAGAAGGCGGCCGAGAAAGCTGAAGAAGAAGCAAGGCAGCCAATGCTGCCGCTGCGCGAAACTCCGACGCCGCAGATTATCGATGCCTCGCAGCGCCGTGCCAACGAACCTTTGCTGCCAGGCACGAAGCCATTCGAACGCAAGAAGCCTTCACACCAGTTTTTATCGGTCAGCGGATTCGAAAACTACGAACTGCCGGGCTTTGATATGCTCGACGCCATCAACACGGATGATGCGCCGGAGACCAATCGCGATGAGTTGATTGATACGCAACGGGTCATCATCGACACGCTCAAGGCCTTCGGGATTGATGTCACCGCGGGCGACATCACGCGGGGTCCGACGATCACGCGTTACGAAATTTACCCGTCGACCGGTTTGCGCGTTTCGAGAATTTCTCAGCTTGAGGCCGACCTCGCCCGCGCCACCCGCGCGGAACGGATCAACATTCTCGCGCCGATTCCCGGCAAGGACACGGTGGGCATTGAAATTGCCAACACTCAGAAGATTGCCGTGCCGCTGCGCGAGTTGCTGCACGATCCGGAGTTTCGCTCGGCGAAGAAAAAAATCCCGCTCGCGCTAGGCAAGGATGTCTATGGCCGCGCGGTCATCGGCGACTTGGCCGCGATGCCTCATTTGCTCGTTGCGGGCGCGACTGGCTCGGGCAAGTCGGTGTGCATCAACTCGATCATTGCCTCGATGCTTTTCAAATTCGGCCCGGACGAACTGCGCTTCATCATGGTCGATCCGAAGGTGGTCGAAATGCAGATGTACAACCGCCTCCCGCACCTCGTCGTGCCGGTGGTGACCGACCCGAAAAAAACCGTCGCCGCGCTCAAGTGGGTGGTGAACGAAATGGAGAAACGCTACCGGATTTTCGCCAAGGAAGGGGTTCGGAATTTCGATGGATTCAACAACCGCGTGCGGCCGGACAAGTCGGCGCCGGTCGAGCAGGAGCTGCAATTCGACGCGGAGGAAGAGGAAGAAGAAGTCGACGAAGAGGCAATCGAGGAAATTGCCTCGGCGCTCGAGTCCGGCGACTTGATGCCTGAGGAGGACGAGGAGGAAATGGAGATCGAAGAGGAGAAAATTCCCGATCGTTTTCCGTACATTGTCGTGCTCATCGATGAGTTGGCCGACCTCATGCAGACCGCTCCGGCCGATGTCGAAATGTGCATCGCGCGCATTGCGCAGAAGGCCCGCGCGGCCGGCATTCATTTGATCATTGCGACGCAAACACCGCGCGCGGATGTGGTCACGGGCATCATCAAGGCGAACATTCCTTCGCGCATCGCGTTCCAGGTTTCGTCGCAGCTCGACTCGCGCGTGATCCTCGACACGAAGGGCGCGGAGAAACTCGTCGGCAAGGGCGACATGCTCTACCTGCCACCGGGCTCGGCGAAGCTCGAGCGATCGCAGGGTGCCTTCGTCACCGATGCCGAAGTCGAGCGCATCATCGACCACTGCGCAGCGCAGGGTGCGCCGAAGTTTGAGAACGACATCCAGGCATCGATCAACAGCGCCGATAACGAGGACGAAGAAGAAGTCTCGGATGCCGATGAGGAATTGATTATGAAGTGCATTGAGGTCGTGCGGCAGGAGCAAAAGGCCAGCACCTCGCTGCTTCAGCGCCGCCTGCGTCTCGGTTACACGCGTGCGGCGCGGATGGTCGACATCCTCGAGCAACGCGGCATCGTCGGGCCAGGCGAGGGGGCCAAGCCCCGTGAGGTCTACCTGAAATGACCCGCGATGCGCGGTGTTTGGCGAAAATCCACCAACCCGTCATTTTCGTGTTGTCAAAATCCAGCGACCCCACTTAAATTTCCGCCCGCCCGCAAGGGAGTGTATGGCTCGATAGCTCAGTTGGTAGAGCAGCGGATTGAAAATCCGCGTGTCGCTGGTTCGATCCCGGCTCGAGCCACCACCTTTCCCTCAAGTTCCTGCAAATTTTTTCGGCAGTGTGAATGTTTCCTCAAGGGTTCCCTGGTTCACCCACGCATCGCGGCGCTCGCGTTATCTGATCGGTGTTTCCGGCGGCGCGGATTCGGTCGCGATGCTTCACATGCTGGTTGATGCGGGATTTCAAAATTTGGTCGTCTGCCATCTCGACCATCAACTGCGCGGCAAGGCTTCCAACGCCGATGCGCGTTTTGTCGAAAATCTTGCCGAAAAACTCGGCCTGACCTGTGAGATCGGCCACAGCGACATTCGCCAGCGGATGAAAGAATCCGGCGAATCGATGGAGACCGCCGCGCGCCACGCGAGGCATGCGTTTTTTGCCGACTGCGCCACCAAGCATCGCTGCCGCAAGGTGCTGCTCGCGCATCATGCGGATGACCAGGCGGAGACGGTGCTGTGGAATTTGCTGCGTGGATCACACGGGCTCAAAGGCATGCGCGAGGTGCAAAAGATCGTGTTGCCCTACCGCCGCTCGCTCGAATTGCATCGGCCTTTGCTCGCGCTGCGTCATGCCGAGTTGGTGGGGTGGTTGCAAGAGCGCGGTCATGCTTGGCGCGAAGATGCGAGCAACAGCGAACCGGTCGCGGTGCGCAACCGCCTGCGAAATGAGGTGTTTCCATTGATGAGTGAAATTTCCGGCCGCGATGCGGTTGCTGCCTTCGTCCGCGCGGCGGCTGATTTTAGTGAGTGTGAAAGCGTCATTCACGAGCAACTCGACAGCGTGCACCTACTTGATCCGCTAGGCCGCCTTCACCTTCCCACGCTCAAAAAATTCGGGCCGACTCTGCAACGCGCCGCACTGCGAAAATTTCTTAGCGTCGCCGGCATCAGCAACATCGACCGACGCATGATCGATCAAGCCCTCGCAATGCTCGAACCCGGCGGTAGCGCGGTGCTCAATCTTCCCGCTAGCAAACGCCTCCGCCGCCGTGAGGGCAGAATGTGGGTGGAGTAGGGGAATTCCAAAAATCGCTCGAAAAAAATCAGCGTGGCCGATATGGTTGTTTGGTCTTACTGATTTTTGCGATAGCGATCGCTGAATCCAATGAATCCCGATGAATGATTCCACATACAAAGTTTGGCTTGTATCGGCGGACATGGGCTACGGTCACCAGCGTGCAATTTACCCGCTAAAGGACCTCGCTGAGGAGGGAATCATCACCGTTGGATCTGGCGGAAGGATCTCACAATCGGAGCGCAAAATGTGGCGAAGGCTTTTGGGTGTTTACGAATTTTTTTCACGCGCCAAAGGCATCCCTTTGATTGGACCTCCTCTGTTTTCCTTGCTCGATTCGATGCTGAAGATTCCGTCGATCTATCCCATGCGGAATCTTTCCAGCACCACATTCCAAGTCAATTTACTCGAGTCGCAGATCGATAAGGGCCTGTGCAAGGGCATGCTTGAAATCACCTCGGAAAAAAACATTCCGATCGTCACTTCCTTTTATGCCTCGGCGATTGCAGCGGACAGAAAGGGATTCAATCGGGTCTATTGCATCATCTGCGATGCGGACATCAACCGGGTCTGGGTTGCAAAAAATCCGTGGGAAAGCCGGGTGGAATACTTTGCGCCCTGCGGCAAGGCAGCGCACCGCCTGAAGGCCTACGGGGTGCCTGAGGAAAGAATTCATCTCACCGGTTTTCCACTGCCCACCGGCCTTCTTGGTGACGAAAATTTGTCCGTGCTCAAGAGAGATCTGGGTCAGCGGCTTTTTCACCTCGATCCCTTGGGGAAATTTCGGGCCCGACATGGCCGGAATGTGGAATTTTTCCTCGGTAAGGAAAATTGCGTGTTCAGGAATGACAGGAAACTGACGATTGCTTTCGCCGTTGGAGGCGCCGGCGCCCAGAAAGAGATCGGCCGTAAAATCGCACATAGCCTGAAGGCGAAATTGCAGACGGGTGCGCTGAGATTGATCTTGGTCGCTGGCATCAGAAAGGAAGTCAAAGAGTACTTCGAGGAGACCAAAGCGCAGGTCGACCCCGGCGGTGACGCGATCAGGGTCATTTATTCCGAATCACTTCACGAATACTTCGACCTCTTTCACAACGCGCTGCACGAAACCGACATCCTTTGGACTAAGCCAAGTGAGCTGTCATTTTATTGCGGACTTGGAATGCCCATCGTGGTTTGCCCAAGTATTGGTTCGCAGGAAAAATTCAACAAGATGTGGCTCAGGGAAATCCGGGCCGGCGTGAAACAGGAAAATCCGGATTACACCGATCAATGGCTGTTTGACTCGCTGCACCGCGGCACCCTTGCCGAATGTGCCTGGGATGGATTTCTAAAAACGCGCAAACTTGGCTCGTTCAATGTGAGGCGAGTGATCGAAAACGGCTATCTTGAGCGGGCCAGCGATCCGGTGATGCGGTGATGCGGTGATGTGGTGATGTGGTGAGGTTTAATTGTGCTTGAGAGAGTAGGGCATTCAGTTTCAAATCTCCAATATCAGACTTTTTGTCTTAGTAGGTCATCGTTGCTCACACCAAACTCTTGAAAAAATCAAAAACAACAGCATGCCAAAATCCTCAAAGAAATCTACTCCTAAGCCTTCCTTTGATTCTACCGCGATGCGCGCCTTCATGGAGCGCACCCTTAGTGGTTTCGGTCCGGACAAACCTAACAACGAGCAGCGGGCACAGGATTTGGTCTACGATGCCATGGAGGCTTCCACTTGGGAGCAACGAATACATCTGGCAAGACAGGCGCTTGATCTTGATCCCGAGAATGTGGACGCGCTTTTGATGATAGTGAATGTGACAGATATTGAAGGGGATGAGAAAATTGAGGCGCTTCGCACCGTCGTTGCTGCCGGAGCACACCGCCTTGGAAAAAAGGCTTTCAAAGAGTTGGTGCCACATTTCTGGGGACTTATCGAAACGAGACCGTACATGCGTGCTCGGGCTCAGTTGGCCATTGCATTGCGCGATGCAGGTCGACTGGACGAAGCGGCATCTGAATTCAATGAAATGCTCAAATTGAATGAAGGGGACAACCAAGGCATGCGCTACGAGTTGCTCACGGTGCTTCTGGTTTTGGGGCGTCTCGATGAAGCTCGCGCATTGTTTGACCGCTACCCATATGATGGCGAGTCGAGTATAGTTTTTCTCTGGGGGCGAGTGCTGGAGCGAGTTCTTACCAATGACGAGGCAGCTTCGGCCGATGCATTGACTCAGGCGCGAAAACAGAACGCCCATGTGGAGGCATACCTCAAAGGCACCCGCAAGCTGCCTAAAACACTGCCATACGGTTACAGCTTTGGCAGCAAAGAAGAGGCAATCTGTTTCGGCAACATGCTCTTAATGGCATGGAACGCTCATCCAGCCGCCAAGGCATGGCTCGCCAAACAACCCGCCAATTCCTCAAAAAAATAAGTGGTTTGCCTGGCAAGGTCCTTGCAACTGAATTTCAGTACAATATTCAGAAATCTCACAGTTTCACCTTTCCGCGTGTGTGATTATGAGAGACTGAGGAGGCCGCCGCGAGGGGAGAATGTGGGTGGAGTGAGGCATGTTTGGCCTTGAGGGCGGATGGGATTCTGTGGTTTAAGAGGTTACTCGGATGCAGCTCGGAAGCTCTCTGAAAATTTTTTCGAAAATTTTGTATGTGACCCTGTAATTGTCCCACCCCCTCTGCCAAGATTTGCCTGTCGCCCCGTTTAACGCACTCTCCACCCATGTTTGAACAGACCTTCAAAAATATCGACGACATCCTCTACAAGGACGCCGGATGCACCAGCGAACTGGATTACTCCGAGCAGACCTCTTGGCTGCTTTTCTTGAAATACCTCGACAGCCTCGAGCATGAAAAAGCCGATGTCGCGGCGTTGGAGGGCAGGAAATACACCCACATTCTGGAAGCTCCCTATCGCTGGTCCTCTTGGGCCGCACCAAGGGATGGCTCGGGCAAAATCGACCACCACCAGGCCCTCACTGGCGATGACCTCCGGGACTTCGTCAACCAGAAGCTATTCCCCTACCTGCACGGCTTCAAGCAGCGGGCCACCGGACCGGGTACCATCGAGTACAAGATCGGCGAGATTTTCGGGGAAATTAAAAACAAGATCAGCAGCGGCTACAACTTGCGGGACATCATTGACCACATTGACGAATTGAAGTTCGGCTCGCAGAAGGAGAAACACGAGCTGTCCCACCTCTATGAGGCGAAGATCAAGAACATGGGCAATGCCGGGCGCAACGGCGGCGAATACTACACGCCGCGCCCGCTCATTCGCGCCATCATCCAGGTGGTGAACCCAAAGATCGGCGAATCGATTTACGATGCCGCCTGCGGCTCCGCCGGCTTCCTTTGCGAGTCTTTCGATTTCCTCAAAAGCTCCGCCAACCTGACCACGAAGGACCTCACGACCCTCCAGAGCCGCACCTTTTACGGAAAGGAAAAGAAGTCGCTCGCTTATGTGATCGGCGTGATGAACATGATCCTCCACGGCATCGAGGCGCCAAACATCGTTCATACCAACACCCTCGCGGAAAACCTCTCGGACATTCAGGAAAAGGACCGCTTCGATGTGGTGCTGGCCAATCCGCCCTTCGGCGGCAAAGAGCGCAAGGAAGTGCAGCAAAACTTCCCGATCCGCACCGGCGAGACGGCGTTCCTCTTTCTCCAGCACTTCATCAAGATCCTCAGGGCCGGAGGCCGCGCGGGCGTTGTGATCAAGAACACCTTCCTCTCCAACACCGACAACGCCTCGGTGAGCCTGCGCCAGAAGCTCCTCGAAGAATGCAACCTCCACACCGTGCTCGACTGCCCCGGCGGCACCTTCATCGGCGCGGGCGTGAAGACGGTGGTGCTCTTCTTTGAGAAAGGCACGAAGACGCGCAAGGTGTGGTTCTATCAGCTCGACCCCGGCCGTAATATGGGGAAGACCAACCCGCTGAATGATGCGGACCTGGCGGATTTCATTGAGCAGCAGCGGACCTTTGCCGATTCGGCGAAAAGTTGGAGCGTGGATGTGGCGGACATCGACCCGAAGACCTTTGATTTGTCCGTGAAGAATCCCAACGGCGGTGAGGAAATCACGCACCGCAGCCCGCAGGAAATCATGGACGAAATCACCGCGCTGGACGCCGAGAGCGCGGAAGTGCTGGGAAACATCAAGCAACTCTTGAACACCGATCATACCCATGCCTAAGAAAATCGAAGTTCTCACCCGCAAAGTCCGCCTCACCGGGGTCAACGACCAGGATTACGTCTGCCTGACCGACATCGCCCGGTACAAAAACGCGGATGCCAGTGACGACCTGATCCGCAACTGGCTGCGTAACCGCAACACCCTCGAGTTCCTCGGGCTTTGGGAGCAGATCAATAACCCCAGTTTTAATCCCGTCGAATTCGACGGGATTAGAATGCAGGCAGGCCTCAACAGCTTCACCCTCACCCCGAAGCAGTGGATCGAGCGTACCGGTGCCACCGGCATCCAATCCAAGGCCGGTCGCTACGGCGGCACCTATGCCCACTTGGACATCGCCCTGGAGTTTGCCGCGTGGATCTCGGTCGAGTTCAAGCTCTACCTCATCAAAGAGTTTCAACGGCTCAAGGAAACTGAGCGCCAGACCCTCGGCTGGGACATCCGCCGCAACCTCGCCAAAATCAACTACCGCATCCACACCGACGCCATCCAGACCCACCTCATTCCGCCGGAGTTGGGCAAAGCCCAGACCAGCCTCGTTTATGCCAGCGAAGCCGATGTGCTCAACATGGCCCTCTTCGGTCAGACCGCCGCCCAATGGCGTGCCAAGAACCTCGACGAAAAAGGTAACATCCGCGACCAAGCCACTGGCGCTCAGCTCGTCTGCCTCTCCAACCTCGAAAACCTCAACGCGCTCTTTATCGGTCAAGCTCTGCCTCAATCCGAACGCCTCACCCGCCTCAACCAAATCGCCATCCAGCAGATGAAACTGCTCACCGCCGACGAACGCACGCCCCGGCTGCCGGAAGGGAGGCAGGAGAAATGAAAACCATTGAAAGCCGGGAGCGCGGAAGTGCTGGGCAACATCAAGGCGCTGCTATGAAGAAGGGGTGGGAAATAAAGGCGCTGGGCGAGCTTTGCGACGTGCTCGACAGCAAACGAAAGCCAATCACCAAGCGAGACCGCAAGGCGGGAGATTATCCCTACTATGGCGCAACCGGAGTCCTCGATCATGTTGCCGGCTACTTGTTTGATGAGCCTCTTGTCCTCGTCGGCGAAGATGGCGCGAAGTGGGCATCAGGCGAGAACACCGCGTTTGCAGTCGAAGGTAAAATCTGGGTCAACAATCACGCTCATGTACTGAGGCCGCATCGAAACACGCTCCTCGATAACTGGCTCATCTACCACCTCAATCACACCGATCTCACCGACTTCGTTTCAGGGCTAACCGTTCCGAAGCTCAACCAAGGGAGTCTGCGTGAGATACCAATTCCCGTCCCCCCGCTGGCCGAGCAGCAGCGGATCGTCGGCCTGCTGAACGAAGCGTTTGAGGGCCTCGCCACCGCCAAAGCCAACGCCGAAAAGAACCTCCAAAACGCCCGCGCCCTCTTCGAAAGCCACCTCCAAGCGGTCTTCACCCAGCGTGGGGAGGGGTGGGTGGAGACGACCCTTGGTGATATTTGCGTCGTTGATTGGGGCAACACTGACCTGACGAAATCGTCCTATGTCGATGGTGGAAAGTATCTAGCCGTCTCGGCGGCAGGCTGTGACGGAAGAATTGGACACAAGGAACACGCGAAGCACACGCCTGTTCTCTCCGCGATTGGCGCACAGTGCGGACGAATGTTTCTCCCCGAGGAAGATTTCACGGCAATCAAGAACACAATCACGCTGACGCCTCGCGTCGGCACTTGCGCTGGGAAGTTTTTGTATCGGCTGCTGACTCATGTTGAACTCCCCAAGCGTGGTGCGGCGCAGCCATTCATCGCCAAGGGCGACATTCTGAAGTTTCAGATTGTCGTGCCGGAAGATTCGGAAGCTCAGCTTCGCATTGTGGATTCGCTCGACGAACTCGAAGAAGAAACCCAACGCCTTGCGCGCCTCTACGAGCGGAAGCTCGCCGCGCTGGAGGAGTTGAAGAAGTCGCTGCTGCACCAAGCCTTCAGCGGGGACTTGTGACCGGAACTTGTGAGAAAGAGAGATGGGGACCTTGTTGACAGAAGTGACGGAGATGACCTTGCTGACGCGGTCAAGAGTGTCAACTCTGTCAACAAGGTCCCCCAACCCCAACCCAAACACGCCACGCCATGGCCGAGCTTTTTGACAAACACGGTGGCTTCCGCAAGCTGCATTCGTTCACGCTGGCGACGATCGTGCAGCTAGAGACGCTGCGATTTTGCCGGCGTTTCCTTACCCAAGATCCGCGCGAAGCGGCTCGAAAATTTTACGACCCCAAGGGCCGACAATACGACCAGATGACCCAAGCCGCACGCAGCGGCCGTCAGAACATCATCGAAGGCTCGGAACGCTCGTCGACCTCGAAGGACACCGAGATGAAACTCACCGATGTGGCCCGCGCGAGCCTCAGCGAACTGCGCGGCGACTACGAGGTCTTCATCATCGACCGCGGCGAGCTGCCATGGTCGGTACACTCGCCCGAAGCAAAGGCGGTGAATGCCATTTCGCTGGACCCACCACCCTTTGTCGACGACATGGTCCACGAGTCGGCCAAGCACGCGTTCGAGCAACGCCGCAAGTACGCTCGCTGGCTGGACTCGGATGATCCGGTGATCGTGGCCAACGCGATGCTCCACATCATCGGGCGATCGCTCAACATGCTCAAATCGCAGATCGCAGCGCAAGGCAAGGCCTTCGAGGAAACCGGCGGCTTCAGCGAGCGCCTTCACACCCGGCGCCTCGAAGCCCGTGAAGGCCAGCGCGCCAAGGAACCCGCCCCAGACTGTCCACTGTGCGCCACGCCCATGCGTCGCCGGAGGTCGGCGAAAGGGGAGTTCTGGGGTTGCACGGCATACCCCGAATGCAAAGGGACCAAGCCGCTATGAAGCAAGACCGTGCGCCGCGATTGACCTCTTCGTCAGTGTCGTCAATGATGTCAGCGAAGTTTCCACAGCCACCCAAACCATGAACGAAGCCGAAACCCGCGCCGAGCACATCGACCCCGCCCTCAAGGCGGCGGGTTGGGGTGTCGTGGAAGGCAGCCGCATTTTGCGCGAGTACAAGATCAGCCCCGGCCGCATTGAGGGTCGTGGGAGGCGTGGCACTCCGGAGATCGCGGACTATGTGCTGGTGTATCGGAATCTCAAACTGGCGGTGGTCGAGGCTAAGGCATGGAACAAGCCTCATACCGAAGGCGTGGCGCAGGCCAAGGCTTATGCTGACAAGCTGAGAATCCGCTTCACTTACGCCACCAACGGGCAGGGCATCTATGGCATCGACATGGAGCACGGACACGAAGGCGATGTTTCCATTTATCCGACGCCGGAGGATCTTTGGAATCTCACCTTCGCCAAACAGAATGCATGGCGGGATCGTTTCGCGGCAGTGCCCTTCGAGGATCGCGGCGGTTTTTTTCAAGGGCGCTACTATCAGGACATCGCGGTGGAGCGTGTGCTGGAAGCCCTTGCCGCTGAACGCAAACGCATCCTGCTCACGCTGGCGACAGGAACGGGCAAGACTTTCATCGCGTTTCAGATCGCGTGGAAACTTTTTCAAAGCCGCTGGAACTTGACGGGCGAACCGTCGCGCCGCCCGCGCATTTTGTTTCTCGCGGATCGAAACATTCTGGCGGATCAGGCGTTCAACGCGTTCTCGGCGTTTGCGGAAGACGCGCTGGTAAGGATCGAGCCGAGCGAGATCAGCAAGAAGGGCCGGGTGCCGAAGAACGGCAGTTTGTTTTTCACGATCTTCCAGACCTTCATGAGCGGGCCGGGCGATTCGCCCTACTTCGGAGAATACACAAAGGACTTTTTCGACTTCATCGTCATCGACGAATGCCATCGCGGCGGCGCGAAAGATGAAAGCTCGTGGCGTGAGATCCTGAATTATTTTTCACCCGCCGTGCATCTCGGTCTCACTGCCACGCCAAAGCGCAAGGACAACGTCGACACCTACGCCTATTTCGGCGAGCCGGTGTTCACTTACTCGCTCAAGGATGGAATCAACGATGGATTTCTCACGCCCTTCCGCGTGAAGCAGATCCAGACAACGATGGATTATTACACCTTCACCTCTGACGACACGGTCATCAATGGTGATATCGAGGTGGGAAAGGTCTATGAGGAGGCGGATTTCAACCGCAACATCGAGATCAAGGAGCGCGAACGCAAACGCGTGGAGATCTTCATGAGCATGATCGAACAAAGCGAGAAGACTCTGGTTTTCTGTGCCACTCAGGAGCACGCGCTTTTCGTCCGCGACTGCATCAACCAGATTTCTACCAGCAAGGACGCGGACTACTGTCACCGTGTGACGGCGAATGACGGTGCGCTGGGTGAGAAGCATCTGCGGGATTTTCAAGACAACGAGAAAAGCATCCCGACCATCCTCACCACCTCACAGAAGCTCTCGACCGGAGTGGATGCCCGCAATGTGCGCAACATCGTGTTGATGCGGCCGGTCAATTCGATGATCGAGTTCAAACAGATTGTCGGACGCGGGACCCGGCTCTACGACGGTAAGGATTACTTCACGATTTACGACTTCGTCAAAGCGCACCTCCATTTCAGCGATCCCGAGTGGGATGGCGAGCCACTGGAACCGGAGCCCAAGCATGCGCCAGAGAATCCCAATCCGAAGCCACCCTCAACCGAGGAAGGGCCCAAGGTTCCCGCCCCACGCAATAAGGTGCAGGTCAAGCTCGCCGACGGCAAAGCTCGCAGCATCCAGCACATGATGATGACGAGTTTTTGGCACCCCGATGGCACACCCATGTCTGCTCAGCAGTTCATGGAATCGCTCTTCGGAAAGTTGCCTGAATTTTTTAAGAACGAGAACGAATTGCGGGCCATTTGGAGCAATCCCGAGACAAGAAAGCACCTTCTCGAAGGTCTCGCCGAGCAGGGTTTCGGCAGCGAACAACTCGCCGAAATGCAGAAGATCATCAATGCCGAGAAATCCGATATCTTCGATGTGCTTTCATATGTTGCCTACGCCTCACCACCCGTCACCCGAGAGTTTCGGGCAAGCCATGCGCGGCTATCGATTCACAGTCACTTTAGCGCCAAGCACCAGGCATTCCTTGATTTTGTCCTTCAGCATTATGTCAGCGTAGGTGTGGAAGAGCTCGATCAGGATAAGCTCACTCCGCTGCTTCGCCTCAGATACCACGATTCCATCTCTGATGCCGTGGCGGATCTCGGCAAGCCCGAGGAAATCGGAAAAGTGTTCGCCAGTTTTCAGAGGTATCTCTACGAGCAGGTCGCTTGATCGCTCATTTCTCAAAATCCGTTCCCTGATTCAGCGCGTGGATCACTTCGCCGCTGGGTGAGTGGAAGCTGTAGGACTGGCGGAGGGTTTCGTTGAGGTAGGATTTGGCGTTCGCGACAGCGACGGGAAGCTCTGCGCCGAGGGCGAGTTGGGCGGTGATGGCGGCGGACAGGGTGCAGCCGGTGCCGTGGGAGGCTTGGACGGCTAGGCGTGGTGAGCTGAAGCGTTGGATGCCGTTGGCATCGGCGAGGGCGTCGATGCATTCGGGGTGGTCGAGGTGACCGCCTTTCAGCAGGACGTGGGTGTGGCATTTTTGCTGAAGTTCGATGGCGGCGGCATCGAGTTCGGATTCGTGAGCGATGGTTTTGCCTAGCAGGGCTTGGGCTTCGTGGAGGTTGGGGGTGATGAGGGTGGCGAGTGGGAAGAGCAATTCGCGATAGGCATCGATCGCATCAGGTTCGAGCAAGGGGTCGCCGGTCGAGGCGATCATCACCGGGTCGACCACCAGTTGCAGCTGCGGGTAGTTGCGCAGCACGCGGGCGGTGGTTTCGATGTGAGCGGCGCTTAGCAACATGCCGGTTTTGGCAGCGCGCAGCGGAAAGGATTCGAGCATGAGGCTCAGTTGATCCTCGAGCATCGCCGGCGGCACTGCGTGCACGCCGCGGACGGTGAGGGCAGTTTCCGAAACCACACAGGTGATGGCGGTGAGTCCGTGGACGCGGAAGTGCTGGAAGGTTTTGAGGTCGGCCTGCGCGCCGGCTCCTGCGGAGCAGTCGGATCCGGCAATGGTCAGAGCGGCGGGGATCGTGCGTTGCATGCCCATGACTAACCCCATCGCACGGTGGCGCAAACTTCTTTCATGCTTGGCAAGGGGTGTGGGACTGCCAAGCATGGGTAGCACTTTGGAGATTCCGTTTATGCCCCGAAAAAAACAGTCCAAAACACCCACAGAGGTCTCTATCATCCGTTCCTCTGCGGCGGAATACCTGACCTTTGTGGCTGCAGGGGGCGAATCGGATGCCAGCGTGGAAATGCGTTACGAGGATGAGAACATCTGGCTGACGCAGAAGATGATGGCAGCGCTTTATGATGTTTCTGTGCCCGCTATCAACCAGCACCTAAAGCGCATATTCAGCGACAATGAGCTGGAGCCAGAGGCAACTATTAAGAAATACTTAATCGTTCAAACCGAGGGTAGCAGGCAGGTTCAACGATCCGTTGAGCACTACAGCCTACAAGCAATCATCGCGGTGGGCTTCAAAATTGAGAACGAGCGCGCTGTGCAATTTCGGAAGTGGGCGAACCAGATCGTGAAGGACTACACCATTCAGGGCTGGACGATGGATGCCGAGCGCCTCAAGCAAGGTGGTATCCTGACTGATGAGTTTTTTGAGCGTCAGCTCGAGAAGATCCGAGAGATCCGGCTCTCTGAACGCAAGTTTTACCAGAAAGTCACCGACATCTACTCTACTGCGCTGGATTATGATCCGTCAGCTTCGGCGACGAAACGGTTCTTTGCGGCGGTTCAAAACAAGATGCACTACGCCGTGCATGGTCAGACGGCAGCGGAAGTCATCGTGGACCGCGCCAACCACGACCGCGAGAACATGGGTTTGACCAGTTGGGAAGGTGCGCCCAAAGGAAAAATCCATCGCTATGATGTTTCCATTGCAAAGAACTACCTCACGGACTTTGAGCTTGGGCAAATGCAGCGCATTGTTTCAGCCTACCTCGATATGGCTGAAATGCAGGCCATGCGAAAAATTCCAATGACCATGGAAGACTGGGAAAAGCGCCTGAGCGGATTTCTTCAACTCTGGGATCGGGAGATCCTTCAGGATGCTGGCAAGGTGACGGCGGAATTGGCCAAGACCCATGCCGAGAGCGAGTTTGAAAAATACCGCATCATTCAAGATCGACTCTATGTTAGCGACTTCGATGCAGAATTGATGAATTTGGAAGCTAAAGCCAAAGAAAAGGAGTCTTAAAAAAGACATAGCCGCATCCCTTGGAATAGCCCAGCAAACTTCTTTCATGCTTGGCAAGGGGTGTGGGACTGCCAAGCATTCGCTGCATGTCCGGAGCAATGAAGGAATACGAGGGTCTCCGCGTGAAGGTGGATGATGTCGTTTACATGCCCAACCTCGAGGCGCCGGCGAACAAGCCTCATCCGTTTGTGTATTTCATTTCGATTTTCAACGACTCGGCAGTGCCGGTGACTTTGCGTGGTCGCAAATGGGTGGTGCGTGAATTGGATGGCGAGGTGACGGTCGTCGAAGGCGAGGGGATTGTCGGACAAAATCCGTGCATCGAGCCGGGCGGGCACTTTTCGTACAACAGCTACCATGTGGTGGCCGGACCCGCGGTCGTCGAGGGCGCGTTTTTTGGTGAAACGGCAGCGGGTGATTGGATCTTTACGCGCATTCCGGAGTTTCGTTTGGAGATGCCGGAGTGGGTGTGAGGTGAAATTTTAAATTCGAAATTCGAAATTCGAAACGAAAGAGGAAGAGGAAGAGGAAGAGGAAGAGGAAGAGGAAGAGGAAGAGGAAGAGGAAGAGGAAGAGAAGAAGGCGGGCGGGACGCCCGCGGTCCCGTTTTTAAGAGATGACTTCGTCCATGAGGATGTCGTGAGGTTCGCAGTGGGTGTTGGGGACGATTTGTGAGGGGAAGGCGATGCCGATTTTGTGGGCATCGGTGCGTGCATGTGAGAGCAGGCGATCGTAGAATCCTTTGCCGCGTCCGAGTCGGCCGCCTTGGTGATCGAAGGCCATGCCGGGGCAGAGGAAGGCGTCGATTTCGTCGAGTGGCACGGTAGGTGAATCCGCGCGCGGTTCGAGGATGCCGAAGGCGCCGCGAACGAGGTCCTTGGTGGGATCGGCGGATGCATGAAAACAAACCCCTTCGCCATCGACGCGGGGAAACAGCCAGCGTTTTTCAGGGAAGAGCGTGACGAGCTCCGTGAGGTCGACCTCGTCGGGCAGCGCGGCGAATGTGGCGATCGTATGGACCTGCGGATGCCGCCTGATCCAATCAGCGACGGCATTGCGCACGGCTTCCGAATCATTACTGCGTGCCTCGCGGCGCAGCATTCCCCGCAGCCGGGATTTCAGAATGCTTGGAGACTCATGGCTCACGCTGCTTGAATCAAAAACGATTTGTGCCGTGGAAACCACGAAATTTTCCCATCTGAGCACCATGCAAAAGCCCGAAATTTACCACCTTTGGCCTTGCCAGAGGCTGCAAGGAGGCTAGTTTCGCGGTCCGTTTTTCTTTCTTCTGCAGGCGGTTGGAGCCCCGGTGCCTGCAGAAAGCATTTCACGGGGCACTGTCGGAAGGAAAACGAACCACTAACCTAACCCTAACCAAACAATACCATGAGCAACGCCACCGCGGCACCCGCAAACACTGAACTGAGCGACCTGATCGATTCCAAATTCCGCGAATTCCGCGAAGGATCGATCGTCAAGGGCACGATCCTCGAAATCCGCCCGCAGGTCGTCCTCGTCGACATCGGCTACAAATCCGAAGGAGCCATCCCGTCCAACGAATTCGAGGACGAGGAAATTGAAATCGGCGACGAGATCGAAGTCCTTCTCGAGAAACTTGAAAACGACGAGGGCATGGTTGTCCTGTCAAAAGAGAAAGCCGCCCACAAACAAAACTGGGAAAAAATCGTCAAGGTGTTCCAAGATGGCGGACTCGTCCGCGGCAAGGTCAAGGGCGTCATCAAAGGCGGCCTTACCGTCAATGTCGGTGTCGAGGCATTCCTGCCAGGCTCGCAAGTCGACATCATCCCGCCGAAAGACCTCAACGAGTACGTTGGCAATGTCTACGAGTTCAAAATCGTCAAGGTCAACGACGAGCGCAAGAACATCGTCCTTTCCCGCCGCGAAGTCATCGAAGCCGAGCGCTCCGAGCTCCGCCAGACATTCCTTCAATCGGTCAAGATCGGCGACAAGGTCACCGGCGCGATCAAGAACCTCACCGACTTCGGTGCCTTCGTCGACCTCCAAGGCATGGACGGTCTTCTCCATATCACCGACATGTCGTGGGGCCGCATCAACCATCCTTCCGAGTTGCTGCACATCGGCCAAGCCGTCGATGTCGTCATCCTCGATGTCGATCGCGAGAAAGAGCGTGTTTCGCTCGGCCTCAAGCAGATGTCCGAAAACCCATGGGAAGACATCGAGCGCAAGTACCCGATCGGTCAGCGCGTCAAAGGCCGCGTGACCAAGCTTCTTCCCTACGGTGCGTTCATCGAAATCGAGCGCGGCGTCGAAGGTCTCGTCCACGTTTCCGAGCTCTCATGGGTCAAGCGCATCACCCGTCCGAGCGATGTGCTCGACATCGGCCAGGAGATCGAAGCGGTCGTTCTCGGCATCAGCATCGAAGAGCAGAAAATTTCGCTCGGCGTGCGTCAGCTTGATTCGAACCCATGGGACGAGATCGAGCTTCGCTACCCGGTCGGCGCAACCATCAAGGGCCCGGTCCGCAACCTCACCGCTTACGGCGCATTCGTCGAACTCGAGGAAGGCATCGATGGCATGATCCACGTTTCCGACATGTCGTGGACCCGCAAGATCAACCACCCCTCTGAAGTCCTCAAGAAGGGCGACGAAGTCGAGGCGGTCGTGCTGGCCATCGACAAGGCCAACCAACGCGTCTCGCTTGGCATCAAGCAAACCGAAGAGGATCCATGGAGCCTCATCGACGAGCGCTTCAAGGTCGGCGACCTCGTCAAGGGCACTGTCGCGAAGATCGCTTCGTTTGGCGCATTTATTAGCCTTGCTGGCGACATCGACGGTCTCATCCACATCTCGCAACTGAGCGAAGACCATGTGGAGAAGGTCAAGGACATCATCAAGGTCGGCGACGAGATCGAGGCCCGCGTGATCAAGGTCGACAAGGTCGAGCGCCGCGTCGGACTTTCGATCAAGGCCGTTGGTTACAGCGAAGAGCAACTCAAGAAGGAGAGCGCGAGCTTCGAAAGCCTGCGTCCTTCAAGCGAAATGGTCGGCCTCGAGCAGGCCTTCAATCTCGCGGCGGCTGCCTCCGAGGAGTGGAGTCCCGGCGAAAACGCCTGAGATCTGCATGATCATCATGGAAAACCGGACGGGCTCAGGCTCGTCCGGTTTTTTCATTTGTTGGTAAAATTGCGGATTGCGGCCATGCGCGCCGCGATGAATTCTTCGTCATGTCTCTACGGATCCCCGCGTTTTGGGATTTGATTCGCCCGCGTTGGCGAGCGGTCTTGTT
Organism: Verrucomicrobiota bacterium; assembly: GCA_018969605.1. Taxonomy (GTDB): domain Bacteria; phylum Verrucomicrobiota; class Verrucomicrobiia; order Verrucomicrobiales; family Akkermansiaceae; genus Luteolibacter. Next base: position 21,989 of record JAGWXY010000005.1, on the reverse strand, counting down.
CGAGTTGAAGGTGTCCGGCGCGATGCCTGCCAGTGAGCTATCGGCCAAATTTGGCGGCAGCTACATGGCCGCGAGGAAGAGCTGCGAAGACCTGGTAAAGGCCGGTTATCTCAATCGCACGCGCCAGGCTGGCAAGATCGTTGGCAGGCCGGAAATTATCTTCAGCCTCTCCGAAAAAGCTTCGCACTTGTTTCCGCAATGCGGGCCCGGCTTCACGCTTGAGTTGCTCGACCTGGTGAAACGCATGCACGGCGAGAGCGCGCCGGAGCGACTGATTTTTCAGTACTTTCAGGGACTCAAGACGAGGTATCAGCCGTCTGTGTCGGCAGCGGACACGATGGAGAAAAAAACCGCCGTGTTGATGCAGCTGCGCGAGGTCGACGGCTGCATCTGGCGCATCGATGAGATGACGGCGGGCTTTGTGAAGATCATCGAATATCACAACCCCATGCAGGCCATCTTCGCCAAGTATCCTCGCGTCGTGCAGATGGAGCAGGGGGCCTTGGGTGAAATCATGGGAACCAAGTGCCTGCGATCCGAACTGCCAGCGCTCAAAGAAGAACAAGCGAGGGTGGTGCTTGAGTTTGGGGTGAAGAATTTCTCATCAACCCCGTAGTTTGGTGTCATCAACCAGCACTGATTCTTCCGGCGAGTTCATTGAAAAACGATGGTGACCAAAGCTCGAGTTCGCGGGGGTCGGAAATGAATATCCGGACCTCATCAGCAGCTTTTTTGAAATCGATTTCGGCAAATCGAGCCAGCAGCAATTCTTTGAGAGATCGCGCGTTGATCGGTTCGCCGCTCCAGTGCCCCGTCTGGCGCATGCGTGCGTCGAGATGGGCGAGATTCGGTCTGATGTTTCTGCTGACGTACCAGACGAAGTCATAAAAATCGCGACCTTTGATTCGGCTTTTCCATCCGCGGCAGAGCACGGCATGGAGTTTGCCGGCAAAGAGACTTTCAATGTCATAGAGGGTCACCTGATACGGGCTAGGTAGGAGTTGGGTGCGAACTTCGGTTGTGGCAAAAGGTGGTGGCCGCAGGTCCAGTTCCAATTTGATTTTCAACGACTGGCGGCGCGGTAGCTTGTTGGCAAGGTCGGCGGGTGCGCCGATGTGCAGCAGGTTGAGTTGGGTGCCGCCCTTCAGAAATGCGGATTCGATGCCTGTCTTTTCTCCTGCCGATTTTTTTTCGGCCTCAAAAGAAAACCCCCATGATTCAAGTTCAGTGGCTACGGATGGGAGATAGGTTTCAAGCCGGCTCTTGTCATCGGCCGACAGCAGCGTGAAATCAAGATCCTCCGAGAAGCGGCGCAACCCATGAAAAATCCGCAAGGCGGTTCCACCGTAGAAGGCAGCCTTCTCAAAAAATCCTCCGCGCCATAGTCCAAGCAATGCAATTTCCTGCACGACCTCGCGAGCGGCATTCTGATAGTCGGTGGGAGTTTGCGGCTGGTAGGCATCCAGCATGTCCTTGAGGGCGGGATTCATGATGTGAAAAGTTGGTTTTTTTCGGCATAAAGCATCAGCCAGCGAACCGCAGGGCGGCCGTAAAATTGCGCACACTCCCTCAACTCTTCGCGCTTGAGGCCCGTGCCCACATTCATTCGCATTTCGTTCATCCAGCGTCCGACACTTGCCATTGAACGGAATTCAGTCTCGCGTGCGATGCTGTCGGCGAGCGCCTTGGTTGGGCTTGCGATGAGAAATGGAAGCTCCGCGTCGACGATGCGTTGAATGCCGATCGGATAAACGGCCTTTGGAATCTTGAAGTAACGAAACCTTCCATAATCGTTGCTGAATTCGGCCGCGCGCCTCACGGTGGCGGATAGAATTTCCTTCACTCCCTCAGGAATCATTCCGTGCCATGCCAGTGCGGTCTCATAGCTGATGTAGGAGGGTCCGTAGATTGAGCCAGCAAGACACAAGGGATCCAGATCGTGTCGGCCAGCGTAAAGCCCGCGTCGCAGAGAAATCAGCTCGCCGGATTCCAACATTCGGGCGATCTTGCCCCTTGGATCCGCCAAGTCACTTAGGGACTGACGCATCCGGAGGGTGTCCAAGATCGGCTCGTTGATGGTAATTTGATGCATTATTTGAACAAGATGGTTGTAATATATGCAACTTTCTTGTATAAATCAACCATGAATTTGCGTTTGTGCACATTGAGATTTCCATCAAATGAGTAGAAATCTTGATACACAAATCCTCATAAATTCCCGTGCTTTGATGTTAGGTTTGGGTACTTGGGCGCTGACCTGGCGAAGGACCGCATGAAGCATGGATGGATTTTTTGGGGTGATTGGCGACAGGTAGGCCGATGTCATCATTGCATGCGAAAGAAAATACATCTGCGCGTTGAACTCACCGTTTCAAGCAGTCTTCGCTTCAGCACGATGCCTGCCTTTCGGTATTGAGTCGCTGGGGAAATTCGGCGAGAACTTTCGCGGATGAAGATTCTCGTTGTTGGCAAGGGTGGGCGTGAGCATGCGCTGGTGAGGGCATTGTCGGAATCTCCGGGCAAGCCGGAGCTTTATTGTTTTCCTGGCAGTGATGCGATTGCGACGCTGGCGAAGCCGGTATCGGTCGATGGGCTGGAGTCGTTGATCGCGTGGATGAAATCAAATGGCATCGACCTCTGCGTGGCGGGTGAGGAGAGCTATCTCGTGAAAGGCGAGGGGCTTGCCAACCTTTGCGCGAAAGAGGGCATTGCATGTTGGGGCCCCCCGAAGGAATCGGCGCAACTCGAGGCCAGCAAGGAATTTGCCAAGGAGTTTCTCGTGCGTCACAAGATCCCGACTGCGCGTGCGACCGCGACGGCGACGCTTGATGAAGCAGTGGCCGCGATCGCGGGTGAATACCCGACCGTGCTCAAGTTCGATGGCTTGGCTGCCGGCAAAGGGGTTGCGGTTTGTGCTAGCGAAAAAGAGGCGATGGACTTCCTCGATGAGGTTTTCACGCAGCAACGCTTTGGCCCAGGCCGCGTATTGGTCGAGCAATGCCTCACTGGTCCCGAGGTGTCGGTTTTTGCAGCGATCGTCGATGACCAGTATCTGATTTTCACGCCGGCTCGCGATTACAAGCGCGCGCAGGATGGCGACCACGGACCCAACACCGGTGGCATGGGCGCGGTGGCGAGCCGTCAGTTGGTATCGTCCGAACTGATGCAAACGATCGAGCGCGAGATTGTGCGTCCGACGGTTGAGGGTTTGCGTCGCGAGGGTTTGCCTTATCGCGGATTTCTCTACTTCGGCCTCATGCTCACGCCAAGTGGTCCACAGGTGATCGAATACAACTGCCGTTTTGGCGATCCCGAATGCCAAGCGGTGATGCCGCTGGTGAAAGGGGATTTGGCCGCCTTCTGTCACGCCGGTGCCATGGGTGAACTGCGCGGCGATCTTCTTTCCTTCGACGAAGGCTGGAGTGTTTGTGTCGTGCTGGCCTCGGCCGGCTACCCCGAAACTTCGCGTTCGGGCGACCGCATCGACGGGCTCGATGTTTCAGGCGGCTACCGCGTGTATCACGCCGGCACACGGCTCAATGCCCATGGTCAGTGGGAAACCGCCGGTGGACGCGTGCTGGCCGTGGTCTGCGGGGCCGAAACCCGTGAAAAAGCGGTCAAAGCCGCGCATCTGGCCGCCGACGGGATCCGATTCGATGGCTTGCAACGTCGCAGAGATATCGGCATTCTCCACTTCGGCAGCGAAAACCCATGAGCGAGCAAATCCTCAATGCCAACGATATCGAGGCCGCCATCGGCCGCCTCGCCGCGGCGATCCGCGACAAGACCGCGGGTCGGCCGATCGCGTTGGTCGGCATCCGCAGTCGTGGCGACGAAGTGGCCAAACGCCTGATCGATCTGCTGACCGAGGATGACCGCGAGATCGCCTTCGGCGTGCTCGACATTTCCCTTTACCGCGACGACTTCGAGCATCTGCGCGAAAACCCTGCGCTGCAGGAAAGTGACATTCCGTTTTCCGTCGAGGACGCGCACATCATCCTTGTCGACGATGTCCTGTTCACGGGTCGCACGATCCGCGCCGCGCTGGGTGCTCTCTCGGATTACGGCCGACCCGCCTGCATCGAATTGGCCGTGCTGATCGATCGCGGTCACCGTGAAATGCCGATTTCCGCAGATTATGTTGGCATCGCCCTCGACACCCGCCGCCTCGATCATGTAAAGGTGTCTCTCGAAGAAACCGACGGCCTCGATCAGGTCCGGGTCATTCAAAAGGATTCGCCATGAGTCTCTTGCCACAGCGCAAAAAATCCGCCGAGGAGATTGCTGAGCTCCGCAGCAACCTCGGCATTCCGACTCAAAGCCCCGCCGATGAAACTGCGGCCTTCGCCGATGCCGCGCCTCTGCCGAAGATCGATGTCGATGCCTCGGAAATGAAAAAGGTCGAATCACGCATCGAGGATTTCTCATTCGTGCCGACCCTTGCGATTGATCCATCGACCGACCATGAGTCAAGCGTCGGAGAACTGCCCTCGCCACCATCCAAGCCCGCAGCAGCCAAAATCGTCGAGCAAGAACCCAAGCCCGAGCCTATCGCCGCCCCCTTGCCGATGAACGTGGAGTCGGATGGAAAAATCCCCAGCCGCAAGCACAGCCCCGATGAAATCGACCGTCTGCGCCGTCAGATTGCTTTTACGCAGGTCGAGCAGGTCTATGATCCGCGGCTGCAAAAAGCCCACCCTTTTCTCGTGGCGCTTGGCTACATTCCTGTTTTGATCGGCGCCTCGATCGCCTGGTTTTACAATCAGCCGATCATCGCAACCGCGCCATTTGTGGCCATCTCGATGCTCGTTGCGCTGTACGTGCTTCTTCGCAAGCCGATTTCGCGCCACCATGCGGCATTCATTTTTGCGATTTGTTTTCTCGCAATCGCCTTTGGAATCCTCCACTACTTTCCCCAGCTCCGGCATGCCGCGTAAGGACCTGCTCGATATATCATCACTCAGTCGCGAAGAGATCGACCATCTTCTTGACCAGTCCGTTCCGTTCAAAGAGCTCTTTACCCGGTCGGTCAAAAAGGTGCCGGCGCTCAAAGGCAAGTCGGTTCTGATGCTCTTCTACGAGCCAAGTACGCGCACTCATTCCTCATTCGAAGTTGCGGCCAAACGTCTCTCGGCCGATGTCACCAACTTTGATGTCGGGCACTCATCGATCACCAAAGGCGAGTCGGTGCGCGAAACAGTGGAAACGCTGCAAGCGATGCGCACGGACTTCATCATCGTGCGCCACGCGCGCTCCGGGCTGCCGGGCATGATCGCAAAACAGACTCGCGCCTCGGTGATCAATGCCGGCGACGGTGCTCATGCACATCCGACCCAAGCGCTGCTCGATGCCTTCACCATCAAGGAAAAGTTTCCTGATCCGGTTGGCAAAAAAGTTCTCATTATTGGCGACATTCTCCACTCGCGGGTTGCGCGATCGACGAGCACGATCCTCAAGAAGATCGGCGTCGATGTCGCCTACCTCGGCCCGGGTTCGCTGGTGCCGCAAAAAGGACCGGAGAACATCCGCCGCTTTACCAACTATCAAGAGGCAATGGCATGGTCGCCGGATGTGGTCTACCTGCTGCGCGTGCAAATGGAACGCCAAGAGGCCCAGTTTTTCCCGAGTCTGCGCGAGTACCACCGCCTCTATGGCATCACCGATGCGCGCCTGGAGGAGATCCGCCAACGCGGACTCTACCTCATGCATCCCGGCCCGGTGAACCGCGGGGTTGAACTTTGCGACGCGGTGATGGACTACGAACGCAGTCTCATCAACGACCAGGTCGAAAATGGCATCGCGGTCCGCATGGCAGTCCTCTACTGGCTCAAGCCCGATGCCGGATCCGAGTCATGATTACCGCCCCATCAACTTCGCGCAACGAACCATGAACCTTCTCATTCAAAACGCCCTCATCGCCACGGAAGAAAGTCCGAAGTTGGTGCATGGTGATGTGCTGGTGGAGGGCGGTGTGATTCGAAAAATTGGGAAGGGGATCAAGGTGCCCGACTGCTGCCGCGTGATCGATGCCAAGGAGCGGATTTTGATGCCCGGCATGTTCGATGCGCATGTGCACTTTCGCGAGCCGGGATTTGAGGCAAAGGAAACCATCGCGACAGGTTCCGAGGCAGCGATCAATGGCGGCATCACCGGCGTGGTGATGATGCCCAACACCGTGCCGGCGATCGATTCAGCGACGGTGGTCGGGCAGGTTCTTGCCATCGCCGCAAAAAATTCGCGGATCCCGGTTTACACTTCCGGTTGTGTCTCGATGGGACGCAAGGGCATGGAGCTTGCGGGCATCGATGGCATGCGTGCGCTGGGAGTGAAGATGCTCACCGACGATGGCGACACCACGGCCGACGCGGCGGTGTTGTTCCGCGCGATGCAATATGCCGGAGAAATGGGCATGTTTTTCGCGAGCCACTGTGAAGTCCCGGAGCTCGCCGGGCCACGCGCGCTCAACGAAGGCGCGATGAGCTATCGCCTTGGCATCCAAGGTTCGCCGGCATGCGCCGAAGAGATCATTATCGATCGTGACATACGCCTTGCTCACGCGACCGGCGCGCACATTCACATCCAGCATGTTTCCAGCAAGATCGGCATGGAAACGATCCGCTGGTGGAAACAACGCGGCGATGTAAAGGTCACCGCCGAGGTAGCACCGCACCACCTGATTTTCTGCGAAGATGACATCGGCGACTACGACACCCACTACAAAATGAACCCGCCGCTGCGTACCAAGGCGGACAACGCGGCATTGCTTGAGGGACTACTCGACGGCACTTTCGATATCATCGCCACCGATCACGCGCCTCACACGCCATTCGAAAAGTCGCTGGATTTTGTCAATGCACCAAACGGCATCACTGGCCTCGATACGGCGCTTGTTTCGCTTTACCACCACTTTGTCGCGACGGGCAAATTTGGCTGGGACCTCGTGGTAAAGCGCTTTGCGGCTGAACCTCGCCGCCTGATGGGGCTGCCAGTTCCCGCGATCAAGGAAGGCTCCGCTGCCGATCTGCTGCTTTTCAACACGGCGGGCGAGACGACCTTCACCCATGAGTTCATGAAGTCGAAATCGCAGAACACGCCATTCCTCGACAAGACGCTGAATGGCTCGGTGGACTTGGTGGTGCTGGGCGAGGATGTGCTGCTCGACCGGGTTTGAGCGCAGCGCCGGACTGAATTTTCGCTCACGGGCGGCATTGCCATGCGGCAGGTTTGTTTTATGATCCGCCGCGACATGAGCAACCTTGATGCGATTCTCACCGCTGCTGTGGCCGAAGGCAAATTGCTGGCATCGGCAAAAACCAACATCGAAGCCCTCATCCAAGGATCATCCTCGGATCTTGCCGCGCGAGTGATCGGCGAGCTGGCGGCCGATGGCCATTGGGGCGAGCTCAACGATCGTTTTTACAAAACCCTCGCCTTCGGCACCGGTGGTCTGCGTGGACGCACGATCGGCCGCGTGATTGCAAAATCCGAGCAAGGCGCCGGCGGGCCCAACGGGCGCCCCGAGCATCCATGCGTTGGAACCGCGACGATGAATTTCTACAATGTCGGCCGCGCGGTTCGCGGGCTCGTTGCCTACGCAAAAAGATCCGCACCGGCCGGTCGCAAGCCCGCCCTTGTGTTCGGCCACGACACGCGTCACTTCTCGCGCGATTTCGCCGAGTTCTGCGCGAAGGTCGCATCCGAGCACGGCTGTGACGCGTACCTCTTCGAAGGTCCACGCTCGACGCCGCAACTTTCCTTCACCGTGCGCGAGCTTCGCGCCGATGCGGGCGTGGTGCTCACTGCGAGTCACAACCCGCCACATGACAATGGCTTTAAGGCCTACTTCAATGATGGCGCACAAATCGTCGAGCCACATGCCTCTGCCATCATTGCCGAGGTCAATGCCGTCACCAGCGAGCGCTACGACGCATTGCCCGAAAATGAACGCGGCAAGATCATCGTGCTCGGTGCCGAAATGGATGCACGCTATGTCGAGCGCCTCAAATCCCTGCTTTTGAAACCCACCCTGCTGCAAGGTGTCTCGACCAAGGTAGTCTTCACCAACCTCCACGGCACTGGTGGCCACATCAATGTGCCAATGCTGCGCGGTCTCGGCTTCGAGGTGCTCACCGTGCCCGAACAGGATGTGCAGGATGGTCGCTTTCCCACCGTCGAATCACCGAATCCCGAGAATGCCCCCGCACTCAAAATGGGCGTCGATCTCGCGATCGCATCGGGTGCCGAAATCGTCATCGGCACCGACCCCGACGCCGACCGCATGGGCGTGGTGGTCCGCAATGCGAAAGGGGAAATGCAATTGCTGACCGGCAATCAGATCGGCTCGTTGATGGCATGGTATCGCCTCAAGACCTGCTTCGAACTCGGTTGGCTCACCCAGTCAAATCGCAGCCGTGCGGTTTTGATCAAAACTTTTGTCACCACCGAACTTCAACGCGCAATTGCCGATGGCTTTGGCGTGGGCATCGTCGACACGCTCACCGGCTTCAAGTACATCTCATCGAAGCTCCGCAAATACGAAGACGCAATTCCGGGCGAAAAGAAGGGCGATTACCGCTCGCTCACCGAGGAGCAAACACGCCTGCTGCGACTTGAGTACTCGCGCTTCTTTGTGTTCGGCGGGGAGGAAAGCTATGGCTACCTCGGCTCCGATTCGGTGCGCGACAAGGATGCGAATGGTGCGACGCTGATGTTTGCCGAAGTGGCCGCCTACGCGAAATCCCTCGGGCGCACGATCCCTGATTTGCTCGACGACATTTACCGCGAGTACGGCTATCACCTCGAGGCAGGCAAATCGGTGGTGATGGAGGGTGCCGATGGTGCCGCAAAAATCCAGGCGCTCGCCGACTCCTACGCGAATAAACCGCCCGGCATCGTCGATGGCTCGCCGGTCCTGCGCACCCGCGATTTCTCGCGCCAGGACCTCTACGATCAGGAAGGTGACCTCATCCCCAAAGAGAAGATGCTCTTCATCGATCTTGAGGATGGCCGCTCGTTCGCTGTCCGTCCTTCGGGCACCGAGCCAAAGATCAAATTCTACCTGTTTGGCAAAGCCGCGCCCAGTCCCGACCTCGAGGCCTCGAAGGCCAAGGTCAGCGCCGGGATCGACTCGCTGTGGTCATGGATCGAGGCCGATGCGGCGAAACGCCGTGTTGCGCCATGATGCATGACACCCCGGCTTGGTTGATTTTCTATCGTGCTGCCGCGTGCGGCAGTTCTTCAAGTATTCGTTTTTGCTCTCTCTGACTCAAGATCCCTGTAAGTGTCTGCGTCCGGGTGTCATTCTTTCTGGCGCAACGCGACCGTCTTTGCTGTGAAAATCGGTACTTGGACTGGTCGCGCTGGGGGCTAGGTTCGTTCCATGTCAGCTATCGCGTTCGACCTTTTAGTCATCGGTATTTATTTTGCGATCATTGTGGCAATCGGCGTGCATTTCAGCAGCCGCAACCGCGATGTGTCGGAATTCGCGCTCGGGGGGCGCTCGATCCCATGGTGGGCGGTGCTGGCCTCGATCCTGGCTTCGGAGATCAGCGCGGGGACTTTTTTCGGTTCGCCAGGCGAGGGGTTTCGTTCGCGAAATTATACCTACGCGCAGTTGATGGTTGGCTACCTGCTGGCGCGCTTGATCGTGAGCGCGGTCTTCATTCCGGCGTATTATCGCCACAATGTGGTGAGCATCTACGAATTTTTGGAAGCCCGCTTCGGCCCACGCACGCGGCGGATTGCGAGCGCGGTATTTTTGCTCACCCGTTCCCTGGCCAGCGGCTCGCGCCTGTGGGTGCCGACCTTGCTGCTGCTGGTGATCTGGGATCGCATGAACCCCGGAAACCCTTTGGGAAATTGGGAGCAATTTTGGTTTACCGGCGCGGCGCTGGTAGTGATCAGCCTTCTAACCGCCGCCTACACCGCGATCGGCGGGATCAAGGCGGTGATCTGGACCGATGTGCTGCAAATTCTGGTGTTGTTCTGCGCGCTGGGATTCTCGGTATTTTTCCTGTTAGGGCACATTCCCGGCGGATGGGAGGGGGCAAAATCCCATCTTACAGCGGCGGGTGACTTGAGGCTGTGGCAGTGGGAGGGTGACGAACCGGCGGACAGCACTTGGGGAAAAATCAAGAGTGTGCTCGAAACCGAATTCACCGTCTGGGCGGCATTGTTTGGTTCACTGTTTGTGACGCTGGCCACGCACGGCACCGATCAGGACATGGTACAACGCATGCTCACCGCCAAGGACAAGAAACAGAGTGCGGTGGCAACCATTCTCTCGGGCGTCGCCGACATTCCGGTGACCTATGCTGTGTTGACCATCGGGATTCTGCTCTCGGTTTACTACGGTCATGTGGTGAGCGACGCAAATCTGCCGATGGCCGGGGGTCAACCCGACAGCACGAGGGTTTTTCCGTATTTTGTGATCGATGTGATGCCCGGTGGCCTGAGGGGCTTGGTGATTGCGGGCGTGCTGGCGACCACGATGGGCTCCCTGGGCACGGCGATGAACTCGCTGGCGACAAGTTACTCGCGCGATTTCCATTTCCGATGGTTCAAAACGCCGGATGACGACGCGGCGCGTGTGCGGGTGATCAAGTGGTCGACGCTGTGGTTCACGCTCATTCTGATCGGCGTTGGCCTCGCCACCGCCTTCGTCAAGGCGCACAACCCCGGGCTCAGCATCATTGGGATCATTCTTGGAAGTTTCGGCTACACATACGGCTCGCTACTGGGGATTTTCATGGTCGCCTTGTTCACCCGCAACCGCGGCAGCGAGTTTGGAAATCCGATCGCGATGCTCGCTGGATTTGTGGCCGTGGCATTCTTGAGCAACTTGCCCAACGACCTCTGGAAGATGATCGCGGGCGGGCATTTGTACACGAATCCCGATTGGTTTCCTGTGATTGAGTTCCCGTGGTGCATCATGGCCGGCACTCTGGTGACGGTGGCGGTCGCATTGTGCTTCAAGAGCGAACGCGCGCAATCAAGCCAGCTGTCCTAACAGATGCGATTTGCACATCGGCGCCGCCGTAAAACTTTTCGTCGCGGGCCAAGCATCGCAATGTTCTTGTTTTTCAAGGGGATAGCGAAATTCCGCGATCGCGCGTCATGGTTTGCTTTGGAAAATCGAAGTAAATCGTTCGTCAAGTTTCAAAAAAATCTTTTCGTGGAACGCTTGTGGAATCGCGTGCTTCGCGATGCGCGATCAGTGGCTAAAAAAATTATTTTTCCATCACGCGATTTTGTCGTTCAGAGTTCCCCACACGCATGACGCCACTGCTCGATGAAGTGGGTCTGATGCGCATCAAAAAAACTCTTTAAATTTACGGCGAAGCAATGGAATCGGTTGAGGTGGCAGCGAGTGAAGTGATCGAGAATCACAACTTGGAGGATGGTGTGGGAGGATGGGATGCGGTGAGCTCGGCATTGAGATGCTCGGTCGGTGAGGATGCGTTTCAGCGTTGGTTCGGTGCGGCAGTTTGGAAGGGTGTGAACGACGGTGTCGCAACCCTCGCGGTGCCGGGCGAGATTCATCAAGTGTGGATCGAGACAAATTACCTGCCGGAGCTGCAGACTGCGGTGTTGGAGGCATTTTCCGATGCCCGCGAGGTCGTGGTGGCCATCAACCAAGACAAGTCGCCTGCGGCGGCCGGATCCGGTGCTCCGGCGGAGATTCGCGCCGGGCGGACCCCGACCCTGGAGGGCGAGGCTCTCGACCGGCGGATCAAGAGCTCGGGCCTGAATCCCTCGCATACCTTTGCGAGCTTTGTCGTCGGCACCAACAGCCAGTTTGCGCACGCGGCATGCGAGGCGGTGGCGAAAAAAGCAGGCATCGGCTACAACCCGCTCTTCATTTACGGCGGCCCGGGCCTCGGCAAGACCCACCTAATGCAGGCAATCGGCCAAGAAATTTTGCGCCGTCGCCCGGCCTCACGGGTCGTGTACCTGACCTGCGAAAAGTTCACCAACGAGTTCATCGACGCAGTGAGGCGCGGTGATCTTGAGAAATTCCGTCGGCGTTATCGCAGCACCGATGTTTTGCTCATCGACGATGTTCAATTCCTCGCGGGCAAGGAGCGCTCGCAGGAGGAGTTTTTCCACACCTTCAACACCCTCCTCGATGGCCGCAACCAGGTGGTGCTGACCTGCGACCGCCCGGCCTGCGAAATCAAGAACCTCGAGCCGCGCCTCATCTCGCGTTTCGAATGCGGCCTCACCGTCGAGATGCAACCGCCGCAGCTCGAGACTCGTCTCGCGATCCTGCACAAAAAATCGCAGGACTGGAAGGTGCGCGTCGACGAATCGATCCTTTTGTTCCTTGCGGAAAAAATCCGCACCAATGTCCGCCGACTCGAAGGGGCCCTGATGCGCGTGGCGACCTATGTTTCTCTGGCAGGCGACGCGCTCACGGTCGAAAAGGTCGAGCACCTGCTCCGAGACCTGATCCGCGAGGAAGCCAGCCGTCAGGTGAGCATCGACGCGATCCAAAAGGCCGTGGCCGAGCACTTCGATGTGCGCTTGGCCGACATGACCAGCCGCCGGCGCCCGGCGAGCATCGCTTTTCCGCGTCAGGTGGCGATGTACCTGAGCCGCTCTCTGACCAAAGGCTCGCTCGTCGAAATCGGTGAGGCATTCGGTGGTCGCGACCACGGCACGGTGATCCATGCCTGCAAAAAAGTGGTGGAAAAAGTCGATGCTGAGCCCGGCATGCGCGAGCTCATCGAGCGTTTGGAATCGCGGCTCAAGCGCTGATTCCGGCGGGCGGTGGAGATTCTTCCGCCAAATGCACAGATAGGCTTGCCAAGGTCCGGCGAAAACAGAAACTCCCTTGGTCAACCACCCTGGTTCCATTTCATGAAATTCCGTATTTCCAAGGAAGCGTTTCTCGAAGGTCTGCAAAAAGTCCAGCATGTCGTCAGCTCGCGCACGACGCTGCCGATCCTTTCCAACGTGCTGCTCGTCGCCCGCGACGGACGCCTGCAGTTCACCACCACCGACCTCGATGTCGGCATCACTGGATCGGTCGAAGCCCAGATCGACAAGGAAGGTGCCACGACGCTGCCGGCCAAACGCCTGGTGAGCATCGTGCGCGAACTTCCATCAAGCGAGGTTGAGGTGTCGGTGGATTCGAAGAACCACGCGTCGATCCGCAGCGGTCCGTCATTCTTCAAGATCATCGGCCTTGGCGAGAGCGAGTTCCCGCCGCTGCCGGATTTCTCCGCCGCCAAGGAATTTCGCATTCCGCAAAATGTCCTGCGCGATGGTTTGAAAAAAACCTCTTATGCCATCTCGACCGATGAGACCCGCTATGTGCTCAACGGCATTTTCACTTCGTTCCGCGATGGCAAGATGACTTTGGTGGCGACCGATGGACGCCGTCTCGCAATGGTCGACTCCGACCTCGAGTTTCCCGCCTCGCACGAAACGGATGTGATCATCCCGTCAAAGGCGGTTCAGGAACTGCAGCGCCTGCTCGGCGACAACGGTGACCTGATTTTGAAGCTCAACGACAACCAGATCTCGTTTGCGATCGGCGATACGCTGCTTTGCAGCAAGCTCATCGACGGCAACTACCCCAACTACCGTCAGGTGATTCCCGGCGACAGCAACGAGCGCGTAGTGATCTCGCGCGAGGCGCTGCTCGAAACCGTGCGCCGCGTTTCGCTGCTCTCTTCCGACAAGGCAAATTCTGTGAAGCTGGTCTTCAGCGAAAACCGCATCGAAGTGACCGCCAACTCGCCGGATGTCGGTGAAGCTCAGGAGTCGATGGATGTCATCTATCAGGGCCCGCCGATGCAGATCGCATTCAATCCTGAGTTCCTTCAAGCCCCGCTGCGTGCGCTCGACAGCGAGCATGTGTACCTCGACCTCATCGACGAGATGAGCCCCGGTGTTCTGCGCATCGAGGGAACCTTCCTCTATGTGCTGATGCCGATGCGCGTCACCAACTGATTTGGCACCCCTTTGGAGCGTCCCTTTCGGAGAAAGGTCCCTGCCTATCAAGCTCGGTAGGGCGATGCGGCCCCGCCAGTGCCGAAACCATCGACGCTCCCTCGTGAAGCACTGCCTTTTTCAAACGAGTGCCTTGAAGCGTTCGTAGGCGGCGTTCCAATCGGCGCTTTGGTGTGGCTCGTAGGTTTTGAAATCGAATGAGCGTCGAATCAGCTCGCGCCCAGCTTCGAAGTTCTCGAGGTGGCCGGTGCCGACCATTTGCGTGATCACATTGCCGCAGGAAGTCGCCTCGATCGGACCGGCGACGACCTTGATGCCGAGGGCGTCGGCGGTCGATTGGCAGAGTGGTTCGTTTTGAATGCCGCCGCCGCCGGCGTTGAGTTGGTCGAATGTCGTGCCGGTGAAGGCCTTGATGTGATCGAAGACTTCGCGGTATTTCAGCGCGAGCGAGTCGGTGGCGATGCGCAGGATCGTGCCTTTGTCGGCGGGGATTTTTTGTCCGGATTTTTCGCACCACTTGCGGATTTTTTCCGGCATGTTGCCGGGGCTTGCGAAGACTTCGTCATCGGGGTTGATGAATGCCGAGAAGGGTTCCGCCGCTTCAGCCATGCGGGTCATCGTGGCATAGTCGATCGATTCGCCATCGAGATCCCATTGGCGTTTGCATTCTTGGATGAGCCAGAGTCCGGCGATGTTTTTGAGGAAACGCACGGTTTTGTTCACGCCAAGTTCGTTGCAGAAACCGCGTGCAAAGGACTCGGCTGTGATGACCGGCGTTTTGGTTTCCACACCCATGATCGACCATGTGCCGGATGAGAGCCAAAGTTTCTGTCCTTCGCTCAGTGGTATGCCTGCGACTGCGGATGCGGTGTCGTGGCTCGCTGAAGCGATGACTGGGATGCCGGCCTTGCCGATGAAGCTGGCGACTGCATCGCGGATCGGTCCCAGCACGGTGCCGGGTGCGACGATTTCACCAAACATTTTGCGCGGCAGGCCGAGGGCATCGATCACCGGCCATGCCCACTCGCCGGTCGTGGGATCGACGAGTTGCGAGGTCGATGCGATGCTGCGCTCTACCGCTCTGCGGCCGGTGAGCCAGTACGCGAGGAGGTCGGGAATGAAGAGCAGCGTCTCGGCAGCATCGAGTGCCGGATTTTTTTTGTGTGCCTCGGCAAGCAGATGCAGCGAGCTGTTGTAGAAATTCGTCTTGATGCCGGTGTGGCGATAAATTTCCGCCTCGGGCATCAGCCCGTGCATCAGCTCGGCCATGCCCTCGAAGCGTGAATCGCGGTACTGGTGCGGCATGCCGAGCAGCGTGCCGTTTTGGCCGATGAGGCCGTGGTCGCAGCCCCAGGTATCGATGCCGATCGAAACGATGCGATCACCGTGAATCTCGACCGCGCGGCGCAGGCCTTCGAGAATGTCGCGGTAAAGTCCAACGATGTTCCAAAACGATCCGCCGGGTAGCTCGGTGCCGGGATTGTCGAAGCGGTGAATTTCCTCCAGTTCGATTTTTTGGAAATCGGTGGTGGCGGCGATCACGCGGCCGCTGCCCGCTCCGAGGTCGACGGCAATGAAGGTGTGGGATGACATGGTTCGGTGTTTTGGAAATGCGGATCATTTTTCATGCCCTCCTTTGATGCAATCCCGAACATGTCCGATGGAGCTCGAAATGCGGCCGAAAAAGAGTCTTGCCCGCAGCGTCCGGATCGCTTATCAAATGGCCATCACCGCTCCATGGTGATGTCGCAAGCCAATCGGCTGCCTCATGATTTCCTTGAAACGATACCCTATGACGCCCACGCCCGGTCCAGAAGACCGCATGACTTCCGCTGTCCGCAATTCATGATTTCGCCGCCGGCTCATCGTTTCACGACACTCTTCGTCCGGATTTGCCGCGGCCCTGTCCGCGCACAGACCTGGGCGTCGCATCCACCCATCGGAGGACAAAGCCATCGCTAAGCCACAAAGAGACCAAAACCGGGGTCGTTTCCGCGACATGACGCGGATCAACGACCGAATTCGCGCCCCGAAAGTCCGCGTCATCATGGCGGACGGACAACAGCTTGGAGTCATGGGCTCCCGTGAGGCGCTTGCCAAGGCCCAGTCGCTCGGTCTCGACCTCGTCGAGATCGCCGGGCAGGTGGATCCGCCGGTGTGCAAGATCATCGACTACGGCAAGTTCAAGTACGAGCAGGCCAAGCTCAAAAAGCAAAAGTCGAAGAGCGCTACGCGCATGAAGGAAGTAAAATTCCGCGTTGGCACGGGTCAGCACGATTACAACATCAAGCTCGGCCGTGCGGAGGGATTCCTCGACACCAATCACAAGTGCCGCTTCGTGCTGCAGTTCAAAGGCCGCGAAAACGCGCACAAGGAACTCGGCTTTGTCGTGCTCAACCGCATCATTGAAGACCTCAAGACCATGGCGCAGGTGGATCAACCGCCGCGCCTCAATGGTCGGGCCGTTGCCATGATCCTTTCACCGCTGCCCGCGCATCAGCGCAAGCGCAAGTTCCATCTCTTCCACGGTGAGCTGATGGAAGAAGATGATCACGATGAGGATGATGCAGCGGACGAGGACTTCGACGACGAAGTGCCGGACGAATCACCCGATGGCGAAAGCGCTGCTGAAGAAAAACTCGAGGAGTCGGGCAAGGCTGAGTCCTGAGGCTTTTTTCCCGCGCGTGTCGCCGATGCTTTACCTATTCGACATCGATGGCACGCTCGTCGATACCGGCGGCGCCGGCATGGCGGCATTGAAACAAGCGACGCGCGAAGTCTTTGGTGACGATGGTCCCGAGCTCGACCTTGCTGGCGCAACCGACCTTGGCATCGTGGGTGGCATTCACCGTCACTACGGGGTGGAGTTCACCGATGAGGGGTTTGCAAACTACCTTGCCGTTTACCATGAGCGCCTTGCTGAAAATCTCGCGCGAGGTGAATTCGCCGGACGCGTGATCGATGGCGTTTTTCCATTGCTGGATCATCTTGCCGCAAGTGAACACGCCACGCTCGGCTTGCTCACCGGCAACACGGTGCTAGGTGCGGGCATCAAGGTGCGGCATTTCGGCTTGGCCGATTATTTTGCCTTCGGCGCTTACGGCTGTGATCACGCCGACCGCAACCGTCTCGGCCCAATCGCACTGCAACGTGCGGAAGTGCACGCGGGCAAATCATTCAAGGCCGCGGAAACATGGATCATCGGCGACACCCCCAAAGACATCGCCTGCGCCAAAGCCATCGGCGCCCGCTGTCTCGCAGTGGCCACCGGCAGCTTCAGCAGCAGCCAACTCCAAAGCCACGGCGCAGAACTCGTCGTTTCATCGCTGGAGGAAGCGATCGGGCGTATGGGGTAAAGAGGGTGAAATTTTGAATGATGAATTTTGAATGAGGGAAGAGCCTGAAGAAGCCACTTCTTCAAGGCAGGGACCTTTCTCCGAAAGGTCCGCTGAATGAATCGTCTTTGAAGAGGATGCTTCACGGGAGCGAGGGCATCTTGCCCGCCTGTGGCGATGAGTCGGCGCTGCGGGGCCGCATCGCCCTACCGGGTGAAGTTGCTTGAGCAATCGCGGCGGACCTTTAGGGACAAAGGTCCCTGCCATGTGAGTGATGACGCACATAACTCTTGCATCATCGGTCTGATCCGGTTTTTTCCAACCTCATGGTGATCGCGTTTCACAAGCCCTATGGCGTGTTGTGCCAGTTTACGCCGGATCAACCGGGTCAGCGGACCTTGGCGGATTTTGGTTTTCCGGCGGGGGTGTATCCGGTGGGGCGCTTGGACATGGATTCGGAGGGTTTGCTTTTGCTCTCGGATGAGGCGGGGTTCAATCATCGGCTGCTGGATCCGTTGGCAGCGCATGGACGGACGTATTGGGCGCAGGTGGAGGGAGTGCCTGATGAGGGGGCCTTGCAGCGATTGCGGCGTGGTGGGATCGAGATTCAAAATTACCGCACGCTGCCGTGTGGCGCGAAGTTGCTGCAGCCCGAGCCCCAGGTGGCTGAGCGGAATCCGCCTGTGCGGTTTCGGAAATTGATCCCGACTTCATGGATTGAGCTGCGACTGACCCAGGGGAAGAATCGTCAGGTGCGGCGCATGACTGCGGCGGTGGGGTATCCGACGCTGCGATTGATCCGTGCGGCGATCGGAAGCTTCGAGCTTGGCGCGCTGGCCCAAGGCGATTGGAAGGTGCTCGAGAAGGGCGATCTCGAAAAGGTGTGGGCCTAGAAAATTGCTACCAGCTTCACATCGAAATCGGCAGGTGGCCGTAGAGGGTGAAGCCGGTGGATTCGTCGATGTGGATGTCGAGGATTTGGCCGGTGTGGCGGTTGGGGTCGCCTTCGAAGATGACGATTTTGTTGTGCGAGGTGCGGCCGGAAAGGCGGTCCGGATTGTTTTTTGAGGGGCCTTCGCAGAGGATTTGCTGGCGGGTGCCGACGAGTGCCGCGTTTTTTTCGATGGCGATGCGGTTGACCACATCGAGGAGGCGTTGGTTGCGTGATTCCTTTTCCTCTTCGGAGAGTTGGCCGTCCATTTCGGCGGCGGGGGTGTTGCGGCGCTTGGAGTAGCGGAAAACGAAGGCGTTGTCGAACTGCAGGCTTTCTACGGTGTCCATCGTAGATTGGAAATCCTCCTCGGTCTCGCCGGGGAAACCGACGATGATGTCGGTGGTGATGGCGATGCCGGGTCTGGCGGCTTTCATTTTCTCGCAGATCTCGACAAACTTCGCGTTTTTGTAGGGACGGCGCATTTCCTTGAGGATGCGGTCCGAGCCGCTTTGCATAGGAAAGTGGATGTGCGAGCAGAGCTTGGGCAGGTAGGTGAAGGCGGCGACGAGGTCGTCGCGATAGCCAATCGGGTGAGGCGAAGTGAAACGGATGCGCTCGATGCCATCGACTTCGTGCACGGCCTCGAGCAACTGCACGAAGGGTGATTTGCCGCCGATAATTGGGAATTCGGTGCGGCCGTAGAGGTTGACGATTTGGCCGAGCAGTGTCACTTCCTTGACGCCTTGCGCGGCGAGGTGGCGGACTTCGCCAACGATTTCGTCAATAGGCCTGCCGCGTTCGCGTCCGCGAGTGTCGGGCACGATGCAGAACGAGCAGCGCATGTTGCAGCCCTGCATGATGGAGACAAATGCCGAGGCTTCGCGGGCCTTGGGGATGTGATCGCGAATGGTGTTTTGCGAGCCTTCTTCGGCTTCGATGTCGCAAACCGTTTCACCGCGCAGCGAGAGTGAGGGGTCATCCATTCGGGCCTCGAGGCGGCGCTTGAGGATGCCATCCACATAGTCGAAAACCTTGTGGTATTTTTGCGTGCCGGCGACCACATCAAGACTGGGTACGGCTTTGAAAAGTTCCTCGCCGCGCGACTGCGCCATGCAGCCCATGAAGCCATAAACCACATGCCGTCGGTCGCGGCCGGCATGCATCATCGAGCCCATTTTCCCGAGTGCTTTTTGCTCCGCCTGATCCCGCACCGAGCAGGTGTTGATGAGCACCGCATCCGCATCCTTTTCGGTCGGCGTGACCGTGTAGCCCCCTTCGACGAACATGCGCGCAACCTGTTCAGAGTCGCGTTCGTTCATCTGGCATCCGTAGGTCTTGATGTAAACCTTGGGCATGAATTTAAGTTTAAAGTTTCAAGTCTTCAGTTTCAAGTGAGAGACGGAAGACTTGGAGACAGAAGACGGAAGAAAAGATGTGGCTTTTCACAGGCAGGGACCTTTCTCCGAAAGGTCCGTTGCGCTTGAAAAGAGAAATGGGGTAAGATCTCACGCAAGCACAAGCCTTGAGTCGGAGGCGAGTTTTTCGCTGAGTTCGGGCCAGCCGTTGGGGACCTGAAGGTTGAAGCAACGAAGGTAGAGGGTGAGGAGTTTCGGGTCGAAGATTTCGATGAGTTTGTCGATCGTCGAGTTGAGGCGTTCGGCATCGAGTTTTTTCGGCAATTCGCCGACGACGGATCCCTTGCCATCGTGCGGGATGCCCATGCCGTCGCAGAACATGGCGAGCAGCGATTGCTGGCCAGCCATCAGGTAGGCTTGCATGAGGTGTTCGCCGATCGTGTTGCAGGCGTTGATCTTGAGGGTTTTGTGGATCCACGCGTATTGCTCGGTCATCGTTTTTTTCTCAACGAATACCGGGCGCAATTTGCGTTTTTCGGCGAGCGATGCGACGGCGGATTTGTACACGTTGCGGTCGTGCGAGCGGAACCAATCGAGCATTTGGTTGACGATGGACGGGTCGACGGCGGAGTAAATTTCGTAGGCTTTCACGGTGGGAAAATGGGGTGAGCGCCAGTCAAGTCGCGGAAGCGTGCCAATGCAAGGCCGGAGAAGGGCGAAATTTGACGGTTTCAGCGGGAGATTTTGCCTATCGAGCGGTTGTGCGCGCGGGATAGAAACAGCAACGCGGCGATGGCTCCAACGCCGCAGAGAAACATGTCCCACTGAGTGTCCCAGTGGTCGCCTTGGGTGCCGAGAAATGATTCGGCCGCTTCCGCCGAGACCAGCGCGGCGGCCCATTCGATGAGTTCGTAAAACGCGCTGAAGCCGAGGCAGAATGAGATCACGCAAAACGCCAGCCAACCCTTGCGTGCAAACACTCGATTGCGCAGGAAAATTTCGCGCAGCAGGATCGCGGGGACGAACCCTTGCATCAGGTGGCCGAGGCGGTCGTAGTGGTTGCGTTCGAAGTTGAGGCCATCGCGAAGCCAATCGCCGATCGGCACGCGTGCGTAGGTGTAGTGGCCGCCGAAGATCAGCACCAGCATGTGCAAAGCGATGAGCCACAGCGCGAGATTGGAAAAGCGCCAGCCTTTCGCTTGTGCGATGAACAGCGCAACGAAGCCGATCAGCACCGGTGCCACTTCGAGCCACCAGGTGAGGCGGTCGAAGGGTTCGATTGCCGACCAGATGAGTGCCGGCAGGATGCCGCAAAGCAGCAGGAAATTTGGGTGGGTTTTCAGAATTTTCGAATGGGGTTACGCCATGTCTTCAGCGCAGGCCGAGGACCTTCGGTGAGCTGGCATTGCCGAAGCGGTCGAGCGCGGTGACGGCGATGGCATCGGCGCGCGGAACTGTGGTTTGGCCGGAACCGGCGGAGGTGATTTTTGCCGTGCGCCAGTTGCCGTCGATGCGGGTTTGGATGGCAATTTTTGCGGTGCCTTTTTCCGGCGTCCAGCGCACGAGTGTGCTATCGCCATTTGCTTGGGCGCTCACGCCGGGGGCGTCGGGTGAATTGTTGTTGATCCATGGCATGGCTGGCACGGCGGCAGCTTGCGTGTAGCTGCCTGCGAGTTTGGTGGCGATGCCGCCGCGGTTGGTGACGAGGCTTTTCGCGCTCCAGTGGATATGGCCTTGCGGGCCTCTACCGATTTTGCGGGAGAGGTCGATTTGATTGGTGATTTCCGATGCCGGGCGTCCGGGGTCTTCGGATGATTGGATGCGAGCGGTGGCGATGCCGGGCCAGACCGGGCGGTTGCCTTGTTCGCGCCACCATTCGAGGAGCAGCGGGAAACTTTGTTTGCGCGGCGAGATGCGCCAATACAACTGCGGTGCGAGGTAATCGACCCAACCGTTTTTGAGCCACTTGCGCGAATCGCCGGCGAGGTGTTCAAAGCTGTCGATGCCTGCCTCGATGCCATCCGGCACGCCGGGTCGCCAGATGCCGAAGGGGCTGATGCCAACGCGCACCCATGATTTTTGGCTTTTGACCGACGAGTAGAGCTTGCTCACAAAGCTATCGATGTAGGCGCGGCGTTCGGCGGGTGATTTGCCATCGGCAAAGGTGCGTTCGCCCTCGGGATAGGGGTAGAAATAATCGTCGA
Source organism: Verrucomicrobiota bacterium (assembly GCA_018969605.1). Classification (GTDB taxonomy): domain Bacteria; phylum Verrucomicrobiota; class Verrucomicrobiia; order Verrucomicrobiales; family Akkermansiaceae; genus Luteolibacter. The sequence goes on along the minus strand of JAGWXY010000005.1, from coordinate 202 downwards.
GGTGGACACCATCGACATCATAACGGCGCACCACATCCATGATCGCGTTGAGCGCGCGGGCACGTGCTTCGGAGCTGGCCGGATCGCACCAGGTCATGTTGCCGTAGCGTTTGGTGATTTGTGGCGACGCCTTCACCACATGATTGCCGGCGACCGGATGTGAGTTGTTGCAAAGCGCGCGAAAGGGGTTGAACCACGCGTG
>JAGWXY010000068.1 GCA_018969605.1 Verrucomicrobiota bacterium | reverse complement strand
ATATGACGCATGATGATGCTGGTGACGAAAGCTCCACGACCAAGAATGATACGACGCATGCAAGAGAATCCTTCGGGCACTTTGAGCGCACTTGTGATGGCGGCGCTGATCTCGGCAAGTGCCGGACTGATGGCACAGAGCGTTTCCGAGTCCGGCGGCATCGCCATGATCCAGGCCGAGCAATCGCCGCAGGTTCAGGCGCGGTCGATTGGCGGCGTGACCTATTCATGGCAGTCATCGACCAGCATCCCGGGTTATTCCGGCACGGGCTTCATGGAAACGACGCCGCTTGACGGCTCGACGGTCACGACCAATTGGAGCAGCACGAGCCCCGAGATGCGCTACACGGTCAATTTCACCCGGCCGGGAACCTATTATGTCTGGCTGCGCGGCTTTGCCGAAACAGCCGATGATGCCGCGGTGAGTGTTGGCATCAATGGCGTCACCGCCAACCTGCCGGTGCTCAATGTGAAAACCCTCAACGGCTGGAGCTGGACCAACAGCGGTCCGACATCAAGCACTCCGGTGAGCATCGAGGTCCCCTCGGCCGGCAATCACAACATCCACATCTGGATGCACGATCCAGGGTTTCGCCTCGACCGCATTCTGCTGACGCAAAATCCAAATTACACCCCCGAGCTTTCGGCGGATTTCTGGCGCAATCAAAACATCTATCAAATCATCACCGACCGCTTCTTCAATGGCGACAGCGGCAATGACAATCTCTCGCCGAACTTCAATCCTGCCGATGGCGGCCAAGCGCATGGCGGTGACTTCAAAGGCGCGGAGCGCAAGCTCGACTACATCAAATCGCTCGGTGCAACCGCGGTGTGGATTTCACCGGTCCTGCTCAATGGCAACGGCGATTACCACGGCTATGCGGCCACCGACTTTTATCAAACAGATCCGCGCATGGGATCGCTCGCCGAGTTGAAAAGTTTTGTTCACGCCGCACACCAGCGCGGAATTCTGGTGGTCAATGATGTGGTGGTGAACCACGGCAGCACGATTGTCGACAGCACTGACGCGGGATTCCCGAATTTCAGATATCCGCCAAGCGGCTACACGCTGCGTTACAACGGCTCGCGCCGTTATGCCGCGCCATTCGACAACGCCGCACTCGGTGTGCCGCTCGAAACGCTGTTTCACAACAACGGCACCACGCAGAACTGGGGCGATGCCACCCAGGTCGAATACGGCGAGCTTCTCTCACTCGACGATTTCCGCACCGAGACAAGCTATGTGCGCGACCGCATGGCAGAAATTTTTTCGCACTGGATCCAAAGCGTCGGCTTCGATGCCTACCGCATCGATACGGTCAAACATGTCGAGATGGGATTCTGGGATAACTGGAGCCCGCGGATCCGTGCGACGGCATTGGCGGCAGACAAACCAAACTTTTTCCAGTTCGGTGAAATCTACGATGGCTCGGATGCGAAATGCGGTTCCTACACCGGCACGAAATCCACCGCAAACTACAAGATGGAATCGGTGCTGGATTACCCGCTGTACTATCAGATCAACAGCGTCTTCGCCTCCGCCAGCGGCAACACCGGTCAGCTTGAGTCGCGCTACAACAACCTCAACACCACCAACTACGATGCCTCATCGCTGATGTCGCTGGTCACCTTTCTCGACAACCACGATCAGCCGCGGTTTTTAAACACCACGGGCAGCAACCCATCGCGACTCGAGGTGGCACTTGCCTTTCTCTACACGGCCAGAGGCATTCCATGTTTGTACTACGGCACCGAGCAGGACTTCATCGGCGGCACCGATCCGAACAACCGCGAGGACATGTTCGACGGGCAGTTTGAAGCCGGCCCATCGCTCGGCGACAACTTCAACATGACCAGTGCCCGCTTCAAGCTGGTCGCCAAACTCAACAACCTGCGCCGACTCTACCCGGCGCTACGCACCGGCACGCATGTGAACCTATGGGCAAATTTCGCATCACCCGGATTGTTCGCCTATGCGCGCCGCCTCAACAACGAGGAAGTCTTCGTCGTGCTCAACACCTCGACATCCGCACAGTCGATCGCCGCACGCCCCACGATCCACCCGGCGGGCACGGTGCTGGTGAATGTGCTCAACCCAAGCGAAACCGTCACCGTCACCAGCGGCGTCGACGGCATCCCTGCGATGACCGTACCGGCGACCTCGTACAAAATGTTTGTCGCGCAATCGCAGTCACTCGCCCTCTCGCCAGTCGTCAACACGATCGCGCCGGGCCACGACCAAGCCTCGATCTCGCCGGCCACACTCGTCACGCTCACCTTCAGCAAGCCGATGAACACCGCCACCACTCAGGCGGCATTTTCCATCACGCCCAACACAGGCGGCAACTTCGCATGGAGCGCCGGCAACACGGTGCTGACCTTCACGCCGACATCGAATCTTGCCGCCAACACCCTGCACACGGTGCGGCTCGAAGGCACGGCGACCGACTCGACCGGCCTTCCACTACACGGTGCCTTCGAATCACGCTTCACCACCGGCGCCTCATCAAGCCTCGCGCGCCCGACCATCAACTCTTCTTCCGCATCCAACATTGTCATTTCCACGGCCACACTCAATGCCGCCGTCACGCCAAACGGATCCGCCACGAGCGTCGCATTCGAATATGGCACCAGCGTTTCCTACGGCAGCACCACCAGCTCGCAATCGATCGGTAGCGGAAATTCACCGCAAAGCGTCGCCACCAATCTCAGCGGACTCGCCGCCAACACGACCTATCATTTCCGCGTCATCGCCACCAACGCGCAGGGCACAAGCTACGGCCCAAATCAAACCTTCAACACCTCCACCACTTTGCCGCAGGCCACCACCACGCCGGCCTCGTTTGTCACCGCGCGCACGGCGAGCCTCAATGGCACGGTCAACCCGAACGGCGTAGCCACAACCATCCGCTTCGAGTACGGAGTGCAACCAAATGTGTTGTCCAACACCACCGCGCCGCAGGATGTCGGCAGCACGAGCGGCAATGTCGACAAATGGGCATCGATCGCCGATCTCACTCCGGACACAACCTACTTTTTCCGCATCGTGGCCACCAGCGGCAGCGATGTCATTTCAGGCTCGGTGCAGTCATTCACCACGCTCTCGGTCAAGCCGCTGATCATTTCATCCGGCGCTAGCAGCGTGACTTCCACCGGCGCGACACTCAACGCCACGGTCAATGCCAACGGTGCCGCCGCCAATGCATGGTTCGAGTACGGCACGAGCGAAAACTACGGAAGCGCGACAGTCGCGCAGGATGTACCTCTCGCCGCCGGCAACACCACCATTTCGACGACGCTTAGTGGATTGGCCACAGGACAAATTTACCACTTCCGCGTCGGCGCATGGAACACCAACGGCATCACTTATTCCGCCGATCAAACATTCTCAACCGGCTTCCCGCCACCGAATGTGATAACCGGCGCCGCAAGCCCGGTGAGCTCCACCACGGCAACCATCAGTGGCACGGTCAACCCCAACGGCCGAGCCTCGGGCTACTGGATCGAATACGGCACCGGAAACAGCCTCGCATCCAGCACGCGCAAAACCGCCAGCGATGATGCGGAAGGCTATGCCAGCTTCTCCTACATCTCGCCCAACAACAACGGCGGCAGCGGATTCGGAATCTACAATTTCTACACGACCACCAGCTCCACGCGCGGCGGTATCCTGCTCGTCACCGCTAACAGCGCCAACGGCACCGGAGGGCGCATGATCGATGGCGCCAAATCCTTTGGCGTTCGCGCCGGAAGCTCAACGACCCGCGGCGCCCACTCGGGCTACCGCACGCTTTCCGATGGCAACCAGCAATTCGGCAGCTGGACATTTTCCATGCGCTTCGATGTCGACAACACCAAGGGCTTCTCAGGCGTCAACCTCAAGTCATCAACAAGCACCTCCTTCGGCGCAGGCGAGCTGCTCTCGATCGGCATCATGCCCGCCAGCGGAACTGTCGGCGGCAACACCGGCATCATGATCACCGATGCCACCGGCCAACACATGATCGACATGGGAGCGGAAGTGCGCGGCAGCATCGTCGATGTAAAAATCGATTTCGACACGCTCACCGGTGCCTACACAAGCGGCGTGAAATTCCGCGCCGATGCAAATTACAAAACCTACACCGGCACGCTCAAATCCTCCGGCGCCAGTGTGAAGCTCGTGGCATTCGGCTACCTCAATTCCAACAACTCCGGGGCCATCAACCAAAACCTCATCTTCGACAACCTCCAGTTCAACCACTACGCCGCCATCGGCAGCAGCACCAACGCCGCCCCGGTCACACAAGCCTTGAGCAGCCTCACGGCCAATACAATCTACACCTACCGCGTTGCCGCCAGCAGCACAATCGGCACCTCCTACGGCAGCAACCAAACCTTCGTTACGGGGCCTGACCTGACCCTTTCCAAAACACACAACGGCACCTTCCAAAAAGGCGGCAACGGAAGCTTTTCCATCCTCGTCACCAACGCCGGCAGCACCGCGAGCAACGGCAGCCTCACCCTCACCGAAACTCCACCCATCGGCATGAGCATCAACTCGATGTCCGGAAGTGGATGGACCTACAACGCGACCAATCAAACTTGCACCCGATCGGACTCGCTCGCGGCCGGAGCCAGTTATCCGCCGGTCACTGTCAATGTCACATTCAACACCAACGCCGCCACCGACTTGACCAACACCGCCAGCATCACCGGCGGCGGCGATGCCAACCCCTCCAACAACACAAGCAGCGATGCGGTCACGCTCACCGCCGCACTCTCACCGATCGAGGCATGGCGCCAGTTGCACTTTGGCTCGCCCGAAAACACCGGACAAGGCGCCGATCTAAACATCGTCGCCAACGATGGCATGCCAAACCTGATGAAATACGCGCTCGGCATCAATCCCACCACTCCGGGCGCCAGCGCCGCACCAACAGGCACACGCCAAGGCGGATTACTCAAACTCACCTTCACTCGCCGCCGCGATGCCACCGACATCACGTACCGCGTCGAAGCCACCAGCGATCCGACCACTGATTGGACCACGCTCTACTCAAGCGCGCAAACCCCCTACGAAGGCGGTCAAAATGAATCATCACCGGTCACTGTTTCCGACAACCCACCCAGCGGCACCCCGACCAAAAGATTCATGCGGCTCAAAGTCACCCGTCCGTGATTCGAAAAAAAATCGCAAACCCACAGCGCCGACTCATCGCTGCAGGCATCTTTTCAAGCATCGGGCAGACCCGCGAAATGATCCCAGCCACCGCTCAGGGTGATACCCTTGCCTTCTTCGACGAGTCGGCCGATCACGGTTAGTTCCAAATCCGGAAATCGCTTTGCCCACGCCGCTTGCAATTCAGCCACCCGCTCGGGCGCCATGGCAAAGAGCAATTCGTAGTCCTCACCATCGGTCAAAGCCTGATCCACCCCGCAGCCCTCCCCCCGCGGCAGGGCCTCGAAATCCAACTCAAAACCACAAGCAGACGCCTCCGCCAAGCGCGGCAAATCTTTCGCCAGCCCGTCCGAAATATCCATCATGGCCGTGGGCTTGAAATTAGATACCAACCAGTCTGATTCCTTGATGCGAGGGGTGAAATGCAGGTGCTTGTGAGCGATCGAGCCGCCCAGTCGGCCCGTGACCATGAGCACATCGCCCGGCTTGCCGGTCGAGCGCAAAACCAATGCTTCACGCGAAACGCTGCCAGTCGCAGCAATGGAAATCACCGCAGAAGACCCTTTGGGCACTCGCGAAGTTTCACCGCCCGCCAGCCGCGCATCAAAGACCCGCAAGGCCTCGCCAATCCCATCATAGAGCGCTTCCGCCCATGCCACCTCAGTTTCCGGTGGCAGGGCTAGAGTCACCAAAAAACGCTCGGGCCGACCGCCCATGGCGGCAAAGTCCGAAACCACCCGCGCCACCGCCTTCCAACCCACCTGCTTTGGCGGCGATTCCAGGGTATAATGCACATTACATACCAATGCGTCGGTTTTTAAGAGCTCGAGGCGACCTCGATCATCAGGATACTCGATCACCGCGCAGTCATCACCAGGTCCGCCCCCCGGCGCGGGGTCGCAGGGCGCCTTGGAAATCAGCCGGGCAATGAGGGCATCCTCGCCGATGTCGCTGAGGCGGCTCATGGGGCGGCATCGAGTGGGATGTTGAAGTGGCGGGCTGCCATTTGCACGATGACAGTGGCGCTGTTGAAGCAGAAATGCACGGCGATCGGCGCCCACAGTGAGCCGGTTTTTTCGTAAATCCATACGAGCAATAGGCCGAAAAGAAACAGCGGCAAAAGAGCGCTCAGGTTGCCATGGGCGGCAGCAAAAAACAGTGCGCTGGAACACGCAGCCAGCCAAGGTCCCGTGTATTTCTTCGCCACCGGATAAAGGTAGCCCCGAAAAAGCAACTCTTCACAAAGCGGCGCCACAAGCACCGCTGCCAGAGCCATCAGCCACAGCACCGTGGGATCCTCGGTCGTTTGCAAAAGTTTCACCGACTCCTGCACGGTCTCCACGCCGAGCGATTCCATCCACTGCATGTAGCCGCAAGCCTGCAGTACGCCAAAGATCAGCCACATGCCGAACACCGAGGCAGGCGCGATGAAAAAAACCTTCGGCCACGCAGGCCAACGCAGACCCAGCCAGTCGGCAGTCGTCGTGCGCCGCGTCATGTAAACCAGCACCATTCCTGCGATGAAAATTTGAAACCCGATGTTCATCACCAGATCCGAAACTGCCAGCTCGCGGTCGGGCGAGGCGGGAGCGGACAAGGATGAAACCACCAGCAGCGAGAAAGCGGCAAAAATCAATGCCACCGGCAGCAGATCCAATGGTTGATACGGGCCCACCGATACTTTTCCGTAAGGCAGGGGCGGCGGCAGCACGCGTGGAGGCTCGGGCGGGTCCGACTCCGCACTCTGCGGCACCCGCCTCAGCGCGCCGAGCACAGCCGCGACCGGAAAGATCAACGCAGCCACCACGAACGCGGCCGAGATGACAAGGGTGGTGGGATCGTTTGCCGCATTCATGCTTCGCTCGGAACGCCCCACAGGCTGCGACGGCATTCGCAAAAGCGCCAATGGAAAATCACCAACTCACGCAGCCGATTATTCGCCTTGAACAATGACGCGAGTGAAATCTAGCATGCGATATCCCAACCATGATGCCGACAAAGTCGGCGCCCGTGACATGAGCGAATCCTCCCAAATCATTTTCCAAGCACCGGAAATCGATCAACTGGCGCCGCTGTTTCCTGCCTATCACATCGAATGCCTTATCGCCACCGGCGGCATGGGCGCCGTCTATCGCGCTGTGCAAAAATCGCTCGATCGCACGGTCGCCATCAAGATCCTGCCCCACGAGTTCAGCCAGGATCCGACTTTCTGCGCGAGCTTCGAAGCCGAAGCCAAAAGCATGGCACGACTCAACCATCCAAACCTCATCGGTGTCTATGATTTCGGGGAAGTGGACGGCATGCTTTTCATCATCATGGAGTTCGTGCCGGGCCAATCACTTTTCCATTGCGCCCACAGCCATGCGGTTGAGCCCAAGGAGGTGATACGCCTCATTTCAGGCATTTGCAGCGGTCTGGCGCACGCTCACGAAAACGGCATCATCCACCGAGACATCAAACCTTCCAATGTCCTGCTGGATCACCGCAACGAACCAAAAATCGGCGACTTCGGCCTGGCGCATCCGGTCGGATCAGGCCATCAGGAAGGCGCGCAAATTTACGGCACACCCGGCTACACCGCGCCAGAGGTGGTCAACGCTCCACAAACGGTGAACCATCGTGCCGATATTTTCTCGATCGGCGTCCTGCTTCACGAGTTGCTCACCGGCAAGTTGCCTGCGGCCGACCCAAGACCAGCCTCATTGATCGCCCGTTGCGATCCACGCTTTGACGCCATCATCCGCCGCGCGACAGAGCAAATCCCCGAGATGCGTTACCCAAACGCGCGCCAGATCATCGCAGACATCTCAAGCATCCAGCGACCACACGCCGCACCCGCGCCCGCGCCCCGCGCAGCCCAACCAACCCCCCGATTTGCATCGACCCCACCCACACCAAAAAAATCACCCAGACAATCAGCACTCTACGGCTTGGCACTGATCGCCACCGCAGCCGGGATCGGCTTTTTGGTCTACAAACGCATGACCGGACAGGCACTCGTCACCCAGCGTACCGTAATCAACGCTCAACCTCACCAGAAGTCCTTCACTCCCGAAATACCTTCACCAACCCCTTCACCAACCTCTGCACCAAGCCCTGAGCCAAGCCCCTCACCAACCCCTTCACCAACCCCTTCACCAACCCCTTCACCAACCCCTTCACCAACCCCTTCACCAACCCCTTCACCAACCTCTGCGCCAACCTCTGCACCAACCTCTGAGCCAAGCCCTGAGCCAAGCCCTGAGCCAAGCCCTGAGCCAAGCCCTGAGCCAAGCCCTGAGCCAAGCGCTGAGCCTGAGACAGAAATTTCAAAGCCAAGTCCAGAACCGGAACCAACCAACCAAACGCCCGCGCCAGAGGCGACACCTGCCGCCCGCTTCGATGTTCCAGCTTTCTTGCTAAAGGCTCAGAGCTACATGAAATCCAAGGGGGAGCAAACCATCACATCTTACAACAAGGCCCTAAACAACAACCTCAACTCCTTCGAACGCAGCGTCGAGCGCTCGCTGAAGGATATTCCAAACAGCCAGACACAGGCACTGTTGGAGCCGGAGCTCAAAAAATTCATCGAAAGCGGCAGAAATGACAAAAATAGAATCCCTGAGGTGCTCAGCCCTCCACTGGTGAACCTTGGCGACACGAAAAAAGATCATCGAAAGCACCTTCAAAAACAATCCGAGCTGGATCTTGTGATGATCGAGCAACTCAAGCCGCTCAGCGATATGTACATCATGGGACTGCAAAAAAAACAGGCCGCCCTGACAGCGAATCATGACGATGCGGCCGCCGCCCAGATCGCCGAGGAAATCGAACTCACCCGCAAGAGCACAACCCACTTTCAAGAAATCATGGGCTGCCAAATTCCCACACTCATGGAAGTGAAAGAATGATTCGCGTGGAAAAGAAAGAGCAAGCCCTCCCTCTTCCATTTCAACTTTCCGCTTTACCTCTTCCCCTTGCATCAAATTCCCGCGCCTGGCACCAGCTTCCGCTGGCAGTGAGCGCGATCCCGCCTAGACTCGCGGCGTGCCCACTCCCAGGAAATCCTCTCCGCCCGCGATTCGCTTGCGCGGATGCCGCCAACACAACCTGCGCAACCTCGACCTCGAAATCCCGCTCGGCAAACTCACGGTGGTCACCGGCCCATCCGGCTCGGGCAAATCCTCACTCGCCTTCCACACGCTCTACGCCGAAGGACAACGGCGTTATGTGGAAACCTTCTCGCCTTATGTCCGGCAGTTTTTCGACCGCATGGACAAACCGGATGTCGACGCGATTGAAGGCATCCCGCCCGCCATCGCGATCGAACAAAAAAACCACACTCGCTCAACGCGCTCGACCGTCGGCACGCTCACAGAGATCAACGACTACCTCAAGCTGCTTTTCAGCCGCGCGGCCACCGCGCACGATCCACACACCGGCGAACTCATCGCGCCCGACTCGGCAACCAGCGCAACCGCATGGGCGATGCAACACCTCGCCGATCAAACAATTCTAATCACCTTTGCCGTGCCCGCACCCGCAGGCACAAAACCTACGGAATTTTTCGCCTTCCTCAACCAGCAAGGCTACCTGCGCGTGGTGCTCGATGGCGTGATTGTCCGCACCGACGAAACACCAAGCCAAGCGCGACTTCCAAACGCGGTCGATGTCTTGCAGGATCGCATCACGCTCAACCGCGCCAACAGGAGTCGCCTGCTCGAAGCAATGGAGGCAGCGTTCACCTTGGGCAAGGGCCGTGCCTCAGTGCGTGCGCTGAATGCACATGGTAAAGCAGAGCTCGCTCGCAGCTTCAGCGCCGATTGGACCAACCCCGCCACCGGCTTCACACTGCGCCCACCCACGCCATCGCTCTTTTCCTTCAACAACCCAGTCGGCGCTTGCCCAACCTGCCGCGGCTTCGGACGCGTGATCGGCATCGACCCGCAAAAGTCCGTGCCCGATCCCTCGCTATCGATCCGCAAGGGCGCGATCAAGCCCTTCCAAGGCGAACGCGGCGGCGAATGCCAACGCGATCTGCTGCGCTGCTGCAAGGAACGCGGCATCGATGTGAACGAAGCATGGGAAGACCTCTCCGAAGACGAACAGGAATGGATCTACTATGGAGATCGTAGAAAAACGGATCTGACGCCCGAAGAGCTTGAGGAAATCTGGAGCTCAGGCTCATGGTACGGAGTAAAAGGTTTTTTCGATTGGCTCGAAACCAAAGCCTACAAAATGCATGTTCGCATTTTTCTCTCTCGCTACCGCTCCTACACGACCTGCCACACCTGCCGTGGCAAGCGCCTGCAGCCTGAAGCCCTCTGTTTCAAAATCGACGGCAAATCGCTGCCTGAACTCTGGGCGCTGCCGGTCAGCGATCTGCTGGAATTGCTCAAACAACTCCAGTCGACCGACCGCATCAAGAATTCCACCGATTCCACGCTCGCGGTCGTGATGACGGAAATCACCTCGCGCCTCGGCTACTTAGTCGAAGTCGGACTCGGCTACCTCACGCTCGATCGCCAAACGCGCACGCTCTCCGGTGGCGAAGTCGAGCGCGTCAACCTCACGACCTGCCTCGGCGCCTCACTCACCGGCACGCTCTTCGTGCTCGACGAACCCACCGTCGGCCTCCACGCCCGCGACATCGACCGCCTCGTCGGCATCATGCACAGCCTTCGCAACAAGGGAAACACACTGGTAGTGGTCGAACACGAAAACAAAGTGATGCGCGCCGCAGATCATCTTGTCGACCTCGGCCCCGGCGCAGGTCAACACGGCGGCCACATCATCTATCAAGGCCCGCCAAACAGCACCGAAGGGAAAGCCAAAAAATCTTTTGCCCCCAACGAAACCCGCCGCTGGCTGAGTGGGGAAAAATTCATTCCGGTTCCAGCCAAACGCCGCCCGCGCGGCAAAGCGAAACTCTCGATTCGCGGTGCCACCCGCCACAACCTCAAGAAGCTCGATGTCGATCTGCCACTCGGCCTCTTCGTCTGCCTTACCGGAGTTTCGGGCTCGGGGAAATCAACTCTCGCCCACGATGTGCTACACGCAAATGTTGCCCGCCGCCTCGGCATCGAGGATGCCTCGCTGGATCCGGCCCCACTCAAGGAACTACTAGGAACACAGTACTTATCGGGCATCGCACTCGTCGACCAATCACCGCTGGCCCGCACGCCGCGCTCAACCCCGGCATTGCTGCTCGGCGCCTTCGAACCGATCCGCCAGCTTTTCACGATGACCGATGAGGCCCGCGCCCGCGGACTGCAGGGTGGGTTTTTCTCATTCAATTCCGGCGACGGGCGCTGCGACCGTTGCTCGGGCACTGGCAGCGAGCAGGTGGAAATGCAATTCCTTGCCGACATCCAAGTGACCTGCCCTGCCTGCAATGGCCGCCGCTACAAGTCATCGACGCTCGAGTTCACCTACCGCGGCCTCTCGATTGCCGATGTGCTTGAGCTCACCGCCGCCGAAGTTCCCGAGGCATTTGCCCTCACACCCGAAACCCCAATGGCCGAAGCGCGGCTCATCAAAAAAATCCACGCGGCGCTCGCTCCACTCGTCGAGGTCGGCCTCGGCTATCTGAAGCTAGGCCAAGCACTCAACACGCTTTCAGGTGGCGAGTCGCAACGACTCAAACTCTGTCAGCTTCTGGGCGAATCGCCCTCGTCCTCACAAGGCACAAAACTTCTCATCCTCGACGAACCCACCACCGGACTCCACTTCTCCGACATCGAACGCCTGCTCGGGGTCTTTCAAAAACTCGTCGATGCCGGACACTCGCTGCTGGTGATCGAACACAATCTCGATGTGATCAAATGCGCCGATTGGATCATCGACCTCGGGCCCGATGCCGGCGCGAATGGCGGTCGCCTCGTCGCCGAGGGCACACCAGAAGACATCGCCAAACTCAAAAGCCCGACGGCAAATTACTTGCGCGAGGCATTGAAAAAAGTCGGCAAAACCAGCGCCATTGCCGCACCACGATCGAAGCCGGCCAAACAAAGCGCCATTCCATCGTCCGCCAACGCCATCACACTGCGCGGCGCGCGCCATCACAACCTCAAGAACCTCTCGCTCGACATCCCGCGCGATCAATTCGTCGTGATCTCCGGGCTTTCGGGCTCGGGAAAATCCACGCTCGCCTTCGACATCCTTTTTGCCGAAGGCCAGCGCCGCTTCCTCGATTCGATCTCGGCCTACGCGCGGCAATTTGCCGAACAACTCGAACGCCCGGAGATCGATCAACTTCAAGGCCTGCCACCGACGGTCGCGATCGAACAACGCGTCTCACAAGGCGGCGGCAAATCCACCGTCGCCACGGTCACCGAACTCTGGAACTTCATCCGACTGCTCTACTCGAAGCTCGGCACAATCCATTGCCCGGACTGCCAAGTGCCGGTAGAAAAACAATCGGTCGCCGCGATCGAAAATGTGATCCGAGCCGAATTGAA
>JAGWXY010000145.1 GCA_018969605.1 Verrucomicrobiota bacterium | reverse complement strand
AGCGATCGAAAATGCCGTGGCAAAAACCATCGCCGATGGATTTCGCACCGGCGACATTGCCACCGGTCGCGATGGCGAAACCAAGGTCGGCACCCAAGCCATGATCGAAGCCATCCTCGCACGCTTCTGATCGCGCGCGAAAACTTCGCTCAAAGCTTGGTCAACGCAGCAGCGTAGAATCCATCGAATCCATCACGAGCGGGTGAAATGATCCTTTCTTCGATGAGCTCGTATCCGCCGCCGGCAAGAAACGAATCTACCGCAGCGCGGTTCTCCGATGGCAAAATCGAACATGTGGCATAAACCAATCGACCACCGGGCTTGAGCATCGTGGGGTAGCTTGCGAGCAGTTCCCTCTGCATCGATCTCACCCGCTCGAGCTGCGCGGGCTTGAGCCGCCACTTGAGATCGGGCTGACGCCTCAATGTTCCCAGTCCCGAGCATGGCGCATCGATCAACAAGCGATCAGCCACTTCCGCAAAATCGACAGGCGTGGTTTCGATGATCTCCTTGCCCTTCACGCACGAAGCCCCTGCCCGTTTCGCACGGCGCTCAAGTTCGGAAAGTTTTTTCGCATCGACATCCATGCCAAAGACCCGTCCGTCGTTGCCCATCAACGCAGCCAAATGCAAGGCCTTGCCACCCGCGCCCGAACACGCGTCGATGACTCGCTCTCCAGCCTGCGCAGCAAGCATCGGCGCAATCATTTGCGACCCGGCATCCTGAATCTCCACGCGTCCATCAAGCCTCAATGGCTTCGGTAATGACTTGCCGCGTGCCAACACCAAAGCATCAGGCAAACCCTCGACCGCCGAGGCCTCGACCCCCTGCGATGCTAGCCACCCAATCGCCTCTTCGCGCGTGGTCTTGAGCGTGTTGACCCGCAAATACACGGGCGCCCGTTGATTAAGCGCGGCAATTTCCTCATCCCACGCATCGCCAAGCTCACCCACGCCCAAGGCATCAAGCCAATCGGGAATCGACTCACGAATCGACCGCGGCTGATCGCCAAGTTGCGTCTCGCGCAGCGCCATTTCCTCCGGGCTCGCGCCTTTGAATTTCCACCACTCGGGAATCTCATAACCCATCCGCCGCCACTGCGCCGCGCACATGGCGTCGGTCTCTTCGCTATCCGCGACAAATCCCAAAGCACGCCGCCAACGCACCACCTCAAACGCGGTCTCAGCAATATATCCACGATCCCGCTTGCCCCACTTGGGATTGTTCTCAAACGCCTCGGCCAAAGCGTGATCCAAGACGCGGTGCTCCTTGAAAACCAGCTTGATGGTTTCCGCCGCGGCTTCGGCAAGAATGCGATGCATTTTCATGAAAAGACACCTTTCCCGAAAACATGCCACATGGCAATGGAAACGGATCAATCGTCAAAACGGATCATCATCCGACCATGCATCCTCGTCGGAACTAACCCGCCACGGTTCCACCAACTCGGCCGGTACTTCATCAAGAAATCCCGATGGACGACAGATGATGTCGCCGCTGTAGGATTTGGGATTCATCATCGGATAAGTGAGATACAACTCATCCTCGGCACGGGTGAGTGCGACATAAAACAAGCGCCGCTCTTCCTCGAGCATCGCGTCATCGTCGGCATCCAATACCTTGCCGATCGGAAAATACCCATCCGCAAGCCACACGAGGAATACCACTTTCCACTCAAGCCCTTTGGCCTGATGAATCGATGAAAGCGTCACCCTCTCCTCGTCGGGCTGGTTGCGATCACCCGTCGGCTCACCATCGACGGCTCCCATCAAGGAAAGCTGCGCGAGAAATTCCACCACATCTTCAAAGCCGGATCCATACTCGCTCAACTGCTCGATGTCCGCACGCCGACTCTCGGAGTTGTCGTAGGTGGCCGTAAGGTAGTCGTCATAAACGCCTTCGAGAATGCTAAACACCATCGCGCTCGGCTTGGCAAATTCCGAGCCCGTCGACAGTTCGTCGAGCGTGTAGCAAAGTTGCTCCCAATGCTTCGCGGCCTTTTTGGGAACCTTGAACGCGAGCAAGACCTCCGACCACTTCACCGG
>JAGWXY010000004.1 GCA_018969605.1 Verrucomicrobiota bacterium | reverse complement strand
AGCCCTCGAAGCGAAGGAAAACGGCACCGTGTTGCCCGATCTTGGCATGGCGGAAATGCTGCGCTGTCGCGTGCGGTATTTCACGGATGGCGCGGTGATTGGCAGCAAGGCATTTGTCAACGAAGCCTTCGCCGGTGCGAGAGAACGCTTCAGTTCGAGACGCAAAGACGGCGCGCGCAAACTGAGAGGCAGCGCGCGACCAGCAGCAAACTTGTTATGGAGTGCCCGGGATTTGCGGCTGCGGGTTTGAGGTTGCGAATCATTTCAGGTTTGGTTTTCGGGATTCATTCTAAATTTTTTCACATTTCCACGCGGATGTCGGGGATGTGGGTGAATGAAATTCGCATCGGAGCGGTGTCGCGGCTTTCCTGAACGCCGCCGAAGTATACGACCGAGCGACCGTAGCGGGCGCGCAGTTGATCAAGTGTGACATCGAGGCGCCGGAGTTTTTCTTCGGTAATGTCCTCGGTTGATTCCATTGATTCGGCGACGAAACTTTGGAACAACTCGGGCGTGTGGTTGTCGTGGGTGACAAGGCGTGTGAGCATGACGCCGACATGGAGGATCTTCTCGCGCGGATCGGGTCGTTCGCGCCAGAGGCGGTCTAGCAGGTGCATCAGGCGCAGTGTTGAGTCGGTCTCGGGCATGCGGATTTCCGGTGCCCATGCCGGGCCTCGGAGGTAGGCGATTTGCATGGTGAGAGCGCCGCAGAGCAGGCCGTGGGAGCGCAGTCGTTCGGAGGCTTTGTGAAGCAGCTTGCAAAGGATCGGCCATGCCTTGTCTGGGTGGCGGTGTTCGGGTGGCAGTACATGCGAGTGGCCGATGGATTTGCGGGCGGAGACGAGCTCGGGGATTTCGTCGCCGCGCAGCAGGTGCCAAAGTCGGTCGCCGAGCACGCCGCCCCATACTCCGTGCAGCAGATGTTTTGGCGCATTGCAAAGTGCCTCGACGTTGTGAATACCGGCCGCGTGCAAGCGCGCTTCGGTGCGCCGCGCGATGCCGGTGAGGTCGCGCAGCTTGAGTTCGTAGAGCACCTGCGGCAGGTCCTTGCTTTCGATGATGAACAGCCCGTCGGGCTTGCGCATCTTTGAAGCCATTTTCGCGAGGTACTTGTTTGGTGCGGCGCCGATGCTTACTTTGATGAAAGGAGAAATTTCGCGGGTGACGGTGGCTTTGATTTTTCTGCCGATGCTTTCGACTGTTGCTGGATCGCGTCGGTTGAAGGGCAGCCATGCCCACATTTCGTCGATGCTCAGGACCTGTTCGACATGGATGCAATCCTCGACCGCTTCGACCACGCGATGATGGATGGCGATGTATTCGGCGGGTTTGGATTCCACGATCGCGATGCCGGGGCAAAGCACTCGCGCGTCGCTGATCCGCGTGCCAGTTTTGACTCCGAAAGCCTTGGCTTCGTAGGAAGCCGCGATGCAGCAAGATGACTCTGCCATCACCGGAGCGACACCTACCGGGCGGCCGCGCAGGGCAGGGTCCAGGTGTTGTTCGACCGATGCGAAAAACGAGTCGCAATCGACAAAAAGCGCTGTAAGCGGATGATCCAAGGCCGCGAGCTTCGCGTGGCAAAATCCGGTGGTCAATTTTAAATGTTCATTTGAACATTTAAAATTATAGTTTCGAATTGACAGCTCGATGCGCGGTGCGGCGGGTGAATTTCCGTTTCACGGATCGTGTAACTTATCAAGTGCGCGGACCTGTGGGGCGCGCGCACGCCATCGCGTTATGTGGGTTTGGAATCTTTCTGTCATCGTCTTTTTCGTTGCGCTCGTGACCCGTGCGCATCGCATCCGATGAAATTTCTACCCGTTCACAGCCCCTGATTCCGTTGCGGCATGATCGTCGTGACGCACAGCGGTTGGCTGGCTCGCGGTGTTCATGAGGTCGACGACATCCGGCGCTGCTTGTGCGGAAGGATTCTCTCTCACGAAAAACATCATGGACAGGTTTTGACGCGGCGACGCGTTGATCGACCAAGGGCGGCAGCGTTTCCGGTCTGCTCGGGCAAATCATTTCAAAAACACACACCGAAAAAATACCGATGAATGTCAATTTCCATTTCACCGCCATGCACATAGGTCCGTTTTACCGTCGCGATCTGGATGCGTCGCGAAAATTTGGCGGCATGGCTGCTGATGTGCAGGGGCCGGCTGATGAGGGATGCCGCATACCGATTTGGAAACATGTGCTTGATGCGGTGCTGTTGC
Organism: Verrucomicrobiota bacterium; assembly: GCA_018969605.1. Lineage (GTDB taxonomy): Bacteria > Verrucomicrobiota > Verrucomicrobiia > Verrucomicrobiales > Akkermansiaceae > Luteolibacter. The sequence goes on along the minus strand of JAGWXY010000004.1, from coordinate 52,869 downwards.
TTTTGAGTTTGCCGGTGGCCTTGCCGTGCATGGTGTTGGTTGGTTTGTGGATTGCCGCCGTGTCGCGCGGGCCGGTAATGGTGAGGCAGGACAGGATCGGAAGGAACCGCCGCTGTTTTCCGATGTACCGGTTTCGCACGATGAGGATTGATGCGTATGGTGTGCCGGAAGATCGGAATTTCGGGAATCTGGTGCGCGCGGGTTCGCCATTGCTGAGGCTTGATTTGGCGCGTGATGCGCGATTGATCCCGGGTGGGCGTTTGTTGCGTGCATCGGGTTTGGACGAGTTGCCGCAGATCATCAATATTCTGTGGGGTGACATGAGTTGGGTTGGCCCGCGTCCCTGCCTGCCTGCTGAGTTGTGTTTTTTCACTGCGATTCAGAGGCGGCGATTTGATGTGTTGCCGGGGCTGACCGGATTGTTTCAGATCAAGGGTCGGGGGCTTTCGACCTTTGTCGAAATGAACGCGATGGATGCGTCCTATGTGCGTCACTGTTCGCCGTGGCTGGATTTGAAAATCATGCTGCAAACACCGGTCGTGTTGCTGCGCCAGGTTTTTTGCGTGCTGAGAAACTCCATATTTGGCGACGAGATGAATGCCGGTGCGCCCGAGTGAAAGAGCAAATTTTTACCGATCAATTCCATCACTCCAAAACTCCATGCCAAACCATTATCAAACGAATCATTCCTCGGCTGTCGGATTACATGATATTTTGTATGCCTTGCGTCGTCGGCGTGTGCTGATTGTTTCCCTCGCGCTGTGCGGGTTACTGTTGGCTGCGTGGATGCATTTTTCGCGCAAGCCGGTTTATGCCTCCGATGCCAAGCTCCTGGTGCGATATGTGCTCGAGCGCGGTGCGGTTGATCCTTACGAGGCGCGTCAGAATCCAGGTGCGGCGAAGGCGGATCAGGTGATTCAGACCGAGATCGAGATTCTCACCAGCATGGATCTTGCGCTTGAGGTTGCGCGCGATGTCGGGGTTGAGAAAATTTCACCGGGTCTTAAGGGCGAGCGAGATTTTGAAAAGGCGGCTGCCGAGCTGATTGGCCACCTCAAGGTTGTGGTGGGCCAGAGCAACAATGTGTTGTTGGTCAAATACTCGCACGGTGATCCGGCAGTGACCAAGGAGGTCCTGCACAAGCTGATGGATGCGTATTTTCAGAAGCACCTTTTGATTCACCGTTCGGCAGCGGCCTTTGATCTCATTGCGAACCAAACCAAGGAGGTGAAAGAGAAGCTCGGCCAGACTGAACAGAAGCTCAACAGGTTGCGCACGGAATCCGGTATCACCTCGCTCGGTGAGGCGACCGGCACCCTCGCCAATCAGCGGGCGTCGACCAACGAAGAGCTCATCAAAGTGCGTGCGGAATACGCGGAACAGCAGGCAAAAATCGAATCATTGAGGCAGAAGCCGACCGGCGCTGGTGATCGGGTTGTGGGTCCATCCGGTCCATCAGATCCCGCATCGGGCATCACATCTTCGGTGTTTGCCGAGTATCGGGTGAATCTGGAAATGTTGGATTTCCTGCGCAAGCGAGACATCGAGTTGCGAATCAAGTTCAAGCCTGGCAACCGATTGCTTGAATTGAACCGCAGTCAGATCGCTCAATGCGAATCGAAGCGCCAAGCGCTGGTTGCCGCGTATCCGATGCTGGCCGCTGGCACCAAAGACGATTCGAACAATCCTCTCTGGAGTCAATCCATCGAACAGGCTCGGCTTGCGGCGTATGCGGCAAAGATCAAGGTGTTTGAAAACCATCTCAAAGAAATTTCCACGCAGTTCAGCGAGCAATACGCGATCGGTTCGCGCATTGAGGAGCTTGAGAGGCAGAGACAAATGGAAGATGCCGAGTACCGCAATCTTGAGGCGAATCTCAAGAATGCAAAGGTCGACCAGACGCTTGATCCATCGAGGATGCCAAACATCACGATCGTGCAGCAGCCGACCGAGCCGTTTCGATATTATGACGAGCGCGAGAACAAGATCATCATGGGCTTGGCTGGGGGCGGTATTTCGCTGGGCCTTGCGCTCGCATTGCTGATGGAGCTATTGCTCGACAAGCGTGTGAAGCGTCCTGATGAGATCGAAAGGCGCTTGAGCATTCCGTTGATGTCGTGCATCCCGTATCTTCGCGATGCGGATGGCGGTAATTTCCTCACCTTCGGCGACACTCCTTTGCTTGGAAACAGTGATGAGGTCGCGCCACCCGGTGATCCTCACGCGGGTGACGCGAGGCATTTCATTCTGCCTTATGCCGAGACCATTCGTGACAGGGTTATTTTTGATTTCGAAGCAAACCGGATCACACACAAGCCCAAGCTCATCGCGGTCACGAGCCTGTGCGCCGGATCGGGCACGACCACGATCGCTGCGGGTTTGGCAAAGTCGTTTTCCGAAATCCCAGGAGCAAAGGTCTTGTGGGTGGATCTCAGTGCATTTGATGTCGGCGGCGATGATAATGCCGATGGCCAAAAATGCACGCTCAACCGTGCGCTGCGCATGGCGGAAAGTCCGAACTTTGCCAACAACGAGCGCAGCCTCTTCCATGCCAGCGGCGATGGGATCGGGCTAGGAGCCCGCGGTATCAATGCCGTGCAGTTCAGCCGCATGCTGCCGGAAATGCAGGACAGCCCGTATGACTACATCATCTTTGAAATGCCATCGGTCGAGAAATCCGGTCGCACGCTTACCATGGCAGCGTTGATGGACAAGGTCGTGCTGGTGCTCGATGCTGAAAACACCATCAAGGACATGCTCGTCTGGACCTATTCCGAGCTGACCAAAGGCAAGGCCGATGTTTCTTGCGTTTTCAACAAGGCTCGATCCGATGTGCCATCGTGGCTGTGTGCGAACTGATCATTCGAAATTTCAAAAAACCATTACGGCACCGACATTTTCATCATGACGAGGCTTCGCCACAAATTTTTGATCCGCATGCTGAGGCTCACGGATCAGTTGATTCTTGCGGTGGCGTTGTGGGTGGTGATGCGGCCGGTCATTCTTGATTCGGGTGTGAATGGACTGACGGATCGCTGTTTTGGATCCTTTTTTGCGAATGCCGCGGGTTTGATCGTGCTGATGACCGGATGGGTGTTCATCCATGATCATTTTGTGCGTTACCGGGCCGACCGTTTCGTGCCCTTTTCGGCAGAGATTGTTGATTTCATCAAAGCCAGCGGCGTTGCGTGTTTGTGGCTGATGCTGATCGCCTTGCTGGTACCCGGCTTCGGCATGGATAGTGCGTCTCTAGCGTTGTTTTTTGCGTTGGTTGGAACGGGTGGTGCCGCGAGTCGGTTGTTGGTGAGGTCGGTGGTGATTGGCGCTAGGAAATCGGGTTACAACTTCAGAAACTTGCTGTTTGTGGGCATCAACGATCACGCCTTGAGGGTCGCGAGTAAGATTGTATCAAAGCCAGAGCTCGGGTTTCGCATTGTCGGATTTGTCGATGAGAATACGGCAGAGGAATCACCCGAGCCATCGACCGGACGAAAGGAATGGCCTGTACTTGGAAAAATTGACGTATTGAGGGAAATTCTGGAGCGCGAGAGTGTCGATGAAATCATTGCCTGTTTGCCGATCGATTCTAAGATCGATGAGATTGCCCGCGTCACTGGTTATGCGCGTGATCTTGGGGTAGTTATGCGACTGGTGCCGGGTGCGGTGGAACGCCGGATTCTCGATGGCATGCATTTTGAGCATTTTGACGATGAATTTGTCATCACCATGTTTCGCGAGAGGATGATTGGGCAGTTGTTCATGAAACGCGTGCTTGATGTCGTGCTTTCATCGATTCTGCTGTTGGTCTTGTGTCCGGTTTTTCTCATCATTGCTGTTTGCATCAAGGCGACGAGCAGGGGTCCGGTATTTTTCACCCAGGAGCGGGTGGGCTTGAACAAGCGGACATTTCGCATGATAAAATTCCGATCGATGCGTGATGACGCGGAGCAAATGCGTGATTCCATCATTCATCTCAATGAGGTTGATGGGCCGGTGTTCAAGATCCAGAACGACCCTCGCGTTACGGGTGTTGGGAAATTTTTGCGCAGGACAAGCCTCGATGAGTTGCCGCAGTTGATCAATGTGCTGCGTGGTGAGATGAGTCTGGTGGGTCCGCGCCCGCCACTAGCGGATGAGGTTGATCGATACGAGTGGATGTTTCGCAAACGGCTCTCGGTGAAGCCTGGTATGACCTGTATTTGGCAGATAAGCGGCCGCAGTGATGTGTCTTTCGCGCGATGGATGCGGATGGATCAGGACTATGTGGAAAACTGGTCGCTGTGGCTTGATATGCAGATTTTGTTGAAAACGATTCCAGCGGTGTTGACGAGCAGGGGGGCGTGCTGATGAAGGGTGTCGAAATTGAAATAAAGCCGAAGGTGCTGGCTGTTTCATCGGGTGGCGGGCATTGGATTCAGTTGCTCAGGATACGCTCTGCGTTCGACGGGTGTGATGTGACCTATGCCACGGTGGACGATGGATACGCGGCAGATGTAGAGGATTGCAGATTCGTGCGCATACCAAATGGAAATTTGTGGAGCATGTGGAGCTTGATGCATTCGGCGTTTGGTGTTGGGCGTTTGCTTATGAAATTGCGACCGGAGGTGGTCGTGACGACTGGCGCGGCGCCAGGTTTATTTGCGGTGATGTTTGGCAAGCTTGTCGGTGCGCGTACCTTGTGGCTCGACAGCATGGCGAACGCCGGAAGTCTCTCTGCCTCAGGTCGTAAAGCTATGCGATTTTCGGATCTATGTCTGACCCAGTGGCGGCATCTGACTGGCGATGGTGGTCCGCATTTTCGCGGAGCGGTTTTGAACAGCAGTGCATTGACATGATATTTGTGACCGTTGGCAGCGACACGCCTTTTGACCGATTGATCAAAACAGTTGACCGTTGGGCCTTTGGCAATGGCCGACGTGATGTGTTCGCGCAGATCGGAAAAAATGCATGGAAACCGCAGTTTGTCGCATATTCCGATATGCTTGGCCCACGAGATTTCACGCATCATGTGAAGGCAGCACGGGTAGTAGTTGGTCATGCGGGTATGGGGACTATTCTCACCGCGTTGCAACTCAAAACTCCCTTGTTGGTGATGCCAAGAAGGGGCGGAATGGGTGAAACAAGAAATGATCACCAGATGGACACGGCAAGGATGCTTGAATCCATTGATGGTATCGATGTCGCGCTCGACGAACGAGAGTTGGTTGAAAAACTTCGGGGCATTGATGATGAGAAAAACTTCGTTACTATTTGCAGTCATGCCGAGGAAAGTCTCACTGCAAGCATTCGGGATTTCATTCATCAAAACAGAAAGTCATGGGCGATTCAATGAACTATGTGCTCGTGACACCCGTAAAAAACGAGGAGCAAAGCATTGGTAAGACAATCGATGCGGTCGTGGCGCAGACGATCAGGCCAGTCGAGTGGGTCATTGCGAGCGATGGATCGACCGATGGTACCAATCGAATTGTTCGTGGTTATCTTCATAAGCATCCTTGGATCCGATTGTTGGAGCTGCCGCCTCGGGAAGGGCGTTGTTTTTCTTCGGTGGTCATCAATACCATGACGGCGATTTCGCAATTGGAATCAACGGATCATGACTATATTGGTTTGCTTGATGCGGATGTGATATTTGATGCGGATTATTATGAAAAGACCATGTGGATTTTTGAGTGCGATCCCATGCTTGGTCTTGCCGGTGGTGTAGTGGTCGACCCCGGCGAATCACGTGAGCAAGTGCCTCGAAACCGCTTGGATATACCGGGTGCGGTGCAGTTTTTTCGCAAGGAATGTTTCGATGCCATAGGTGGTTTGATTGCGATCCCCGAGGGTGGATGGGATGGCATTGCCTGTGCCATGGCACGGATGGCAGGATACAGAACGAGATTGTTGAGCGAATTGGTGGTCGATCATCTCAAGCCGCGCAATATCTCGCAGGGAAACATTTTGAAGCGTCGTTGGCAAATGGGCTTGCGCGACTTTGCGGTTGGATACCACCCATGCTTCGAGATTGTCAAATGCCTCAGCCGGATCGGTGATGCTCCATGCGTCGCTGGATCTTTCGCATGGTGGTGCGGCTATCTCACAGGATGGATCACGCGCAAAAAATCCATCGTGCCAGAGGCGGTCAAAGAACACCTGCGCCTCGAGCAAATCGAGCGCATGAAGCAGATGTTCCTTCGTTCCAAATATTCAATAAAAGACTTTAAAATAAGTACAATTACAAATCGTGAAACTCCATGATGCCGACCACCATTCATGCACCCAAGCCGATTTCGGCTGCTTTTGTCGAACGCTTTGGACCGATCATGCGCCGCAGAAGAATGTCGCCACTCATTCGGATGATTTCCGACTGCCACACGAAGAACGGACGTGTCGAAATCATTGACATCGGAGGTACAAGCCGATTTTGGAAAACAGCGATTGGTCCTGTGTTGGATCAATTCAACGCCAATGTTTTGGTCGTCAACTTGCCTGGTGTGGAAAATCCTCGAAGGGAAGGTCGGATGACTTTTGATGATTCGGATGGATGTGATTTATCGAGTTACGAGGATGGCTCCTTTGACATCGCGTTTTCTAATTCGGTCATTGAACATGTGGGTGATTGGAAGAGGATGCGGAGTTTTGCAAACGAGGTAAGGCGAGTGTCCAAGGCCTATTTGGTGCAGACCCCAAACTTTTGGTTTCCGCTCGAGCCTCACTGTGTCACTCCATTTTTCCATTGGCTTCCCTTTGCTGCACGGGTGTGGTTGTTGAGGCATTTTGACCTTGGTTACTGGCGTGGTAGGCGGAGTGTTGATGCGGCGGTGGCCACTGCCGAGAGCGCGCGTCTGCTGAGTGCTCCGATGATGGCAGAACTTTTTCCCGAAGCAATTATCTTGAGGGAACGATTCCTGTTCCTGCCCAAGTCGCTGATCGCGAGTTGTGGAAAAATTAAGTGAATAAAAAAACCCGAAATAGTCATTTCCATGAATCTCTCGATCGTCGTGATCAACTGGAATTCCCGTGATTACCTTGCCAAATGTCTCGAGTCGATTCGTCACCAACGATTGACTAGCGACACCGAAGTTGTCGTCGTCGATAGTGCTTCATATGATGGCTCGGAGTCCTTGGTAAAGGATCGCTTTCCGGAGGTTGATTTCATCCAAAGCCCTGAAAACATCGGCTATGGGCGCTGTTGCAACCTTGGGGCTCGGGCGGCGCGCGGGGATCTGCTGTTGATTCTCAATCCCGACACCGAGCTGAAACCAGGAGCGGTTGCAGCGATGATGTCGGCGCTTAGTGCTCAATCAAGAATCGGGCTCGTCGGAGCGAGGCTGATTGATCCCGACGGCGCATTTCAGACCTCCAGCACGCATCCCTTGCCGGGGATTTTCAACACGGTTTTAGACTGCGCATTTATCAGAAGGCTGGCATGGCGTGTTTCGGGCCGATCGCGCAGGAGATCGCCATTTATGGTGAATGCCGTATCCGGTGCATGCTTGATGATTCGCACATCATTGTTCAAAAAAATTGGCGGATTCAATCCCCGATTTTTCATGTACGGAGAGGATGTTGATCTCTGTCAGCGCGTACGAACGACTGGATATGAGGTATGTCATGTGCCGATGGCTGAGGTGGTTCACCATGGAGGCGTGAGTTCCGCAAGCAGGGGTAGTGGATTTTCGCAGGTGATGATTCGTCAGGCTGTTGATGTATTTATTCGCATACACCATGGGCCTATTGCGGCATTATGCTGTCGATTGCTCATAACTGTGTCGGCTTTGGCAAGATTAGCGACCGCATCGGTGGTGCGGTTGTTCTGTGACAGATCTTCTCGCAAGCGAATCGATCGCGTCATTGAAAAGTGGCATCTTGTGCTGAGATGGTGTTTTGGTGCGGAAAAGTGGGCGAGTCATCACTTCACGACCACACCCAGACGCGTGATTTGCAATGCTTGAGACGGGAAGGAAACTGAAGGTAAACATCATGAAAAAAATCAGCCGTTATATTCATGCCATGCTGGTGGCTATCGCGCTTGGTGCTCATGCGAGGGCCGCCACATCGGTGAGTCGACATGGCATCACTTGGACGTTTGATAGGGACAGGGTCACCGGCGTCTATGCCAATGGCGATCCGTGGGTGGTTGGTCCGGTGGTCATTACGGCGATCACTCCAAAGCCGAGTGTAGGTCGCAACGGTTCGATGCTCAATCCTACCTTAGGCAGCCGTCAGGCCTTCGACGATCGATACATCGCCACATACAATCCATACGACAACACGTTGAATGTTGGCATCAAACTTCCTCTTACGGTCGCTGCAAACAGCTCGCTCATATCGAGTATATCGGCAGTGAATTACCAGCAATGGGGTCTCACGCAGATGTTTGCGGTGTTGACCTGTGTGTCATCACCTCCGCCAACGGGAAGCTTTAGGCCTGCGTATATCGGAGCAGCAATCAAGACGAGCCCGTGGAATGCCTCGTCACTCAACTTTGCAAAACTGCAGAAACTCCCGACCACGGGGTTCACGACGATTCCTAATTGGGCAAACTATGAGGCGGATTTCGAAAAACTATGGTTTGAGAAGGATCTTACCTGGACCGGACGTTACCTGCATGCACCGTATCAGGCCGCAAATGGCTATGGCAAGGACATGGCAATCAAGACCGGTGATGTCGCGTTGATGTTGAACATGAATTATAGCGATGATGTGAAACGTAAGCTGCTCATCAATTATGTGCAGTATGGCATTGATATTGCTGGCATTCGTGCGGCCGGCGGGCGATGGTATGATACTGGGGGCCACAACATCGGGCGCTTGGCACCGTTGATGGTCGCAGCGACTGCGCTTGATGATGCTTCGCTTCAAGCACGGCTGGATGGAACTCAGCTGGGATTTTCGGAGTACTGCCAAACATTTTTTGTGACACAGGCTGATGTGGATCGTGTGCGATATACAGCCGATGGAAGACCGCGTTTGCCATACACCAGCGCGAATATTGGCATGCCGGAATGGGGTGAGACTCACACTGACAATCCGACTCGCGACGGCAACAACTGGAATGCCTATTATCGCGACATTTGTGGCGGTCAGCTGACCGCTCCGGCAATGGCGGCAAGGGTCATGGGCATTCGATTATTAAGCAAGTGGGAGCAAATGTACCTTTATCAGGAGCGACATCTCAACTACGAGCAGGGATCGACTTATAAAGGTGAGTTCAACTACAACCCGACTCCGGCTTTTCACAAGCAATTTTACAACACATACAAAACCTACACGCCGGGCACCGTAATTACGCCTCCACCTCAAACTGTGACATTTGCAATTGGCGATCGGATCGAGGTTTCAGCCATTACCAATGTACGCGCGACTGCTGCGCTAACCGGAACCTTGCTAGGAGTTCAGCCGGCATTGGCGAAAGGCACGATCATAGGTGGGCCGATCGGAAAAGATGCCAACAATATCACTTGGTGGCAGATCGATTACGACACAGGCGTTGATGGTTGGAGCGGCCAGGATAACTTTGTAAAAATCACTTCACCACCACCTCCACCGCCGCCAGTGGTGACCTTTGCCATCGGGGACCGCGTCGAACTTGCAAACAACACCAATGTAAGATCAAGCGGTGCGCTGACCGGAACTCTGCTCGGCACGCAAGTGGCTTTTGCTAAGGGCACGATCGTTGGCGGGCCGATCGGCAAGGATGCCAACAACATCACATGGTGGCAGATGGATTACGACACGGGTGTCGATGGTTGGAGTGGTCAGGATAACTTTGTGAAAATCCCAGCCGTGAAGCCAAGTAGGCCAACGGGTCTGAAGACCGAGTAATGTTTTGTTTCATCGTCGAAAAACAGTAGGGAAGGACTGCGTTTGAACGCAACGATGCTCATATTCAGCCTGCTGCTTGCAGGCATGCAGTTCTGTTTGCCGTATCGATGGGCGTTTCTGCCTTTGCTCATCGCGGCATGTCATACGCCGTATGTGCCGTTTGCGGGATCGTTCACGGTTGTGCGGATTGTGATCATCGCCGGATTCTTGAGGGCTTGGTCGGCAGGGTTTATGAAGATTGATGCCTCGCATCCGATTGACCGATTGGTTGGGCTTTTTGTCATGATCGTAATGCTGAGCGGGTTTGCTCATCCTTGGAATGGCGGTGATGCCTTGATCACGCGATTGAGAATCTCGTTGGATGTGGCCGGTACTTATCTATTTGCCCGTGCCTATTTGACGGAAAGAGAGGCGCTGGGGCGATTTGCCATTGGCCTTGCAGTCGTACTGATTCCTTTTGGCCTAATTATGTTTTATGAGAGGCTTACGGGCAATAATCCATATCGGTTTTTTGGCGGGCAATCGTTGGTGACAATCGTGCGTGACGGGCGCATTCGTGCGCAGGGTTCGTTCGGTACGCCGATTCTTGCCGGGACCGTGGCCGCGACTTCACTGCCATTTCTTGTATCGATTTGGCGTGAGAAAAAAGGCCTCGCATTGGTAGCGATGTTCGCGGCGTTCATGACGATTTTTTCGACATCATCGAGTGGTCCGATTGCCACAGCCATGGTTGCGATAGCTGTCATGTGCGTATGGAAATGGAGATCGAAAGCCGGTATAATTCTTGTGTGGATGGTGGTGGCATTGGTGCTCATGCACTTCATCAAGAATCGCCCGGTGTGGTACTTGATGGCATTGATGGATTTTGTCGGAGGAAGTACCGGCTGGCATCGGGCTTATCTGATCGATATGGCGGTGCAGCATCTCGATGAGTGGTGGGCATTTGGCACTGACTTTACCCGCCATTGGATGCCCTATGGGCTTGCGAGCGATCCAAACCATTGTGACATCACGAATTATTACATTCAGCTCGGAATCACCGGCGGCCTTGCATTGACAGGCGCTTTGATTGCGATCCAGTGGCGATCATTTCGTTTGCTTGGCCATGACATCATGCGTGGTCCTTATGATTGGCGTCGAGGCAACGTCGAGAAATTCAGACTTTGGTGTCTGGCTTCCGCTTTGGCGGCGCACACGGTGACATTTCTATCGATTTCGTATTTTGATCAGATGCATGTATTTTATTGGGTGTTGATTGGTGGGTTAAGCGGATTCATCGGACTGGAGGAAAAAACTTCAGAACGACGCATAGCCGCAATGCCGATAACGACATGAAAGGTAAGTGCCAACGTATGTGGCGCGGCGTTGGCGCAGTGGCGCACTATGTAAGATGGTCGTGGAGATTCGGTGGATTCGGATTCCGATCGAGACTCTCTTCGCCCGCATTGCTAACAAATACCGCCAGTGTACGAATTGGAAAAGGCGTGAGCATAAGAAAGGGATCGAGGATCGAGGTCGTGAGAGATGGTGGTACGATTGAGATTGGTGATGGAACAAGCATTCAATTCAATTTTCATTGCGGCGCTGCCAATCATGTGGTTATAGGCAAGGATGTATTGATCGCCGGCAGGGTCTACATTACCGATCATGATCACGTTTTCGATCACCACGACTTGCCGGCGCGCCTGTGTCGGGATTTGGTTTCATCACCAGTGATTATTGAAGATGGCGTGTGGCTCGGCGAGGGGTGTGTTGTGCTGAAAGGTGTTCGCATTGGTCAGCGTTCGGTGGTTGGTGCCAATGCGGTTGTTACCAAGAGTGTGCCCGAGGGTAGCGTGGTCTGCGGTGTGCCGGCGAAGGTTGTGCGTCGGATATCTATTGATGACTAAATTGTGCAATTCTGAAGAGTTTTTGGAAAATCGGCAAATATCGTGACAAAGGTTTCGGTCATCATTCCCACCTACAATCGCGCCGCTACGGTGCATGCGTCAGTCCAAAGTGCGTTGGAACAGACGTATCCTTTGATCGAGATCATTGTGGTCGACGATGGTTCAACTGATGATACAGCGGAGCGGCTTTCAACTTACTTGTCGCGAATCAATTTTTTGCGCAAAAGAAATGCTGGTCCATCAGCTGCGCGAAACCATGGCGCGCGCTATGCAAATGGTGATATTCTAGCGTTCCTGGACTCCGACGATGTTTGGTCTCCGGAAAAAATAGCGCGTCAGGTCGCATTGATGGAATCATATGGAAATGCGATGAATTGCTGTGTTTGCAACGCGCAGATCATCTACGGAGCAGGCAAAAACGATACCTATGCATTTGATATCGCCAGGATAGAAAGCGAACACGAAGAGGCTGTCTGGAAAAACCCTGGAGAGGTACTAGCCAGTCGATTTTTATTGTTCAACCAAGTTGCGGCGATAAAGCGCAACTCATTTGTAAAGGTGGGCGGATACAACCCGCGCATCAATTTGTTGGAAGATCATGACCTTGCTCTAAAGTTAGCTTCGCTCGACGGAGTCTGGGGCATGATCAAGACGCCGATGGTCGTCAAGTCTGATGAAACAAGAGGGATCGGTGTCGAATGTGGGAAAAACCCACTGGAACATGCGCGTGCGCAACGTATCGCGCTCACGGGTGTGCTTGAGTCAGGACTCATCCATGATGTGGATATTCGAAACCATATTGAAAAACGCTTGCGCGGCAATGCGCGCGTGATTCGGAACGAAGAACAGATTTTGAGTGAGGATTGGATGGATAGATTTGCAGGAAGGATGGGGCGCGTGCAATCAAGCATCGGCAATTTCATCGCAAGGAGACGCATTCCAGGAGCGGTGACCAAAGAGGTGATGGTTAATAAATCCTGCCAAACACCCCCATGAATACGCTAACGATTGAAGCAGGAAAGAACCGCGGTCAGTACTGGCGTGACCTTTGGCGATACAGGGAGCTCCTTTACTTTTTGGCATGGCGGGACATACTGGTTAGATACAAGCAGACCGTCATTGGCGTTACCTGGGCGGTGATTCGTCCGGTGCTGACGATGATCGTGCTTACGATTGTTTTTGGAGAATTTGCAGGGATGGCATCGGGCGGTGTTCCTTACCCCCTGATGGTTTTGTGCGGAATGTTGCCATGGCAGTTTTTTGCGAACGCATTTGCCGAAAGCGGTAACAGTCTTGTTTCGAATCAAGGTATGATCACCAAGGTGTATTTCCCAAGGCTTGTAGTGCCAATCAGCAGTGTGGTGACCAGCTTTGTTGATTTCATGATCAGCGCGGTATTGTTGGCGTCATTGCTTGTTTATTACCGCCATCTGCCTGATTTTCGGATATTTACCCTGCCATTTTTTGTGACGTTGGCATTCGGCACCGCTTTTGGTGCTGGTGTTTGGGTGTCGGCATTGATGGTCAGATATCGCGACTTCCGCTATGTGATTCCGTTCATCGTGCAGTTTGGATTGTACATATCTCCGGTCGGTTTTAGCAGCACACAGGTTCCTGAAAAATGGAAATTTTTCCAAGCCATCAACCCGATGGCCGGTGTGATCGACGGATTCAGATACGCATTGTTGGGCGAGAGTAGCGTTACGGGAGTTGAGATTTTGTTCTCGGTCGCATCCATCACCCTATTGATCGTGAGCGGATTGTATTATTTTAGGATAACTGAAAAAACTTTCGCCGACATCATCTGAGCTGCGCGAATAGACGATAACATCAATAAAAAATGAACAGTTTTCGAATGCAATCAACCACGGACATCGGCAAAGCAGATACGCAGGTAAAAAAATTTGAAATGCCGCCTCAATTTTGTGAGGTGGCAGTGGTTGGAATGGGTTATGTGGGATTGCCCCTCGCCCTTCGATTCGCCGAGGTGGGGGTAAAAGTCATAGGTATCGATATCGACCCAAACAAAGTCGACGGTTTGAACTCAGGTCTAAGTCACATTAGTCACATCGATTCGGGAAGAATATCAAATTTAAGGAAAAAAGGTTTGTTTTGCGCTTCAGGAGAATTTTCAGTAGTATCTGATGCCGATGCGGTAATTATGTGCTTGCCGACTCCGTTGGGCAGGAACCGCGATCCAGACATTTCTTACGTGTTAGAAACAGGAAAGTCGATAGCGCCGCATTTGCGTGAGGGATGTCTGGTTGTTTTAGAGTCGACGACATTTCCTGGGACGACCGATGAGTTGTTGCGAGAAGTTTTGGAATCAGGCTCAAAAATGAGTGCAGGGGATGATTTTCATCTTGCGTATTCACCTGAGCGGGAGGATCCGGGAAATCCTGCGAGTTGTGTTGGCAATGTTGCGAAATTGGTCGGAGGTTATACTGATGCCTGTCTCGACAAGGCCATCGTTCTGTATAGAAAGGCGGTTTCGGATGTAATCCCAGTTTCATCGTGCCGTGTGGCCGAGGCTGCCAAGCTTCTGGAGAACATATTTCGCAGCGTCAACATCGCGTTGGTGAACGAACTCAAGATCGTGTACGAGGCTATGGGTATTGATATCTGGGAGGTGATCGATGCTGCAGGTACAAAACCTTTCGGATTTATGCCATTCTATCCCGGGCCAGGTTTGGGGGGGCATTGCATACCGATTGATCCTTTCTATCTCACATGGAAAGCGCGCGAATTCGGAAATTCCACTAGATTCATTGAGCTCGCGGGCGAGATCAACACGGCAATGCCAAATCATGTGGTGAGAAAGGTCGCAGAATCGCTTAATGAGGTTCATCGCTCAATCAAGGATTCTAGCGTATTGGTCGTTGGTCTTGCGTACAAACCGAATGTCGATGACGAGAGAGAGTCGCCCAGTTATCGAATCATGGATCAGCTCAAGGCGAACGGAGCTCGAGTTTCATACTATGATCCTTACATACCGGTGATTGGCATGACGCGTGAGCATGCTCAGTGGGTCGGAGAAAAATCCGTTCGATGGAATGAGGTGGTGGTGAGCGCATTTGATGTCGTTGTCATTGCGACTGCCCATGATTGCATCGATTACCAGGAGCTGGCCGATTGGGCGCAATGTGTTGTCGACACACGCAATGCGATGGCTTGTGTCGACCTGAATGGCTGCCGCGTGATCAAAGCCTGATGAGTATTGAATTCAATTGCACCAAACAAAGTGCCGCATGAGTGAATCCATCATTTCCGTTAGCAATCTATCGAAATCATATATTCTCGATAGGCGTGGTGACAAGTCAGATGGGTTGCGACATTTGCTTGAAAATGCGGTTCGCAAGCCAACGGGAATATTGCGCGGAATGTTTGGTGAAAGGGGAAAAAATAAATCGATTTTTTGGGCCTTGAAGGACCTAAACCTTGATGTTGAGCGCGGCGGCATGGTAGGGATCATTGGCCGTAACGGGGCGGGAAAGTCAACATTGCTAAAGCTGCTTAGCCGGATCACTGAGCCTACTAGTGGCAAGATTCAATTGCGCGGAAAGGTGGCGAGCTTACTTGAAGTGGGTACTGGATTTCATCCCGAGCTTACCGGTAGGGAGAACATTTTTCTCAATGGTGCGATCCTTGGCATGAGTCGACGAGAAATCAAAAACCGCTTTGATGAAATTGTGGATTTCTCGGAGGTCGAAAAGTTCCTCGATACGCCTGTGAAAAGGTACAGCAGTGGAATGTATGTACGGTTGGCATTTGCTGTGGCTGCGCACCTGGAACCTGAGATACTCATCGTGGATGAGGTCCTGGCGGTTGGTGATTCGGAGTTTCAAAAAAAATGTGTAGGCAAGATGGAAGATGCATCCTCCCGCGAAGGTCGAACGGTGCTTTTGGTAAGTCACCAACTGCCACTCATTCAAAATCTTTGTAATCGTTGCGTGCTTATGGATCAGGGCCGAATCATCGCCGATGGTCCTACGGATGAGGTGATCGGAACCTACATGACCCGCGGGGCAAATTTGGTTAAAGTTGCGCTCAAAGAACGCAAGGATCGTGCTGGCAAAGGTCGGGTGCAAGTTATTGGTGTCGCCATGCGCGATGCCGATGGTAATGTCATGCGTGAAGCAATTTCCGGATCAGAAGTAAGGATTTCTTTCGAATATGTCACCCGTGACGGAATTACCGTTGAAAACTGTATTTTTTGCGTCGAGATCAAAAAAGAAGCGAGGTCATACATCGCGCTTTCCACTGCTCTCGTCCATCAAAAAAAGCTGGATGTTTCTGGCCCAGGCAGGATTGATTTTATTATCCCTAAATGGCCATTGATGGAAGGAACTTATCACATTAATACATATGTGGGAAGCAATGGCGTGATGGAGGATTTTATTGAAGATGCGGCCTCAATTGATGTGATTGACGGGGATTTTCATAGATCGGGAAAGCTACGACACGAAGGTTGGCGCGATATGGTGTTGGTAGATCACTCATGGCAGCATGCAGTGGGCGAAACCTCCAATTTCAATTGATTTTCATACAGAATGAGTATCGTAGTGAGGATTGGCGAGCTACCTGAGATCGAGGAATTGGAAAAGATGTGGCTCGATCTTGAGTGTCGTTCCAGAGCCGGATTTTTTGTTACATGGTCATGGATTGGTGTTTGGTTGGCAAACTTACCTCACGGATGGCCACTACGATTAATGGTAGCAGAAAAGAATGTGCGAATCGTTGGTCTTGGCATTTTTGCGGGCGGTGAATCTAAAAAAATATGTAATGTCCCATATTGTGCCACCGAGCACTTGCATGAGACCGGTGTGAGAGAGCTCGACATGGTGATTGAGCACAATGATTTCCTGTTGGACGCCTCAGCTGAGGATGAAGTCAGGGCTGCAATGATCAATCATTGGTTGGAGCAAGTCTTTCGTGTAAGTGAGTTGAGTGTTCCTGGCACGAGTCGTGGTGATTGGTTGTCTGAATCGATTGATCCTAGCAAATATGGCATGCAGCGATTCGACATGACCATAAAGTCGCATGCGATGGATCTCGACGAGGTGCGCCGGAATGGAGGTGACCCTGTGGCGCTTCTGGATGCAAAAACACGGGCAAAAATTCGTCGGGCCATGCGTGAGTACTCGTCTTTGGGAGATTTGAGAGTTGAAACCGCCAGCTCAGTAATACAAGGGCTTGAGTGGTTGGATTCACTCGAGTCGTTGCATCAGAAACGATGGATTTCAAAAGGCCAGCCCGGATGTTTTAGCAATCCACGATTCGTTAGATTCCATCGCATGATGATTGCTCGCAACCTTGGAAAAGGCCGCGTGATTGTGATGCGTGTCAATGTAGGGGAAGCGGCACTTGGTTATCTCTACGGGTTCGCTGACAAGGAAAGGTTCTACCTTTACCAATGCGGCTTTGATTACGATATGGTTGAGCGAAATTCCATGCCTGGCCTTGTGTGCCATGTGCTCGCGATGCGGGCGTTAGCAGGACGGAAATACAAAATATACGATTTTATGGCAGGCTGTTCAGGTTACAAGTCCGCGCTTTCAAATGTTGAGGAGAGCATGACATGGACAGTCTTTCGAAGCGATTCAGTGCGCTTCGGCCTGATTGAGAGTGTTAGCCCAGTCCTCGCTAGAATGCGTTGTTACAAGAAGCGAATGATTATGGCATTAGAGTCTTTGATGACGCCTTCAGAATTGCAGACAAGTGCCAGCAAAAGCATAAACCAAGGCATCTGACTCTTAGCCAATCTCACGCATGCCGTTTACTTCTTGGGACTTTCTTTTGTATTTCCTACCGTTGACGGTGGTGGCATTTCATTTGATTCCGTCCCGTTTCCAATTCTCGAGAAAACTTCTGCTGGTGGCGGCCTCGATGGTTTTTTACGCATGGTTTTCTTTGAAATGTGCAGCGCTGCTAGTTTTTTCCATGGGATTCAACTACTTGCTCGCTGAGTGGATTGGACGGAAGTCCGAAAGCCGTGGGCATTGGCCGGTGGCTATAGCGGGAATCTGCGCCAACCTGCTATTGCTATTTCACTTTAAGTATTCGAACATGTTCAAGGAAAGCCTTGGAAGTTTGTTCGGTGTTTCCTTTGAAATTGCCCCGATCGTTTTACCGCTGGCGATTTCTTTTTACACGTTTACACAAATTGGCTATCTCATGGATGTGGCTAAGAAACCCAGTTTGCGCTGTGGTTTTGTTGATTATTGTTTGTTTGTGGTTTTCTTTCCGCACCTGATTGCAGGGCCGGTTGTGCGTCACTCCGAAATCGTGCCACAGTATGCAAATCGCGAGCTTAAGCCCGATTGGGCATGTCTTGCTACGGGCACAGCTATTTTCCTTGTTGGGCTGTACAAAAAAACCCTTTTGGCAGATCCCGCTGCTGTACATGCCGATTGGATATTCAATCATGTTGCCAAGGGTGACGGGCTGACATGGTTCAGTGCGTGGGTCGGAGCGATAGCATACGGATTGCAGATTTATTTCGATTTTTCAGGTTATTCCGACATGGCGATCGGATTGGCGACCATGTTCGCGATACGATTTCCGATCAATTTCAATTCTCCATATAAAGCATTAAGCATCAGCGATTTCTGGAAACGTTGGCACATGAGTCTAACGCGTTTTTTTCGCGACTACATTTATATCCCGCTTGGAGGTAACCGTGGTGGATATTGGATTCAGGCGCGCAACATTCTTTTGGTATTCTTGATCAGCGGCCTTTGGCATGGTGCAGGCTGGACCTTTGTGATCTGGGGTGCGCTTCATGGATTTTATTTGGCAACACATCTTACTTGGAAGAGCATGATCCAAAGTTTGAGGTGGAAACCCGGTGGGCAGGTCTGGACGGCATTTGCATGGTGTCTTACGACGGCCGCTGTTATGTTTGCATGGGTTTTTTTTCGTGCGCATGACGTTGCTTCGGCACTGCGCATGTCACGCGCAATGTTGGGATTTGATGGCATAGGCATACCGGAGCGTTGGGCAAAAATGGCGACAAACATTCCCATTCTAGTAGAATTTCTCAATGGCGTTCCGATGCCAAATCCGCCGGTAGGGTGGTTATGGGTATGTCTTCATTTGGCTGTTCTGTCCGTTATCGTGGTAGCATTACCAAACAGCAGGCAGCTTTTTTCAAATCTGCGTGAATGCTCAGATCTAACGGAGATTCAGTTGCCTGAAACGAACCGGCTTGGATTTCGACATGGACTGGCTGGCGGTATTTTATTGACCGGATTTTTGTATTCCAGGTTCACAGCCGTACCGAGTCCGTTCATATACTTCAATTTTTGATTCTGCATGGGATGCCCAAAAAAATTCTTGTGCGCGATTCCGTTTGGTTTCTCTGCTGGGCTTTTGATTTTCATGTCGGTGGTGAGATTTCAGCTTGGCGTGCCGACCACATCTTCCACATGGAATAAACAAATCATTGACCACAAAGAAAAAGCCGCATGTGTGATTGATCGGCCAAAGTTGGTTCTTCTTGGCGGTTCGTCGACGCTTTTTGGAATCAAGGCGTCCGTTCTCGAATCGGAACTTGGCGTACCGGTCATCAATGGTGGACTACATGCGGGCCTTGGCATGGCATGCATTTTGCGAGTAGGAAAAAAAATGCTGAGACCTGGGGATACGGTCATGCTTTTTCCCGAATACGAGTTGTATGGTTTTGGCGAAAAGAACCGTCGTGAATGGGCTGCGATCACATACATCGATTTCATACTCTCACGCGATGTTGATTACTACCGTGATCTTCCACTTAACGATCAGATTGAGATAGCATTGATGACTCCATTGGAACGCATTGGTAGGGGCATAAGAGGCAAATGCTTTCCCGAAATAATCACACCGACACCGGAGTACAATCCCTATGATGCCACGTGGTTGAACGATCATGGAGACATGACCGGTCATTGTGCCGCACGGCGTCCAACGGTGGCTGTTGATCGTGACCAGCGTGTCTGTGAGATTCTGAAAAAGGGTATTTCACCAGATGCCGCGGGATTTGAGTTGATTACTGAATTCAGGCGCTGGGCCAAAGCCAATCGTGTGCGTGTAATGGCGGGATTTCCCACGATGATTCATCGCAAGGAATACGATTCGGGTATGGCCGACAGTGTCGAGGCGCAATTGAGAGAGTACTATTTGAAGGAGGGAATAGATGTGGTGGGTGGGATGCGCGAGGTCCTAATGCCCCAGGTCGACTTCTTCGACACGATCTATCATCCGACGGAAGAGGCCTCCATAAGTCGAAGCAGAAATTTGGCGTGTCAGTTGCGTCAAGTAATTGGATTCATAAACAAGTAAAAACGTTTTTTCGCGCAGGGTCGTACATACCCGAAGTCGTCATTCATTTCACAGACGTCCGAACTCAGAATGTCTGCTGTCGTGAAACTATAACCGCCTAATCAATCGAATAATCATATGAAAAAAAGCTGTTTTGCATTGTTGATGTCATTTGCACCCTTATTTGGGGTAAGTCTTGTTGGTCAGTCCGTCACTGACTGGAAAGCACTGCGGTTCTTGCCTGTGGGAGACTCTCTTACCCAAGGGTGTTGCATCGACGTACAAGGGGGATACAGGGCTCCCTTGCGCAACCTTCTTGGCAATGCCGGATTTGTATCCGATTTCATTGGCACCCAGACCGATACTGATCCGGCACTTCCTGACAAGGACCACGAGGGGCATCCCGGCTATTCGATCAGCATGTTGCGTGACGGTATCGGCGTGTGGCTCAAGCAGGCTGGCCAAGCTGATGTGGTGCTGCTCATGGCGGGAACTGTGGACATATGGACAGGCAATCCTGCTTCTACTTCTTTCGAACGGCTCAAGGCATTGGTTGAGGATATTAGTTACGAAAGGCCTAACACGAAGATCATCGTATCGAATCTGATTCCACGCACAGATTCACTTGATGTAGTGCAAGTTTCTTACAATCAGCAGATTCCAAGTTTGGTAGCGGAATTGGCTGCTAAAGGAAGAAATGTGTCATTTCTGGACATGCGAAACAGTGGTTTGCCCGGAGGCGTGATTGGCGCGCAGGACTTGATCGCCGATGGAGTGCATCCGAATGTGAGTGGCTATGAAAAAATGGCGGCCAAATGGCTTGCGGCAATTTCCACAGAAATCGATCCACAAGGCAGCAAAGCAGCACCTGCGATTGTGGAGATTGACGCGCGTGAAGATCTGGCACACATCAATGTGATTTTTAGCAAACCCATCCGTGAAGAGGATGCTGTGGCGGCAAATTTCAAAATCAGTGAAGGAGTAGCGGTTCTACAAGCGACTCTTGATCCCGTGACAAAGCGTTCCGTACGGCTTACTACGGCACCGCGTATTGCAGGTGCGGTTCATTTTCTAGGGGTTTCAGGGGTTCGTGATCGCCGCCCAGAAGGTAACATGATTGCGATCGGCTCACAGCGCTCGTTTGTGACACCGTTGCTGCTTGATGGAAGTTTCGAAAACAATGGACAATCGTGGGTTGCAAGTGGCGACGTCGCTGTTGTCGATCAATCTGTGTTAGCCGCGACAAATGGTCTCAAATGGGCACGCTTCAACTCTGCGGGAAATGCAGGCAACGGTAGCATAAGCCAATCGTTTGCGACAACCCCTGGACAAATTTACCGGGCGGAATTCGATCTTGGTGCGCGTGCCGCGAGTGCGCTCCAGAGAAGCATGAGGATTCGGATTGCCGGTTCGGGCGAAATCCTTACCAAGCTTGAGAACCAGTCGTCGATCAGTGGAGGTGATCCAAAATGGTCAAAAAAATCGATTGAGTTCACAGCCAATTCAGAACTCACAACAATTCGCTTCGAGGATGCCTCGGTTGCAGTATCCGGCGCAGAGATTATGCTCGACGATGTACGAGTGATGCCTGCGATTAACTGGAGTCTTAGCGTGAATGTCGAAGGGCCATCGGCATTGATTATTCCAATGAATTCTTATCTTTCTGGCCCATCATCGCTGGTTGCTGGTGTTGCAAGATCATTTGCTGATGATGACCGTGTCGATTTGACCGCCACAGAAAAGGTAGGAGTTTATCGTTTTGCCTCATGGAAGGAAAATGGCACAGTTCTTTCATCTTCGCGGACCATATCGGTGCGGATGCACCAGCAAAGAAGTTTGGTGGCAAGTTATGTCGCGGGTCCGTCCTTAGGTGAGCCGAGTGCGAGTGATCCTGACAACGAAATCGCGAATGGCGGATTTGAGTCGGGAACGCCAACAGATTTCGGCACGCTGACGAGTTGGGAGGTGTCGGGAAATGTGGGGGCGCAACCGGTCGGATTCTCCACAACCGTGCCCGGATTCCAGCCCGCATATGTTCCTCAGGAAGGCCTTAGGATGGCGTTGTTTAGCGCCGGCAATAACGACTACGCCGGCGCCATGTCTCAGGCTTTTGCCACCATTCGTGGAGCAACTTATTTGGTGAAGCTAAAGATGGGAATTGTGACCGAGGCAGCTGGACGCAGGCAAGCCCTTCAGGTTTCCGTTGCGGATAGCGGTGGGGCAGCGATTCTTTCGCGTGTTGAACCTTTAGTCTCACCCGGTAGCGGCACAACATGGATGGACTTCAGCGCATCATTTGTAGCGGCAGGCACACAAACAAGACTTATTTTGTCCGACCAATCTGAAATATTTCCGCTTAACCAAAGCTATAACTCGGATCTGCTGATCGATGGTGTTTCAGTGACTAGGCAAAAATCAGGCAGCAATCCTCCAACCGCGAAAGCACAGATAGCATCCGTGACGCAAGATGACTTTGTGCCAATCACCCTAATTGCTCAAGATCAAGATCCTAGCGATGTGTTGACTTATCGAGTTGTATCTGGACCTTCGCACGGGACTATCGGCGGCGCACCTCCGAACATTGTCTACAATCCTGCGTCGGGATATCTTGGCTCGGATTCATTTACATTTGCTGCGAGCGACGGATTTTCCGAGTCTGCTCCAGCTATGGTAAGCATCGATGTGAAGGGTGCGGCTCCACTCTCAAATGGTGGTTTCGAGTTTGGTGATGTGGCGGATTTCGGAACGGTCGATGCGTGGAGAACCGGAGGTAAAAATGGGTCATTGCCGGTCGGTTATACCAGGAGTGGGCAGGGTATTACGCCGTCCTATTCGCCGAGTGAGGGTAATCGAATGCTTGTTTTCAGTGCTGGCAGCAATGAATTTGGCGGAAGCGTTTCGCAAAGGTTTGCAACGGTAACAGGTCAAAAATACCAGCTTATGTATGATATGGGAGTGGTTTCGGAAGCATCTGGACGTCAACAGGCGCTTGCAGTCAGCCTTTATGGACGTTCATCACTGCCTTTGATCAATCGTACTGAAGTTATCCAATCCGCAGGGGCATTTAGTTCATGGGTGCCTAAAATTCATGAGTTTGTTGCAGATGGTTCTAATGTGCTGCTGACATTTCTTGATCAATCGGGAAGTTATGCTGAGTCATCCACCCGCAATACGGATCTTCTTTTGGACAATGTAAGAATTGTGCCGATGGCCGAGCCAGGGGTGGATCCAACTGCACAGTCACAATCCGTCGAGTTGGTTGAAAATGGTTCATTGCCGATCTTTTTGATAGGTTCTGCAGGCATGGCAGGATTACAGCCGGAATTTCAAGTCACCGCTGCGCCTTCGTATGGCATACTGACTGGAAGCGCTCCGAATCTTGTGTATACCCCGAACGCTGGGTTCAGCGGTGCGGATTATTTTGAATTCGTTGTGACTGACGGATCCAAACAGTCGCAAACCGCGAAGGTATCAATCAATGTCATCAAGAAGATTTTTAAATTTGACCAGTGGATGGCTGGATTTGGAGCTACCGGAGGTTTGGATGCAAACCCTGACAAGGATACCATAGTGAATGGAATAGAGTATGTTTTAGGAACCAATCCTGTTAAGAAAACTGGCACCACGTTCCTTCCGAAATCGAGAATTACCAATGCGGATCCGGATGGAGATGGCCAAAAAAGCAGATATTTGGTGTTCTCATATCGCAGAACCCAAGCTTCTGCCAGTGATCCGGATGTGACGATTTTGGTGGAATGGAGAGCCAATGCAAAAGAGGGATGGAGGAATGTCGCCTATGAGACCGGCGTGATAGAGAAAAACCAGGCCAATAGGTTTGCAGGTGGAGTCGATCTCGTCAGTGTTCACATCCCAAGAACGATTACCAAGAGCACAAAAATATTCACGCGTCTGCGCGTTGTTTCCAAACAGTGAAGCTATAAGATGATACATTGATCTTGAGAGATGGGTATTCGATATGACTGGCAACGATTGCTGATGTTTTTTTACCGCAGATGGATCTCATTCTGGTTGGATCGATCAGGCTTGAGTTTAAGTGGACGTATGGCTGCAAGGATTGCCTGTTTGGGAACACTTCCATTCCATCATCGCTCCCATTTGGCAAATTATTGCCCCTCGGGATTTATTACGCCGACGGCGGTGCTTGCCAATCCCGAAACCTCAATTGGCAAGCATGTTTATCTAGGTGATCGCGTGGTAATCACGAGAAACACGGCTGGTGGGGCGGTCAAGATCGCCGATAGGGTTCATCTTTATGGAGATAGTTACCTTGAGACGGGCTCGGGCGGTAACATCCATATCGGGAAAGGCACGCACATGCAGCCCGGATGCAGGGTTCATGCGTTTGTTTCCGATATCGCAATTGGCAGCCATGTTGAGATTGCTCCGCAGTGTGCCTTTTACAGTTATGACCATGGCACAATGTTGGGTAGGCCGATCATGGATCAGCCTCTTGCCAGCAAAGGCCGAATTGTGGTGGGCGATGGTACATGGATCGGGCATGGCGTTACTGTGCTGCAAGGCGTGCGAATCGGGGCAGGTGCTGTCATAGGTGCGGGAGCGGTGGTGGTTGATGACATCCCAGAGAATGCCATAGCTGCAGGTGTACCGGCGCGAGTGGTGAGTTACCGGCCCGGAGTCAATGTGGGAGACATGTCTAAATCCGATGCGTGTAAAATGGGTGCCATTGCATAGAAATCGATACTCAAAAAAAATAACAAATGAAGGCGGTCATTTTGGCGGGAGGATTCGGCACGCGAATCAGCGAGGAAAGTAGCATTCGTCCGAAACCGATGATCACCATTGGAGGGAAACCGATTCTTTGGCACGTGATGAGTATTTATGCGTCTCATGGCATACGTGATTTTATCATATGCTGCGGTTACAAGGGAGGAATGATACGAAAGTACTTTGATGACTATGTACTTCATGGGTCGGATGTGACATATGACTTTGGTGGCATGACGCGTGTGATCCACCGTCGTGAAACTGAGGATTGGCGAGTGACTTGTGTGGAGACCGGTGAATCGACAATGACCGGTGGTAGGCTCAGGCGTGCGGCACGATACCTTGATGGAGAGACTTTTTGTATGACTTATGGTGATGGAGTTGGCAATGTTGACATTGGTGCATGCATTGATTTTCACAGACGGCATGGAAAGTTGGCGACATTGACAGCGGTGCAAAGTCCGGGCCGTTTTGGTGCCTTTGTGTTAGATGGTGCTAGTGATGGCATTTCATCGTTTCGTGAAAAACCCAAAGGAGATGGAGCGTGGATCAACGGTGGATTCTTCGTGCTTGAGCCCGCAGTAGTGGACCTCATTGATAGCGACGAGACCGTGTGGGAACGGGATCCGCTTGAACACTTGGCAGCTAAAGGCGATCTCATGGCCTGGCGGCACGACGGGTTTTGGCATGCGATGGACACGCTGCGGGATCGCATCTTTTTGGAAGAGCTTGTGGCAAAGGGTGATTTGCCGTGGAGGAGAAAGGCTGGTGTCCTGTGAAGCCGTATGATCATGCAATCATAGGTGGAGGCATTGTCGGGCTTGCGACTGCGCGGGAACTATGCGTGCAAGCACCTGGTGCAAGAGTAGTGGTGATCGAGAAGGAGGCGGCATCAGCTAGACACCAAAGTGGCAGAAATTCTGGCGTGATTCACTCGGGCATTTACTACAAGCCGGGCAGCCTGAAGGCGACGTTCTGCAAAGAGGGCGCGGAGGCGATGAAAGAATACTGCATAGAGCGCGGTATACCCATGAAGATATGCGGCAAACTAATCGTTGCAAACAACGATAAAGAAATTTCAGGGCTGCGAAGGCTTTTCAACAATGCCACATGCCATGGCATAGGCGCTGAATGGATAAATGGCGATAAAGCGCGCGAAATCGAGCCTTATGTGTCATGTCTTGAGGCGCTCCATGTGCGATCTACGGGGGTTACAAGTTACCCTGAGGTTTGCAAAGCAATGTTAAGCGACATTGAAGATGCTGGCGGAGAAATTTGTTTTGATCAAAATGTGTTGCACATTCTCGACTCCGGTGGAATGCGTTTCATCGAGACTGCTCGAGATGTGTTTCCCGCGCGCCACATCATCAATTGCGCGGGTCTCCACAGTGACAGGATCGGCCGTATGAATGGTCGTCCGCCAAGCGCGCGGATCATCCCTTTTCGTGGCGAATATTTCAGTCTTGTTCCGAGCAAATCGTATTTGGTCAACGGACTGATTTATCCGGTTCCCAGTGAGACACTGCCCTTTCTTGGCGTCCATTTCAGTAAAATGATCGATGGTTGTGTGCATGCCGGCCCAAATGCGGTGTTGGCATTCAAGCGCGAGGGTTACCGTAAAACCGATTTTGCAGCGATTGATCTGATAGAAACGCTGTCTTATGGCGGATTTTGGAAAATGGCCTCCGAACACCTTGCGAATGGTCTTGCCGAGATGCGCCGATCCTTGGTGAAAAAATATTTCGTCAACAGCTTGCGTCAAATGCTTCCGAACATCGGGCCTGATGATCTCATGCCTTGTGTGGCTGGTGTTCGAGCACAGGCGGTCTTCAATGATGGTCGGCTTGTAGACGATTTCCTTATCGATCAGGGGCCGGGCTATTTGAATGTCATCAACGCTCCATCACCAGCAGCCACGGCATCCTTGGTTATTGGTCGGCATCTTGCCCGTAGGGCATTGGCATCTTGAATTTTTTCACTCTTCGAAATCATGAATATACTCGTTACTGGTACTGATGGATACCTTGGATCTTTGCTTGTTCCGATGTTGCTGAGCCAAGGTTACGAAGTCACCGGCGTGGACGTCGGATTTTACAGGTCGGGGTGGCTTTATGAATTGGGCACCGACCAGGTGAAAACCATTACGCGTGATATCCGTGCATTGGAATCGCGTGATCTTGCAGGGTATGATGCGTTGGTCCATATGGCGGAACTGTCCAATGATCCTTCAGGTGAATTGGCACCACGCATCACGCGTGAGATCAATCACCATGGATCGGTGAGACTCGCTGAGTTGGCAAAAAGGGCAGGGATCTCCCGTTTCATTTATATGTCGTCCTGCTCAGTCTATGGCGTGGTGGATGGTGACAACGAGGTGGATGAATCCACTCCACCAAACCCGCAGACGTCATATGCGCATTGCAAGACGCTTTGTGAGCGTGATATTACCGCCATGGCGGGAATCACTTTTGCGCCGATCTGTTTTCGGAATTCAACTGCTTTTGGAGCATCGCCGCGGCAGAGATTTGATTTAGTGGTGAACAACCTATGCGGGCTGGCCTGGACAAGCGGATGCATCAGGATGAACAGTGATGGCAGCCCGTGGCGGCCTTTGGTTCATGCGAGCGATATCGGAAGAGCAATCATATGCGCGTTGAAAGCGCCGACAGAGGCAATTCATGGTGAGGTGATCAACATTGGAAACAACGATCTTAACCTTAGGGTGCGCGAAATAGCTGATGCGGTCGCGCAACGATTTGAGGGGTGTGCGGTTGAATACGGTGATGGCACGGAAGATAAGCGCAGTTACCGCGTGGTTTTCGACAAACTTGCGAAGCATTTGCCTGATTTCCGGTGCCAGTGGAATCTCGATGATGGTATTCGCCAGTTTCATAAGTTGTTCAGGCAGCTCGATCTCAAACGCGAGGATTTCGAAAACCGCGCTTTTACCCGCCTTCAGCAATTGAATTTTTTGATTAGGACCGGTCAGATTGATGGCGATTTTTACTGGAAGTCTGGGGGCTTGACTCATGCTTAACTGATCAAATTCGAAATTATGACCAAAACCGCAACATGCAGGTATTGTGAGGAGCCATTGAATCACGTGATGTGTGATCTTGGGATGTCACCGTTGGCGAACTCGTATCCTAGAGCGGAAGATCTTTCAGAAGGTGAGAAGGCGTATCCACTCAAGGTGTGGGTGTGTGAAAAATGCTTACTGGCGCAGCTTGAGGAATTCGAATCTCCAGAGGCTATATTCAGCGATTATTCTTATTTTAGCAGTATTTCGAGCGGATGGGTTGAGCACGCGAGAAGCTATGCGTGCATGATGATCAACCGATTCGGTTTCGATGAAAATAGCCTCGTGGTAGAAGTTGCGAGCAATGACGGTTATTTGCTCCAACATTTTGCTACACAAGGCATACCGGTTCTTGGCATTGAGCCTGCAGCGAACATTGCGTATCATGCCACGGAGGAAAAGGGCATTGAAACCCTAGTCAGATTTTTCGGCTCGCAAACAGCGAGGATGCTGCATTCCGACGGGCGAGGAGCCGACCTGTTGATTGGCAACAATGTCCTTGCCCATGTGACGGACATCAAAGATTTCGTGAGGGGCGTCAAGATTGCGCTAAGGCCTCGTGGCATTTTCACCTTTGAATTTCCGCATCTGATGCGACTCATTGACGGCAATCAGTTCGATACGATTTATCATGAGCATTTTTCGTATTTGTCCTTATTGAGCGTGGAGAAAATTTTTGCGCGTTATGGCCTTGAGATATTTGATGTTGAGGAGCTGCCGACTCATGGCGGATCGCTTCGTATTTTCGGAAAGCATGCGGGATATGAATCTGAGTTGCATAGGCCGACCGGCCGTGTTGCTGAGTTGCGTGAGCAAGAGAACGCCTTTGGCTTGGCTGAAATGGGCACGTATCGAGCATTCGCAGAAAGATCCAAGGCGGCAAAGCGCGATCTATTGAAGTTCCTGATTGATGTCAATGAGCGTGGTGAGTCGGTGGTGTGTTACGGCGCCGCTGCCAAGGGAGTGACGCTGATGAATTTCTGCGGACTTGGATCTGACATGATCGACTATGTGGTCGACAAAAGCCCTCACAAGCAGGACCGTTTCATCCCGGGAGCCAATGTGGCGATTCATCCGCCATCGAAGATCTTCGAGACTCGTCCGGATTATGTGATGATTCTTCCGTGGAATATAAGTGACGAGGTTCGCAGTGAAATGTCGGGAATTCGCGAGTGGGGCGGACGATTCGTGGTGCCGATACCAAATGTAAGGGTACTCGATTGAGTGGTTTGCGGGAAGACTTGTATATGATTGAGGATTCAGGACAGCGCATGCATGCGTTGGCGGAGATTCTGTATCCGTTGTGCCGAAGCATTACGGGTGAAGGATTGCGTGAATCACTTCGTGTCATTTCTGATAAAATTCCTATCGATATCAAGTCTGTGCCGAGTGGCACCCGGGTATTCGACTGGCAGGTTCCGCAAGAGTGGAAAGTGAGGGAAGCATGGATCCGTGATTCTATTGGAAATGATGTGGTCAACTTTCGTGATCACAATCTTCATCTTGTCAGTTACAGTAGGCCTGTGCAAAAGCGGATGTCGTTGGCAGAGCTGTTGCCCCATTTGCATGCAAATCCCAAGATGCCTGATGCGATACCGTACCGCACGGGATATTACAATGATGACTGGGGCTTTTGCTTGTCTCAAAATGCGTTGGATCAACTCGGCGATGGTGATTATGATGTTTGCGTTGATACTGATCTCTTTCATGGTGAGCTAAATTACGGCGAGTTACTGATTCCTGGAATCTGCGATGAAGAAGTTTTGATTTCCTGTCATTGCTGCCACCCATCGATGGCGAATGACAACTTATCGGGCATGGTCCTAGCCACTGAGCTTGCCACGCGCTTGATGGAGCAACCTCTTCGTTATTCATACCGCTTTCTTTTCGTTCCTGGCACTATTGGATCCATTGCGTGGTTGGCATCGAATGAGTCACTGATACCACGAATCGCCTGTGGATTGGTGCTGGCCTGTGTGGGCGATCCGGGTGCTCTCACATACAAACGAACAAAAAGAAAAAACTCGCTGATTGATCGTGCGGTTGAGTCGGTATTTCGAAATTCATGTCCGGATGCGAACATACGGGATTTCATGCCCTATGGATATGACGAGCGTCAGTACGGATCGCCGGGTATTAATCTTGCAATCGGATGTCTTAGCCGAAGCGCCTACGGCACATTTCCTGAGTATCATACAAGCGCCGACGATTTATCATTCATCACGGCGGAGGCCTTGCAGGATACTCTCGAAAAACTTGAGCGAATCTTGTTTATTGTCGACCAAAACACGCGCCATCTGAATCTCAAGCCAATGGCAGAACCGATGCTTGGAAAATACGGCCTGTACGAAATAACAGGAGGGGCCAAGTCAGACGTCTTTGACGAACTGGCCCTGCTTTGGGTCTTGGGTTTTTCTGATGGATCTAACGATTTGTTGGCGATTTCGGAAATTTCAGGAATCGATTTTAAGGTTATCCTTGAAGCTACCCAGAAACTTACGGAGGTGGGATTGTTAGAGGAGTTAAAGGAATGATGGAATACTTTCCCAACGCATGCTCGTTTGTGATTTCATCAATGCAGACATTGCGAATTGCGCTGCGCAGCCGTCCTCAAAGTTAGCATCAACTTCCAGATTGATTTGTCCAGTGATGCAGGCATCAACAAATCCACGCATCATCATGTCGAGTGCGTGCGTTTTGCCGTCAGACGCTTCCGGCGGTAATGCCAGATTGATCCATTCGGGTGAGTCTGGACTTGAGGCTTTCAGGAAATCGACGCCGCCGCGGCTGAGTGCCGCTTTGAGTGCGCCTTCGGTGCCGACGACTTCGAAATAGCCGAGCTCCGCAAAGGGCGGTGTGACACGACTGACGAAAAATTGCCCGCGGAGACCGTTTTGATGTTGGATCCAAGTGTTGACGATGTCGTCGGTCTCGATCTCCACCAATTCAGCATTGTCCTTGTGGGGAAGCATGCGTGGCACGGTGTGAGTGTAGCCGATGACCGAATCAAGGGGTCCGAGCACATGGCGATGGATGTCGAACAAATGCGAGCCGAGATCGAAGAGAAGTCCGGCGCCGGCGACATCTCGTCGGTCGCGCCAGCTTGCTTTGCTGGTCGACGCCAGTCCGTCCCAGCGGTCGTATTGGATACGTGTGTGAAATGGCGTGCCGATGTCGCCGGCGGCGATGCGGCGACGGAGTTCGCGGATGCCGTAATTGTATCGGAAGGTGAATGCAACTTGGTGAATCTTTCCGCTTAGTTTTGCCGCTTTGAGCATGGCGGCGGCCTCAGTATCATTCATCGCAAGGGGCTTTTCGCAAAAGACATGTTTGCCATGACTGAGTGCCATGATCGCTTGCTTGGCATGTACCGAATTCGCGCTGGCAATCGTGACAGCATCAATGTTTGGATCGGCGCAAATGGATTCTAGGTCATCGGTCGCGTGTGGTATGTCGAACTTGGCTGCGAGTGTTTTTGCTTTGTCCGCATCGCGGCCATAGATCGCACTGATTTCGGCATTGGGATGGGAGAGGACGCCCGGAATGTGACATACCTCGGCAAAGTTACCGGTGCCGATGATGGCGATTCTGAGTTTGTGGCTGGGCTTCATGTGTGGGATGATTTCAAGATCCACGAAATTATGATTTTCGGCGAGATGGCGATTAAAGGTGTTTTCCTTGTCAAACTCGAAAGAAATGAAGACTCGCGTGGCTGTTTTGCAAGGGCATTCTGTGAGAGTGAGTTTCGCGCAGCGGGATTTCCCTTTCATGTTTCACAGGTCAACCTATCGAAAAGCTGCGGCAAAGGGACGATACGCGGCATGCATTATCAAGAGCCGGGCATTCACGAGGCTAAGGTCGTACGATGCACACGCGGGGCGGTCTGGGATGTCGTTGTCGACATGAGGGAAGGGTCATCGACGAGGCTTCAGCATCTCGCTTTTGAACTGAGCGATGCCAATGGTCTCGCGTTGTGCATTCCGGATGGAGTTGCCCACGGGCATCAGGCCCTCACCGATGAGGCTGATCTTTTTTACCTTATGGACGGATCCTATCAGACGGGTCATGAAGCGGGTTTGCGGTACGATGACCCCGCCATCGGTATCCGCTGGCCGCTGCCTTTGAACAGGATCAGCCGCCGTGATCTTGCTTGGCCCTTGTTGGGCATGGAATGAGTTGGCGGTTGTCTGCATGCATCATGGATCGACCCAAGCCCAGTGTTGCGATTGTCGTACCGTGGCCGGGCAATGACGCATTGACCGAGTCGCAGCGTATTTCGTTAAAGCATTTGCAGCACTATCTAGGCGGTCATGACATCTATATGATCGCACCATGGTGGTCGCGTTGCCGTATTGGCGGCATCAAAACCAAGCGCTTTCGGGCGCGATATTTTGGCTCAGCTGCTGCGCATGGCTTATTGTTGATGACGAAGAGCTTTTACAAAAAATTCAGAAACTATGAGCATGTCATGTTTTACCACCTCGACAGTCTGGTTTTTTCGGACGAATTGGCCGAGTGGTGTGACAAGGCACATGACTACATCGGCGCTCCATGGTTCAAGTGCGGGGATAGCCCATGGGTCGATCTGGCGAGGGTGGGCAATGGCGGCTTCGCATTATTGAGAGTATCCAAAGCGATCGAGGCTCTAGATGCGAGGCATCGTTTCATCCGGGGTAGTCAGTGGCTTGACTTGCATGTCAAATGGACGCCGAAATTTGTCGTTCATGGGATGGAGTGCCTCGCGAAATGGTTTCCAAGCTCCAAGATTCTTCGGCGCTTGGTGGACGAGTGGCGGCAGTTTATGGATCCGGCGACCAACAATAGGAACAACGACATCTTCTGGTCGGACATGGCGAACTATTATCTTCCTGGTTTTCGCGTGGCACCATTTCACGAAGGATTGCGTTTTGCGTTCGAGGTTTCGCCACGCGAATGCTTGCGCATGAATCACGGGCAAATGCCATTTGGTTGTCATGCGTGGGAACGCTATGACCGTGGTTTTTGGGAGCCGCATCTGTTGACATGAATATTGATGCCCTACCACCTGCCCCCGCTGGATTTGAAACATGGCCATGGAATTCGCCTAATGATGAGCAACCGCTATTGCAGGGGTCATGGCTTCAACTCCCAAGAATCAGTCTCATCACGCCGAGTTTCAACCAAGTCGCATACCTTGAAGAAACGATTCGCTCGGTGCTATTACAGCGCTATCCGAATCTCGAATACATCATTGTCGATGGTGGGAGTACGGACGGCTCGGTGGACATCATCAAAAAGTATGCTCCATGGCTTGCGAGTTGGAGCAGCGGACCTGACAAAGGGCAATCGGATGCGATCAATCGAGGATTTCGGTTTGCGAGCGGCGACATTGTCAGTTGGTTGTGTAGTGATGATCTTCTGCGTCCTGACGCATTGTGGAAGGTTGCGTTCGAGTTCCTGCGCAGGCCGGAGATGGATGTGTTGGCGGCGGCATGCCGGCTGCAATACGACTGCGATGGCGGGCGCATCCATGACAGCCCTGCGGCAGGTGCCGAATGGGAAAAGCATCCCTATTCCGATGGCATTTGGCAGCCGAGTTGTTTTTTCAGAAAATCCGCGTTGGCGAGGGAATTTTTGGTCGATGAAAACCTGCATTACTGCTTGGATCGCGAGCTTTGGTGTCACTTTGTGGAGAATGAAAGAAACTGGGGGCGCAGTGATGAGGTGTTGAGTCACTACCGTTATACAGGTGTGAATAAATCCGTGGTCGGCAATGATGCCATTATCAAAGAACTGGTGTTGTTATTCAATCGTCATGTCCCGGCCTGCGTGTTTCTGTCTGAAATTTTGCGGGATATATGGATGCCGTTGGTGCTTCGCGGAATGCGCCAGGATTCTGGGCCTAAGCGTTGGGTCTCGGCGCTTGGCGCCAAGGCATTGGCTGGTGCCTTGCTTGCAGTCTACCCGCGACGGCATGTGCGGAATTTGCAGCGCGAAATTTATGCGTATAACATTTGGTAGGTTGAAATGAAGGCGGCATTTGTATCGACCATGGCCGGTCTCGCATGGGGTGGCAGTGAGGAGTTATGGAGTCGCACCGCGATGCGTTTGTGTGGACTCGGCCATGAGCTCAGGTGTTCGGTGCTCAAATGGGATCCGCAGCATCCGGCCATTGATAATCTGGCGGCCTGCGGCGCACGAGTGCATTTTCGACCGAGACGCAAATCGCTGATGCGGCGCATGGCCGACCGGATGACTTCTCGCGATGCTTCGCCTGCGGTTGATGCCGCCTCGATGCGTTGGTTGAAGTCATTCAAGCCGGATCTTGTGGTCATCTCGCAGGGCGGACCATGGGAGGGCCTGCCATGGATGAGTGCATGCAGGAAGCTTGGCTTGAAATATGCACTGGTGGTGCATGCGCATCATGAGGCGTGGTGGCCGATGGATTCGTGGCTTGTTGATTTGCGAAACGGCTTGGAGATCGCCGAAAGTGTGT
Source organism: Verrucomicrobiota bacterium (assembly GCA_018969605.1). Taxonomy (GTDB): domain Bacteria; phylum Verrucomicrobiota; class Verrucomicrobiia; order Verrucomicrobiales; family Akkermansiaceae; genus Luteolibacter. The sequence goes on along the minus strand of JAGWXY010000004.1, from coordinate 18,569 downwards.
ACTTTGTTTCCAATGCGAACCGCCGCTTGATGGAACTCCAGTGCGGCATGGAATTGGTCAATGCCGAGGTCGTCAGCAACCCATGGAATGTCGCGCACGAGTTTGATTTGCCGGAACCCGACATGGAGGGACCCATGCGGCTCGCGTGTGTGGGCAGGCTCGATCCCATGGCAAAAGGCCAGGATCTTGTGTTGCAGGTCATGGCGATGCGCAAATGGAGGCTTCGTCCGCTGGAAGTGAGTTTCTATGGCACGGGTCCGTATCTTGAAAGCCTGGAGCGGATGGCAAAAATGTGCGCGGCTGAAAATGTAAATTTTCTGGGTCAGACTGATGATGTGAGAGCCATTTGGGAAAGCCATCACGGCCTGCTGATGCCATCGCGCTACGAAGGTTTGCCCCTGGCGATCATCGAGGCGATATTATGCGGGCGCATAGTCGTGGCAACGGATGTTGCGGGCAATGCCGAGCATGTGCGCGACGGCATCGATGGTTTTATCGCCGAAGCGCCTACGGTACGTCATTTGGATGATGCACTTGAGCGAGCGTGGCAGCGTCGTCACGAATGGGCGACGATGGCAAAATCCGCCAAGGAGCGGCTGCTTGCGGTGATGCCCGAGGATCCGGTTGGAGCGTTTGTGACGCGTTTGCAAAGTTTGGTCGCTGTTTGATGCGGCATGTTTTCTTCATGCCTTGATGAAAGCCAGCATCGCCATTGTGACACGCAACCGTGCGGAGCATCTTGCTGCTACGCTTGATTCCTTGCGCCAGGTGGTGGTGCCTGCGGGTTTGGATTGCGAACTGATGGTGATCGATAACGGATCGACCGATGAAACATCTCGTGTTCTGGAACTTTTTGAACGTGACGGCATTTCGGTGCGGCATGTTTTCGAATCGAAGCGCGGCAAGAGTGCCGGAATGAACCGCGCATTCATTGAAGCGCGAGGTGATTTCATCCTTTCGGCCGATGATGATGTGAGGTTTCCCGCCGATTGGATTGGCGGAATGCTTAAACCCATGGTTGACGCTGGTGCCGATGCGGTCGCGGGTGGTGTTGTCTTGGCGCCCGATTTATTGCGGCCTTGGATGACGTCGATGCATCGTGCTTGGTTGGCGGAGACCTGCTGGCTCGATCGTGGAAATCCGCAGTCCTATGTCGGTGCCAACATGGCGATCGCTCGACATGTGCTTGATCGGGTGCCGAATTACGATTCATCTCTTGGACCGGGTGCCTTGGGCTATTGCGACGATGTGTTGTTTTCCTCTCAGCTGATTCGTGCCGGCTATCGCATCGCGGATGGGCTTAATGTCTGCGTCATACATCATCCAGAGAAAGATCGACTGACAAGAAAAGCTTGGCTTGATGCTGCATGGAGCCGCGGATTGTCGCAGGCTTATGTGGGTCATCACTGGGAGCATTGGCCATGCCGTGGTGGGAAGCTCAAGACCGTCCGTACGGCAGCTGCCTTGCGATGGTGGCGAATGAGTCATTCACGGAGATTTGAGGGCGAAGGCTGCGACGAAAGTGAACTGCGGTTGGTCTTCAAACACGCCATGGCCGTGGCTCATTTGAGAGAGGCGAAACATTCAAGATTTTATGAAAAACACGGCCTCCGGGCATGCAGGAATTGCGTGCATGGATGATGCGCCTTGCGATGACCTAGTAAGCGTCATCATCCCGACCTACAACCGAGCGGAACAGGTCGGCGAGGCAGTGCAAAGCGTGTTGAATCAGACATGGCGACACTGCGAGGTGATCGTGGTTGATGATGGGTCGACTGATGATACTTGCCATGCGCTTGAGGTATATGGCGATCGCATCCGATATGTCAAAACCGACAATCGCGGTGTGGCGGCCGCCAGAAACCGCGGCATTCGCGAATCAAGAGGATCATGGATTGCATTTCTTGACTCCGACGATCTATGGCATCCTGCCAAAATTGAGAAGCAAATGTTGGCCTTGCGCGTGCATGAAGCTGTAGTCTGCTTTTGCATGAGCATCGATGAGGATGGCTTGGCGCTTGATGATTTGCCATTGATGAATTCCGGTAACGAACCAGGTGACACTATATATTATCCGCGTCGTGATTGTTCGATGTTTCTCTATCAACGTCATCCCTTCATCCAGTCGATGTTGGTAAGGCGCTCATGCCTGCGTGAGGATTCAACTTTTGATGAGTCCTTGCGTGTGGCAGAGGACACGTGTCTGATTCACCGCATGGTGTTGGCACATGGATTTGTCGCACTCAACCAGCAACTTGTGCGTGTGCAGCGCATGCGCGCAACGCCGGGTCTGTCTGATGACATGGATGCGGGTTTGGCATATGGCAGGTACGACTGCTACTTGCGTGTGCAGGTGCAGGCTTTTCGCCGATTGTTGAAAATTGATCCTGTCACGGCGCGTTTGGTGCGGCGTAACATGGGGTATTTTTCTTCGAGATTGGCCGAAATTGCCTGCGCGATTGGATGTCGTGAGGCGGCATTTTCGCATGCGCGTGCCGGGCTAGGTTTGTGGAGTGGCCCAAAGTGTCTGGCAAGAAATCTGATGGTTCTCATGGCCTTTACGGTTTCGCAAAAATGGTTTTCCAAAAAATGGCGCGTAATGACTGAATCTCATGTGGTTTGATGAAAATTACCATCGCGCGGTTGGTGTGCGCGATTCGTCGGTGGTCGTCGTCGGGTCTGGTGGCAGGCTTGGCTCGTTGCTTGCTGGGCAGCTCTCGAAGCGGCATCGGGTCATCGCCCTCGACCGCAGCGATCTTGATCTTGCCGATGAAGACTCGATCCGGCGCGTGCTCGGTGCGATTGATTACGGATGGCTATTTCTGACAGCCGCGTTGACCGATGTTGACTACTGCGAAACGCATCCTCGTGAGGCATATGTGATCAATGCCGAGGCCGCGGGAATTGTTGCGGAGGTTTCTGCGGAAAAAAATGCGCATGTGACTTACCTCAGCACCGATATGGTTTTCGATGGATCGAATGCCGTTCCGTATCGTGAAACAGATCCGCCACTGCCGATCTGTGTGTATGGTCACACCAAGCATGATGGGGAACGTCGGGTGCTTGCTGCATCGGAAGGAAATTTGGTGACGCGTGTTTCATGGTTGTTTGGTCCTTCGCGCCCAGGGTTTCCCGAATGGATTGTGCGCCAGGCAGCATTATGCGAGTGCCCGGCGCTGCCTGAGGACAAATTCGCACGACCAACTTACACGATTGATCTCGTCGAATGGTTGGAGTCCTTGGTGTTCGGAAATGCGGATGCCCCGGCATCGGGGGTGGTGCATCTTTGCAATGCTGGGACATGCTCATGGCAGGAATGGGGTGAGGCCTGCGTCGACTTGGCGCGAATGAACGGAATGGCGAATTTGGCTGATAAAATCAGGGGTATTACGCTGGCGGAGGTTGAGGCATTCGTCGCATCACGCCCTTTGAATTCCGCAATGTACACCGGAAAATTTTCCAAGTTGACCGGCATTCGCCCGCGTCCCTGGAGTGAGGCATTACGCCATTTTGTAATTCAAAGCGGACAGTTCATGGTTTAATGGAGGTATGCGTAACCTGTAATCGCCTATGCAAGGCATGGTTGCATTCACCCCATCACATGCGTTCATGAGAATACTCGTCACCGGCGGCGCCGGATTCATCGGATCAAATTTCGTCAGACATCTGCTTGGGAAATGCCCCGGCGAGGTGGGCATGCTCGTCGAGAAAGTGGTCAATCTCGACAAACTCACCTATGCGGGTAACCTAGCAAGCCTTGCGGATCTTAAGAATGATCCGCGGCATGTCTTTGTTGAGGGTGGCATAAGTGACAGTGCGCTGGTGGGAAAATTGCTGCATGAGCATCGGATCGATTCCATCGTCCATCTGGCTGCCGAGTCGCATGTCGACCGTTCGCTTGACGATGCGGCAGACTTCATCAACACGAATGTGATCGGTACGCAGCGCTTGCTTGAAGCCTTCTACCGTTACCTTGGGAAAAGCGGTCGTCGCGATGGACGGATGTGTTCCGTGGCCGATGGGGGATCAGGCATTTTTCTCAATGTCTCGACCGATGAGGTTTACGGTTCGCTTGAGACTGGCGATGCGCCGTTTTCCGAGTATTCGTCTTACGCGCCCAACAGCCCGTACAGCGCGAGCAAGGCTGCAGGGGATCACATGGCGCGTGCGTACTTCAAAAGCTTTGGGGTGCCGGTGATCACCACGCACTGCTCGAACAACTATGGTCCGTTTCAGTTTCCAGAAAAATTGATTCCTCTGATGATCCGCAAGGCCATGCGTGGTGAGGAGCTGCCGGTCTATGGCGATGGAGGAAATGTGCGCGACTGGATCCATGTGTCGGATCACTGCAGCGCCTTGTGCGCAGCACTTTTCAAAGGAGTTCCGGGTCGCAATTACCTGATCGGCAGCCGCTGCGCAAAGAGCAACCTCGAGGTCGTTCACGAGATCATCGACATCGTGCGGAAAAATTTTCCGTCCGGCGAGCGGACTATCAGCCATGACTTGATTCGCTTTGTTGAGGATCGGCCTGGTCATGACCGCCGCTATGCGGTGGATCCTACGCGCATCGAAAAAGAGCTCGGATGGCGCGCGAAAAAGGACTTTCGCGACGGACTGCATGAGACCGTGCGGTGGTACATCGATCACGAGGAATGGATTCGTGGAATCGAACACAAAAGCTATCTCGGGCAACGCCTGGGGCTGAGAGGAGTTCTGGAATGATACAGAACATTCAGACGGACGGCATTGGAATGACTGCGGAAAAAGCTACCACGCGGCGCGGGATCATCCTTGCTGGGGGAACTGGCAGTCGGCTTTTTCCGATCACGCATTCCGTCTGCAAGCAACTCGTTCCGGTTTATGACAAACCGATGATTTATTACCCGCTTTCCATGCTGATGCTTGCCGGGATTCGCGATATCCTTGTGATTGTCAATCCACGCGACCTCGGCGGATTTCATGCTTTGTTGGGAGATGGCGCGCAGTGGGGGCTCGATATTTATTATGCCGAGCAGGAGCGCGCTGATGGTCTCGCGCAGGCGTTTTTGATTGGTGAGGAGTTCATTGAAGGGGAGCCGGTGTGTTTGGTGTTGGGCGACAACCTGATGCATGGAGACGCTTTGCCGGAGGCTCTGCTGGCAGCATCGGAGAGAACCCGCGGGGCAACCGTTTTCGGGTGTGAGGTTGAGGCTCCCGAGCAATTCGGGGTGGTCGAATTCGATCAAGATGGGGTAGCCATCTCGCTTGAGGAAAAGCCAGATGTGCCGAAGTCGAATTACGCTGTGCCCGGTGTTTATTTCTACGATGACAAAGTTGTTGATTATGCGCGATGTCTGCGGCCGTCAGCGCGCGGTGAGCTTGAGATCACTGACCTGAACCGCTTGTATCTCGAGCGTGGTGAGTTGAAGGTTGAGCTGCTTGATGAAGGCATAGCCTGGTTTGACGCAGGCCTGCCGGAATCTTTGGCCGAGGCATCGTACTTTGTGCGGGGCATCCAAGAGCGCGAGGGGTGCAAGATTGCGTGCCCGGAGGAGATTGCATTGGCGCAAGGGATGATCGATCGCGACAGGCTCGGTCAATCGGTCGCCAGGTACGAGGGCACGCCGTACGGCGAATATCTCAAGCAGCTTTAGGGCGTTTCGAAAAAAACGAAGAATATGGCGATTCAAAATTCATGGATGGGTTTGCGGCCGCAGGCGAGGTTGAGGTTGGAAACGAGAAACTACGCATCTGGTTCTTTGGCAAAGCGAGTTTCGGATGATGGCATCGGTGTGATGGATGCCATCTCGGGGCGTTCGGAGTTGGCGGACTCTTGGATACCCGGCGTGGAAGTTTTTCCGCGAAAAATTTACCCGCAAAAGGGCAGGGGGCATTTTGCGGAACTCGCGCGCATGGATGACGGCGTGCTTTCGAGGATCGGCCTTGTTCCAAGGCAGTGGGCATCGGCGATGATGCATCGCGACAGCGCGAAGGGTTTTCACATTCATCCTCCATACCTGCCTGATGGCACTGCGGCGGCTGAGTGGTTTCACGGGCTTTATGTCGAGCATCCCTATGATTATTCGCGCAGGCCTTATGGTCTCGAGCAATGGGATGTGATGTTTTTCCTGACGGGCATCTGCGAGATGATTCTTGTGGATGAGCGGGACGGCATGCCGCGGCGGGTGATGCGTTTGATCATTTGCGGCGACATGCGAAGTGGTCCGGATACCGGTGGGGTGGTGATTCCGCCGGGCGTGGGTCATGCAATTCGCAGCATTGGCGCGGAGGATCTCATCATGGTCTACGGCACCAGCACATCCTTCAACCCGCAATGGGAGGGGCGCATTGCAAGCCGCGTGGAAAGAGCGTTGCTGCCGGAAGATTGGATCGACCACCTCGAGTGGGGGATTTGAGCGTAAAAACTGAATTTTTTTTATCCCGATAGTGAACAAGTAGAAAAATGAATATCATGAAGACAAAAAGTAAAGATGGAGTATGCAAACCGACATGTTGTCTGATCATTGGAGCCTTGGCGGCCTTGGCAATGGTCGCTGGTGTGGTTGGTTGCGGGAATGGCGGCAGTTCGGCGGCCATTCCATCGGAAGCGAGGATCGCCGGCTTCGGCGGTGTCCTGTCGCCGGGTGATGAAGTGAAGGTGACCTTTCGCGGGGCACCTGAGTTGGACACGCGGCAGAAGATTCCTGCCAATGGCAGGTTGAGCTTGCCGACGGTTGGCGATGTGCAGGCAGCTGGGCAGACGATTGGGGGCCTGCAGTCGAGCTTGATGGCGCGTTATCAGCCGCACCTGCAGGACCCTAATGTGCAGGTTTCCTTGGAGAATGCCGCGGCGGGCGTTTATGTCTCGGGCGAAGTCTTGCGGCCGGGTAGGATCCCGCTTGATCGTCCGATGACCGTGCTCGAGGCGGTGATGGAAAGCGGTGGATTCACGCGCATGGCCAATCCGAAGCAAGTCGTGCTGGTGCGCAACCAGAATGGCAAAAGCATGCGCTATTTGCTCAACATGAACGACACGCTCACATCGGCGCAAAGCAGCCCGTTTTATGTGAGGCCCTATGATGTGATCTATGTGAAACAGAGCGTTTGGTAAAACGGCGTTTTTGTTGATGGCGATGCGTCGCCTTACATTACGATCAAATACAAAAAACCCGACGGGAAACCGCCGGGTTTTTTTGTGTTGGTGAAACAGCGCCCTTTTTGGTGCAGGGGCAAATTTTTCATTCATTTTCAGTTCGACATCCCGAAAATTTTCGTAACGATAAATCCCGTCATGAGTGAGCCACTGGCATTTTTCCGTGCGATGGCCGATGAGACGCGCTGGCGGATTGTCCGTCTGGTGGCGGATCGTGCGTTGTGCGTCTGTGAATTGGCGGACATCCTCGAAATGCCGCAGTCGTCGGTATCAAGCCATGTGCAAATCATCCGCAAGGCGGGCATGCTTGAGAGCGAGACCTGCGGAAAGTGGACATATTTTCGCATTGCGCGCGGGCATTTGCCTTTGTTGCGGGCGGTGTTGAAAAACTTCCCCGGCAGCGGACTGCGAGCGTCGGATCTGAAGCGGACGGAAGCGCGTATGGCGCGACGCGAAGGTAGCTGCTGCCCCGGGCCGGTGAAACTCGCAAAATCCGCGAAAACAACGATCAAGGCATGAATCTTTCCGAACTCAAATCTCTCTTGGCCGAGCATTCGCAACGGCATTTTCGTTTGGCCTTGCCCGATGGTTCGGCGGTGCCTGTATCCTTTCACGTCACCGAGGTGGGCTTGGTGCAAAAAACCTTCATCGACTGCGGTGGCAAGCTGCGCGAGCGGTCGAACTGCCTGCTGCAGGTGTGGGTGGGCGAAGATTACGACCACCGCATCGAGACCGGCAAGATGGCCGGGATCCTTGAAAAGGCGCAGTCGATTTTTCCTGATGATGGCGTGCCGGTGGAGATCGAGTACGAGGACCGCGTGATTTCTCAATACACCATCAATAGCTTTGAGCTCACGGCCGATGCGGTCGTGTTGCGTCTTGCGCGCAAGCACACCGAGTGCCTCGCGCCTGAGTTGTGCGGACTTCCGTCCATCGGTCGACTGCCCGCGATCGGTGGCAAGTCGCCCTGCTGCGGGCCAGGCGGCAGCTGCTGAAATTTTTTTACATCAACCAAACCATGAAACCACCCGTCATCCTGATTCTCTGCACCGGCAACAGCTGCCGATCCCACCTTGCCGAAGGCATCCTGCAAGCCGCGCTCGGCGACAAGTACCGCGTCGAAAGCGCGGGCTCGAAGCCTGCGGGCTATGTCCATCCCCTCGGCATCAAGGCGATGGCCGAAATAGGCATCGACATCAGCGATCATCGCTCGAAACACCTCGACGAATTCCTCAATGACCAAGTCGAAACGGTGATCACCGTTTGTGGCAACGCCGATCAGGCATGCCCGGTTTTCCCCGGTCAGCTGAATCGTCATCATTGGGGCTTCGACGATCCCGCGCATGCCACCGGCAGCGAGGATGAGCAAATGGCGGTATTCCGCCGCGTCCGTGATGAGATTCGCCGCGTGTTCGAAGCTTACGCCGCGGGGCTTCTCGATGCGGCGAAGCGCGCAAATGCCTGATCGCTCAATTGCCTCGCGCTTTCACTCAAGCGCTTCGAAATGATAGCGTCCGCCCTTCGCGGTGACGCGTGGAGTGCGCTGTTTTTCCTCAAAGTGATCGTAGCCTTCCTTGAGGTTCGCCCAATGCGCGTGCCATTTGGAATTTTTTTCCATGTCCATGCGTTGCGGAGTCATGCGGAAGGGAAAAATGTGCACGTCAAAAGCAGCTTGGCCGCCGCTGTGCGCCGCGGTGCAAATGGTGTAGATTTCCTCGATCAGTTCATCGGTCATCGCGAGGCAGCCGGTAGAAACGCGGTCGCCGTGGATCATGATCGCGCTGCCGGTGCGGTCGAGCGAGCGGTCGAGGGCATTCGGGTAGCCGATGTTGAAGGCAAGGTGAAAGCGGCTGTTGGGATTCATCGCCGAGGGTGGGACGGCGTAGAATCCCTCCGGCACTTGGCGGTCGCCTTCGGCGAGTTTTGGGCCGAGCGTTCCGGATGCGGCGGCGATCGGATAGCTGCGGAAAAGTTCGTAGCGTCCGGTGAATTGGCTCTCGATGAAAAGTTCAAGTACCCGCTCTTGCTTGAAGGCGCGAATGAAGACCTCATCGCCAAGCTTCAAATTTTTTTCCGCGAGGGCTGTCTCGATGGAAGGCTGCACCCGGTCAGAAGCGGCCTCGGCTTGGGGCAGGGATGAGGTATCCATTTTGGCTGACCTTTTTTCGCAGGACACGCTGCACACGAGCAGCAGAAAAACGCAGAATGCAGGTTTTTTCACGGACTTGAGGGCAATGATGGGCGGGGCTTTGGGGATTTCCACAAAAAATTTTTGGCATCGGAGGCAACAAAGACCGCTTTGTGTCTATTTCAAGAGACAGGTTGCAGGCTCGGCGGTTTTAAGCGACAAAGAAAGCGTCACCCATGACCCAACTACTGATCGAACCCGCCCGCCGCACCGGATGCGAGGACCTTGCCGCACTCGACGAGGTGCTGCGCAATGCCGCGCAACGCCAGTGCTCGCCGATTGACGATGTGCTGGATGCCGGGGTCGTCGACGAGGAGAGATACATGCGCGAGCTTGCCCACGATCTGGGCATGGAGTGGCTCGATGTCATACCGATCGCCGAGGTGCCGCTGCCACTGCGTGAAGCCTGCGGCCCACGCATCGCCCTGCGCCATCGCCTGCTGCCGGTGGAAATCACCGAAGTCAATGGCGTGAAGCGTCTCAAGCTCGCGACCTTCGATCCCTTCAATCTCGTTGCGAGGCAAGCCGCCGCGCAGGAACTCGCGCTGCCGATCGACTGGTGCATGACATCACGCAAGCGCCTGCACGAAGCGCTTCGTCGGCTTTATGGCGTGGGTGCCGACACTTTTGAACAAATTCTCGAGGGCCGCGATTTCGATTACGACCACCTCGATGCCGGCGAGGACGAGGCAAATGTCATCGACCAGGACGATGATGAGGAGGCGAGCGTCGTCAAATTCGTCAATCAGATCATCCGTGAGGCGCTCGACCAACGCGCGACCGACATCCATGTCGAGCCGCTAAGCACGAATCTGCGCATTCGTTACCGCATCGATGGTCGCCTGATCGAAGTCGCGGTGCCGGAAAACATCAAGGCGCTGCAAAGCTCGGTGATTGCGCGTTTGAAAATCATGGCACGCCTCGACATCGCCGAGCGCCGGGTGCCGCAGGACGGCCGCATCAACCTGCAATTCGAAGGCCAGACCATCGACGTCCGCGTGGCGACAGTGCCAACGGTCGAGGGCGAAAGTGTTTCACTGCGTTTGCTCAACCAGGAAAAATTCAATCTCGCGAAGCTCGGCATGGAGCCCTTCGTGCAGAAAAAAATCGAAGCCCTACTTCACCTGCCCAATGGCATCATCCTCATCACCGGTCCGACGGGATCCGGAAAATCGACGAGCCTTTATTCCTTCCTTAGCGAAGTGAATCACCCCGAGCGTCGTATCGTCACGGTCGAGGATCCGGTGGAAAACAAACTCACCGGCGTGATGCAAATCGCGGTGAAGTCGGACATCGGGCTCACCTTTGCCAATGCGCTGCGATCGATCCTGCGTGCCGATCCGAACATCGTGATGATTGGTGAGATCCGCGACCTCGAGACGGCGGAGATCGCGATCCGCGCATCGCTGACCGGTCACTTGGTTTTCTCCACGCTGCACACCAACGACGCGATGGGCGGGATCAGCCGCCTCGTCGACATGGGGGTCGAGCCATTCCTTGTTTCCGCCGCGGTGCGTGCCTTCCTCGCGCAGCGCTTGGTGAGAAAACTTTGCACCAACTGCCGCGTGCCTCGCGAGGTCAGCCTTGTCGACCGCCGCAACCTTGGCATCCCGGACGAACTTCAGGGCACGATCTATTCGCCCGGTGGATGCGACCGTTGCCGTGGCACGGGATTTTCCGGACGACTTGCGATTTACGAAGTCGTCTTGCTGACCCCTGCGATGCAGGAGCTCGTCGCCCACGGCGCGCCCGCTCCGAAGATGCGCGATCAGGCCCTGCGCGATGGCTATGTGCCGATGCGCACCTACGGTTGGCACAAGGTGATGCAGGGTCTTACCACCATCGAGGAAGTGATATCGGTGACCTCATCCGACATCGGTGGCGGTGATGATTGAGCCATAACGATTGCCCACTCATTTATTCGTCATGCCCGTCTTCGCTTACAAAGCTCTCAACTCCAAAGGCTCAGTCACGAGCGGCGAGCTCGATGCGGCGGACCGTCCAGAGGCCTTGCGCATTCTCGATCGCAAGGGGCTTCAACCGGTCAACCTTCGCGAAACGGCGGGAATCGTCGCTGCTGCGGGAAAAGGTGCGAAAACAAAATCCGATGAGGCAGCGGCTGCTTCAACAAAGCCCGATGAGGCGCCGATCCCTGAAGGCCCGATCAAGCTCAAGCGCCAGGAAGTGGTGCTCTTCACGGAAGAGTTGTCCGACATGCTCGGCGCCGGCTTGCAACTCGAGCCGGCATTGAAGTCGATGGAAAACCGCCAAGAGCTCGGCAACCTCAAAGCGGTTTCCTACAAGATCCGGCAGATCGTGCGCGATGGTGTTAATTTCTCTGTCGCGCTGAAAAAAGTAAGCCCGAGCTTCGGGCCGCTTTATTGCTCGCTCGCCGCAGCGGGCGAAGCATCGGGCGCGCTCGACACGATTCTCAAGCGCCAGGCGCATTACCTCAAGACGCTCGCCGAGTTGCAAAGCCGCCTCGTGCTGGCGATGATTTATCCGGCCTTCCTCGTGCTGGCTGGCATTGGTGTATCGATCGTGTTTGTCACAACGCTGATCCCACAACTCACGCAGTTGATTGAGAGCACGCCGGGAGGAAAAATCCCGTTGGGCGCTGCCATCTTGATCGGCGCTTCGGAGTTTCTCTCGAAGTGGTGGCTGGTGATTTTGCTTCTGCTGATTGCCGCATTCATTTTCTTCAAGGCATGGAAGGACAACGAGGAAAACAAACCTGCGTGGGATCGCATCAAATTGCGTTTGCCCTTGATTGGTCCGGTCATCACCAGCCGCTTTTATGTGCAGTTTCTCGAAACGATGGCGAACCTTGTTGGCAATGGCTTGCCGCTCTTGCGCGCCCTCGAGCTTTCACGCGATGCCACGCAAAACCGCTCGCTGCGCGCCGGTCTCGACAAAGTGATCGAACAAGTCGGCGACGGCCGCTCGTTTTCCAAAGCGCTCATCCGCACCGGCGCTTTTCCGCCCCTCCTCATCGACATGATCTCCGTCGGCGAACAAACTGGAAAAATCGACCAGTCGCTGCGCCGCTCGGCCGAACGCTACGACAAGGAACTCGACAAAGACCTTCAGCGCATCATGGCCCTGATCATGCCGACTGTATTGATCATCATGGCCGGACTCATCGGCACCATGGCCTACCTGATGATCACCGCGATCTTCCAGACGATCTCGAATCTGGGGTAGAGGGGGAGGCGAACATCGAACATCGAACATCGAAGAGGAAGAGGAAGAGGAAGAGGAAGAGGAAGAGGAATGTTGGATTTTCAATGTTGAATGAGGAAGAGGATGAAGAAGCGGATTCTTCCAAGGGGAGCGCCAGCGTCTCGCTGGCCGTGTCAGGCATCTTGCGGGACACCTCTTCTGAAGCAGGAGGAACATCGAACATCGAACATTCAACATCGAACATTGAAGTGGAAGAGGAGAGAGGAATTTTGAATTTTGAATTTTGAATGAGGAAGAGGATGAAGAACCGGATTCTTCCAAGGGGAGCGCCGGCGTCTCGCCGGCAGTGTCTCGCATCTTGCGGGGCACCTCTTCTGAAGCAGGAGGAACATCGAACATCGAACATTCAACATCGAACATTGAAGTGGAAGAAAATGATGAGACTGCTTCTGATCTAGCTTCTTCATCGTAGCTGGATCATCCTGATCCAGGCCGTCCTTGGAGGGTCCCGCTCCAAGTTCTGAAACACCAATGCGGAATTGGATTCAGTATGGACTGTGCGAAGCCGAGGTAAAACAGTCCGCGTCTTTCATTCGCCAATGCGCTTCTATACAAGAATTGCTTGCCAAGAGGTGTATGTATTGAACTCTCTAGCGTGCACATTCGCACACACATTCCATTGCTTGAGGAAATTCTCTCACCGCGCGCGACGGTGATCGGCGCCCAGTACGAAGCCTATAAGAACCATGTGTGCCGCGTGCTCCATTTTTGCTTCGCATTTCATCAGTGCGAGGGAGACGACGAAGCGAAATTGGTCACAGCCGCGTGTTTTCATGACCTCGGCATGTGGCCCGGGGATGTGATTGATTATCTGGAGCCATCGATTCGTCTCGCGCAGGAATATCTCAAAGAGCGTTGCCTGGAGTCATGGATTCCGGAGATCACCCAAATGATCGACCTGCACCACCGCTTTCGCAAAGCGCCGGCTTCGGCGAACCCGCTTGTCGAGGTGTTCCGAGAAGGTGACTGGGTCGATGCCACGATGGGGCTTCGGCGATTCGGGCTCACTCGCGGGCAGGTCAAGGAGGTCCAAGTCGTATTCCCAAACCTTGGATTTCACAGCAACCTGATCCGCATCACGCGCAAGGAATTTTGGAAAAGGCCTCTGAACCCGCTGCCGATGATGAAGTGGTGAGCCAGGAAACAAATGAGTCTGTGTGTGGTTCTGATAAATATGGAATCGCATAGCGAGCGAGGGACCTAAAGCCCTTCTGATTCGGGCGATCGAGGCGATCATGTTGTAAAAACCGAAAATAACAAAATTGACTCGCACAATGCCTTGTGCGATCTTTTGTGCATGGCAACAAATTTGGACATCGACCAAGATCTGTTGGAAGAGGCGGTGAGCATCGGGCACCATCGAAGCAAGAAGGCGGCGGTGATCGAGGCGCTGCAAGAATATGTAGCGCGGCGCAAGCAAATGAAGGTTCTAGATCTATTTGGCAGCATCGAATACGCAAAAGGTTACGATTACCGAAAGCAGCGCCGCAGGGCATGAAAGTAATTGTCGACACATCCGTTTGGTCGCTCGCCTTTCGTCGGCAAAAACCAGCCGAAGATCGATGGGTATCGAGCCTCAGAAAACTGGTGCAGCAGGGCCAAGTGGTGATGCTTGGTCCCGTGCGGCAGGAGGTACTTTCGGGGATACGGCATCAGCATCAGTTCGAAAAGCTTCGCGAAATACTTTCAGCATTTCCGGACCTTGAGCTTAGCACAAAAGATTTTGAATTGGCCGCGCAACTTTGCAATCGCTGCATCGCGAAAGGAGTCCAAGCCGCTCACACCGATTTTCTGATTGCGGCTGCCGCCAAAAACCGTGGGTACTCGGTGCTAAGTACCGACAAAGATTTCGAAAACATCGCCAAAATCATCCCCGTGCGCCGACACGCCGTACGTTGAAATCACCACGGTTTCTGAAACACAAAAAACCCGACGGGATGCCGTCGGGTTTTTTGTGTTCGTTAATTTTGAAATGCTTCGTGCCCTCATTTCCTCTTCGCGTTTTGCATCGCTTGGGAAAACCAGTCGTTGTTGGAAGCTCCCTGATTCCCGGAAGGGCCTTGATTGCGATTTGTTTGGCGGGGTGTGCCTCGGTCCTCGGAGCTTGAGCGGCGGTTTTCGAGGTCGGGCTTTGATTTCATGGAGAGAGCGATGCGATTGCGCTTGAGGTCGACCTCGACAACGGTGGCCTGAACTTTTTGGCCGACCTTCACCACCTCGGAGGCATCGCGTACGAAGTGGTCGGCGAGTTGGCTCACATGAACGAGTCCGTCCTGATGAACGCCGATATCGACGAACGCTCCGAATGCGGTGACATTGGTGACGATACCCGGAATTTTCATTCCAGGTTGGAGGTCGGAGGGTTTCTCCACGCCCTCCTGGAACGAGAAAAGTTCGAATTGCTTGCGCGGATCGCGTCCAGGCTTGGCGAGTTCGTTGATGATATCCTGCAGCGTCGGCAGTCCGACATCATCGCTGACATAGCGTTTGAGGTCGATCTTCTTGCGCGCGTCTTCGTTGCCGATGAGCTCAGCCGTGGCACATCCGGCATCGGCCGCCATGCGTTCGACGAGCGTGTAGCGTTCCGGGTGGACGGCCGAGGCATCGAGCGGATGCTTGCCGCCGCGAACGCGGAGGAATCCGGCCGCTTGCTCAAAGGCTTTTTCTCCAAGCCTTGGCACTTTTTTGAGTTCCTCGCGCGACTGAAAAGCACCGTTTTCGTTGCGCCATGCGACGATGTTTTCAGCCAGAGTCGAGTTGAGTCCCGAGACATACGATAGCAGCTGCTTTGAAGCGGTGTTGAGTTCGACGCCTACCGCGTTGACGCAGGAAATGACCGTGTCATCGAGACTGGTCTTGAGCGCGCGTTGTTCGACATCGTGCTGGTATTGTCCAACGCCGATGGATTTCGGATCGATCTTCACCAATTCAGCAAGAGGATCCATCAATCGACGGCCAATCGAAACCGCGCCGCGAACGGTGACATCCTCGTTGGGGAATTCCTCGCGTGCGACATCGGATGCCGAGTAGATCGACGCTCCGCTTTCGTTGACCATGATCACCGGAATGGATGCGGGAAGTTTCAATTTTTTGACGAAGGCCTCGGTTTCGCGGCTGGCGGTGCCGTTGCCGATGGCGATGGCTTCGATGCTGTATTTTTTGATCAGCGTTGTGAATTCTACCGCGGCCTCATAGAGCTGCGTATTCGAGCCTGCCGTCGCGTGCAAGACGGTGTGGTGCAGCAGTTTGCCCGAGGCATCGAGCACCACGGTTTTGCAACCGGTGCGAAATCCGGGGTCGATCGCCAAGAGACGCTTGCTGCCAAGCGGTGATGCGAGCAGCAGTTCGCGCAGGTTTTCGGCAAACACGCTGATCGCCGTTTCGTCGGCGCGTTTTTTGGCGATGAGCCGCGCCTCGGTTTCCATCGAGGGCATGAGCAAGCGTTTGCAGCCGTCCTCGACCGCGAGTGCGACTTGCTTGCCGGCTTCGCCATGTGATTTCACCCAGTCGGGCAGGGCGAGTGCGGTCACGCGGTCGAGCGGCACCTCGACGCGCATTAGAAGAAATCCATCTTTTTCGCCGCGGCGAATCGCCAGCATGCGGTGCGAGGGGATTGACTTGAATGGCTCGCTCCATTCGAAGTAGTCGCGAAATTTCTGCGCATCCGGCTCTTCGTTTTTGCCGTACATGATCTTCGAGGAAACGGTCGCCTCCTCTTCATACAATTTTCGCACCTTGCCGCGGAGGGTCGCATCATCGGCCACGCGTTCGGCAATGATGTCGCGGGCCCCGGCTAACGCATCGCTTGCGGTGGCCACTTGCTTTTCGGCATCGACAAATTTTGCTGCTTCGTCGGCAGAATCTTCGGACTGATGCTCAAGCAGCCAGTCGGCGAGCGGAGTGAGTCCCCGCTCGATGGCGATGGTCGCACGGGTTTGGCGTTTTGGTCGGAAGGGCGCGAAGACATCTTCGAGCGTTGCCAGAGTGCTTGCCGCTTCGACTTTTTTCTTCAACTCGGGGGTGAGCAGACTGCGCTCCTCGAGTGACTTGAGAATCGCGCTGCGACGGGTGTCGAGCTCCGCAAGTTGCAGCATGCGGTCGCGAATGGTGGTGATCTGTACTTCGTCGAGCGAGCCTGTTTGTTCCTTCCGATAGCGCGAGATGAATGGCACGGTCGCGCCTTCGGCAAGGAGTTTGGCAGTGGATGTGACGGATGAAAGTGAAATGCCGCTCTCGCGCGCAATGGTTTCGAGGTGATGGGTCATGAATGCAAAAAAATTTTCTTCAGGAAGAATTTCGAAGAGCGGAAATCAAAGCAGATTCCACCCGTCGGGCAAGGAGCGAGCCCGATTTGTGATCATGAAAAATTGTCACAATTTGCTTGCGCCTAAACATGCCGTCGCCATTTGCCGAGGCGAGCGTTCCATCCATCCAATGCGGCCTCGAGAACCAGTGGCACGCGGTGAAGTCCGTCGATCTTTGCAGTGGCAACGAGATAGGCCATGCCCATTGCAAAGGCATTGAATGCGCCTGATTGCTTTTTTTTGAGCCACACCATGTTGCGGATTTTGTAATAAAGTTTCCAATCCGCGAGTCCGGGCTCGAAGAAGAGGTGCTTGCCAAAAAATTTCCAACGAACGATCTCTGACGGCCCGGGGTGATCGAGAATGGATAAGATAACAGGCATGAATCGATAGCCGCAGGATCGAATCCGATAGGGATATTCTTCGTCCTCACCACGAATGAATAAGGCACCGTTCACCGCGCCCACCTTTTGCCGAATTTCACGCGAGACCAGTGCTCCCGTCCATGATGTTTGCGATCGTGGTGAGCTGATTAAAGAAAAGTCAGCTACCGAATAAACAAGATGAAGATGTTCATCATGATTTATGATTTGCAGAGGCCAAGTGAACTTGCCCGTTTTCGGATCGATCTGCAACGAGTGGCGAACGACCCTCGCATCCCATGGCTCTTTGATCAGTGCCTCCAATGCCTCGGGTCGCGGCCATGAGTCGTCATCCAAGATCCACACCGCATCAACGCCTTCGGCAAAGGCCAAATCCATCGCCTCCTGAACCCCGCCGGCATTGCCACGGTTTTCATCCATCCGCTGCACGATCAGACGGAAGGGGAGCCCTTTCAATCGCCCCAGCTCGGCCACTGTATCGTCGGTCGAAACATTGTCCGCCACCACCACCAACTCAGGCGGACGCGTCTGCGCCGCTAGCGCGCGGACACAAGCCAATGCCGTGGCCGAACGGTTCATGGTGGCAAAAACGGCGGCAATTGAGGGCATGGGGAGGAGAGGTAGAAGCACTAAATTCTAAGCATAAAACCGAAACGAAGAATATGAAGATGCGGCTTCTCTTAGGCAGGGACCTTTGTCCCAAAGGTCCGTTTGAAGAAGATTATGAATCCGCGAATGAACGCGAATGCACGCGAATCAGAAAGATTGTGGATCGTAGATTGCGGATTGAGGATGAAGAAGAAGCGGATTCTTCAAAGGGGAGCGCCAGCGTCTCGCTGGCCGTGTCACGCATCTTGCGGGACACATTTTATTGCCCGGTAGGGCGATGCGGCCTCGCAGCGCCGACTCTTTCAGAATATTTCACCGCCAAGGCGGGGGAAGAGTTATTGGTTATTGGTGATTGGTTATTAGGGGAAGAGAATGGAGAAGCGGCTTCTCTTAGGCAGGGACCTTTGTCCCCAAAGGTCCGTTTGAAGAAGATTATGAATCCGCGAATGAACGCCAATGCACGCGAATCAGAAAGATTGTGGATCGTAGATTGCGGATTGAGGATGAAGAAGAAGCAGCTTCTTCCAAGGGGAGCGCCAGCGTCGCGCTGGCAGTGTCACGCATCTTGCGGGACACATTTTAATGCCCGGTAGGGCGATGCGGCCTCGCAGCGCCGAACGCGTGGGCTTATGGAATGCGAATTCGGATGCGTTCCGGGTCAGCTGTTATGATGGCAGCATTGGCCAGATCATCTTGGTAGTTGACCGCAA
>JAGWXY010000067.1 GCA_018969605.1 Verrucomicrobiota bacterium | reverse complement strand
CGCATGCGTTCGAAGCGTTTCTCCTGCTCGACCTTCATGATGTTTCTCGGGCTCGACAAGGTGTATGAAAACGAGCCGCACCATCACATCATTTTTGCCGATGACTACCGCGCGAATGTGGCCGACATCCAGAGCGAGCGGCATGTGTCGGACGACATGTCGATCTACGTCAGAAACTCATGCATCACCGATCCTCATGTCGCGCCGGCGGGCAAGTCGGGATTGTATATTCTCGTGCCAACGATCAATACGCGTCATGGCTACGATTGGGAGTCCAACAAGGAAGCCTATGCGGAGAAAATTTTGCGGCGCATCGAAGAGCGCACTTCGATGAAGGATCTGCGCAGTCACATTGTTGAGCAACGCATCGTTTCGCCGCAGGATTGGGAGAGTTCGTCGATCTTCATTGGTGCGACCTTCAATCTTTCGCATACGCTGACGCAGATGCTGTATTTCCGTCCGCACAACCGTTATGCGGGCTTCAACAACTGCTATCTGGTCGGTGGCGGCACCCATCCGGGCAGCGGGCTGCCGACGATTTACGAATCGGGCCGGATCAGCGCCAACCTCATTTGCGACCGCTTCAGCGTGCCTTATCAGCCGGTGGATCTGGCATCGGGCTACCTGCAACAGGCCTGATGTTTTAGCGCGATTGTTTGCGGGTGTCGCATATCCGCCCTTGCGGTTGAACAGGGCCGCGGTTTGAATGCGCGCCCTACGGCATGTATCTGCTCAAAAAGGTCATCCAACTCCGAGAGAGTTCGCATCCGGATCACGAGAAGCCCTTTCTCGAGCATCTCGAGGACCTGCGAACCATGATTACGCGGATCGTGATCACGCTGCTGATTTCGATGGTTGTGTGTTTTGCGTTTCAGAAGCAGCTGATGGATGTGCTGCGTCGTCCGGTCGAGCAGGTATGGATCATGCAGCTTGATGCGAAGTTGCCGAAGAGTTCGACAGAGATTCCGAGGCCTTTGAATGTTGAAACATGGGAGAGCGCCAAGCAGCTTGAGCATGCGGTATCGGGTTTGGATGCCGAGCAGCGCGAGGTTTTTTTCAAGAGCATCGGCGATGCGGACATGGCTTTTCATGTTCGGGCTGTCGGCTTGCTACGCGCCTTGTTGGCGGTGCCGGAGAACGGCCGAGCGGCGTTTCTTGATGCGATGGATTTGCGGGCGGATTTGCGGGAGCAAGTCGAGGTGCTGGCAAAAACCATGCCGGGCACCGAGCTTGAGCAACGGGGAAATTTGAAGATGATGTCGGCGCTCAAGCCGACCGAGACCTTCATGCTTTCGATGAAGCTTTCGTTCTATGCGGGCATTGTGTTGGCATTTCCGCTTTTGCTTTTGTTTGTCCTGCAATTCGTGTTGCCGGGATTGCATCGTCACGAGAAGCGCGTGTTGTGGCCGGCGATGGCGGTGGGATTTGGGTTGTTCATCGGCGGGGTGCTGTTCGCATACTTCGGTGTTTTGCCGCGGGCTTTGGAATTCTTTTACGAATGGAGCGGCAGCCTTGGCGTTTCCAATGATTGGCGAATCGGCGAGTACATTTCGTTTGCGATGCAGTTCACGCTGCTGTTCGGATTGGCCTTCGAGCTGCCGGTGGTGGTGATGGTCTTTGTGAAGCTTGGGTTGTTGGCTTACGAAACGATGGCGTCGACCCGTTCTTATGCGATCGTGGCGATCTTCATTGCCGCCGCGGTGCTGACGCCGACGCCCGATATCATGACGCTGCTTCTCATGGCTCTGCCGATGATCGTGCTTTATGAAATTTGCATCTGGCTTGCGTGGCTCGACCGCCGAAACAACCGCCTTGCGGAAGAGCGGGAAGCGCGCGAACGCGAAGAGCGGCTCAACCACTTGCTGCCGCCCGGTTGCGATGCGGAGGACGCGCTTGGCGGCGTGGGCGGAGATGCCCGCAAAGACAGCGATGATCGTGCCTGAACCTAAATTTGAATCATTCGATGACAGAAAAAAATTCCACTCAAATGGCAAGTGGTCGCTCACCGCTTTCTGGATGTGCGATCTTTGTGACGGCATTTTTGATGCTGATTTTTCTGTTGTTTTTCTCGGTCTATGCGTTGTTTCGCCAGTACGATGAGATCGCAAAATTCACCGCTCTGGCAGCTCGACCGGTGGAGTTGGTGGATGTGAACAGCCGTGAAAACGAAGTCCGCCAGCTTAAGGAAAAGATTGGCGATTTCCAGCGCGGTCTGGGCGGCGATGAGGAAGTCTCGTTGGCGCTGACGCCGGAT
The DNA here is from genome assembly GCA_018969605.1 of Verrucomicrobiota bacterium. Lineage (GTDB taxonomy): Bacteria > Verrucomicrobiota > Verrucomicrobiia > Verrucomicrobiales > Akkermansiaceae > Luteolibacter. The sequence goes on along the minus strand of JAGWXY010000067.1, from coordinate 10,859 downwards.
GAGATGAACCTCGCGATTGCGGCCTATGATGCGCTTCGTGATTTGCGTGGGACCTTCCGAGTGACGGGTATCGATGGCAGCGCGATGCGCATCGCGATTTGTTTTCAGCTCAATGGAAAGCCGAGGCTGTCGCGCGAGGGTGAGGTCGGATGGATGAGTGCGGATCCACGCTATCTGATTGGCACGCTGGTGGCGCGCCCCGCCTTGCTCAAGCATGAGGTGGTTTTGCAGATCGATCAAATCGAGGTCGAGGGCGCGGCGGTGCCGCCGGAATTTGTCGGTCACATGTCGCCTTATCGTTTGGCGGAGCGTTACCTTGGTGATCCGGTGATTGGTCCTGCCATGGCGGCGTTGACGCGCGTGGAGATTTCCGATGGGCGTCTGGTGTTCATCAAGAAGCCCGGCGAGGTTCCGGCCGACGAGATCGGGCGCGATGAGGTTGATTCCTCGAGTCGGCGTTTTTTCACAATTTTCGGCATTGCCGCCACCTGTTTTCTCAGTGTTGCGGGTTTGGTGGTTTATATGGGCATGAGGAAAAAATCCTCGGGCGCTTAGTCTTGATCGTCGAAGGGATTTGTTGAAGCTGGGGATCCCGATTCATGGCAGCGCTGTGAATTTTTTACGGCATGAAAGCGAGACCTCGCAGCATACGGTTGAGACTGGGATCCCTGCTTGTGGTGGGGATCTTGCAGGGCATGGCTCTGGGTCAGACATCGCAGCCCGTTCCGCGCGTGATGGTGCCGACGGGTAGTGCGCAGCAGCAAGCGGTGCGCGCGCCTGCGTCGGTACCTAATGTTTCCTATCCATGGAAAAAGAACATCACTTGCACGATCTTCTGGATCGGTGAGTTGCCGACCGAGAACAATCCTACGCCGAACACGAAGTCGTCGTGGGACACGAATTGGGTCGAAAATTTTGGTGGTTACGATGATCCTGATCCCGCCAACCGCATTGCGAATCATGCCACGGGTGAGTTTCGGCCGAGAGCGTTTGTTCCCAAGCTTAATCCGTTTTACATCGCGTTGCCGTACAATGATGTGGTGAGTCATCGCGAGCACAAGCCCGAGGCGGCGAGGGTGATCCCGTGGTTTGCGCGGTATCAGCCGGAGCCTGGAAAAACCGTATGCAAAGGGCGCTGGCTTCAAATTTTTCGCGGCGGAAGATCCTGCTATGCGCAGTGGGAAGATTGCGGACCGTGGGAAACCGATGACTGGAATTATGTCTTCGGCAACAAGCCGCCGAGGACGACCCAAAATGGCGGTGCCGGGATTGACCTCTCACCCGCGGTGCGTGATTACCTTGGATTAAAATCCGGCGACAAAGTCCATTGGCGCTTTGTCGAAAGCGGGCAAGTCCCTTACGGCCCATGGAAAAAATATGGCATGGAGAATCCTGCATCCGCCGATCCCGACATCGCCACCCAACAGCGCAATCTTGAGCGCCTCAGAAAGCTTCGCGACGAGGAGTTTTTGAAGAAGCCGATCAACCAGCTTTGAGCCGGGGGCGCGGATCACTCGTGGAGGTGGTTGGTTTGGCCGCGTTCTTGATATGACTTGCAAGAATTCGAGCCTTGCCCGACGGGACGGGGAGGTTGCGATAGCGGGCTTTGAGAGCTTGGGTTTGTGGATAGGCTGCCTTGGCCAAATGGTCTCGGCGGTTGGGCCAATGGGCGTTGCTCGCGAGCCTTTAGCTCGGCATTTTCTTTTTTGAGTCGTTCAATTTCGGCGTTTTTGATCTGAATTTCGTTATTTGGTTGAGGATTTGCGGGCGCGCTTACTTTTACTTTCACATCACGCGAATCGTAGGTTTTTACGTATATGTAATAGAAGGCTACCGGGATACCGAGCAGCATCAACATGAGAAAGATCAAGTGAGGTAGAGCTTTCATGCGGATTCCAATATTTCCAACAAGCGCTCGTATATGACTGAATGATCGTAAGTTCTACAAGTGAAAATTGTGTTTCCGTAGATAAAACCGAACGCAGTTTTTTTTGTCGCTGTTTTGTACTCTCTATCATTGACGCCTTCGGCGGGTTTGTATAGGGATCGGTGATCATGTCCCTCTTGCTTTCCGATGCTCCCGAAAACCGCAAATCGCATGCCGGGCATTTCAAACGCCCTCGTATTTCCGCCGGTTTGATGTTCCAGCTTTTTCTTTGTGCTATTTTACTGATCTCGGCAGGCGTGTTGAAGGCGTCCGATCCGGGTCAGATTGTTTGGAAAGAGCAGAAGGGAATGATGCGGTCGGCGGAGATCGGTGTGGTGGTGTGGAAAGAGCAGCCCTTTCATAGCGATGCGAGCTCAAAGGCCTTTGCTTTTTCCAGCATGAGACAGGACGGGCCGATCACTTGGTTTTTTAATGGGGCGGCGAACAAAAGTTTTGAGAAGCACGAGCTCTTTCAGCTGATACGCTTTCCTCAGTGGCCGCTTGGGGAAATTGTCGAGCAGCAGGAATTCGAATCGCTTAAGTTCAAATTGGGTGAGTTGGAGGTCTTTGCGAAAAAGTACCCGAATGCGGCAGTTTTGCTGGATGGCATTGCTGGGTCGATGCGGGATGCAGTGAGAAAATTTTCATCTGGAAAAGTTTTCTTCAGCGGTAATTGGATCGGCCGCGAGGAATATGAAAGGCTGTCCCAGCAGAGGGACGAGACGCTCAAGAAGTATGCCGAGGAGCGCGAAGAGCTTGAGAAAAAGCTTCTGAAAGAGGGTGAGAGTAAGCGGAAAGCGAAGATCGCAGCCAATGTTCAACAATCGTCGGCATTGATTTTGGTTGCCATCGGTATGTGGCTGCTGCTGTTGCTGATGGCGTTTTTGACTCGTAGCTGGGGGACGGTGTCGATTCTGGTGATCGCGCTGGTGGGTGTCGCCGGGTGGTTCACATATAGCGAATTAGGCTTCGGGTGGACCGAGTATGTGGTGCGTGCAGTGAAGGATTTTCCCTCACTTCTACCATTTGTGAAGGAGTGAGCGGCTGGGGTGGAAGAGACCACCACAAGAGTGTCGTGGCTCCTGAGGAAAGAGGCATCTAAGCCCCAATTGCTAATCCCGAATTTACCAATCTCTATTCCTTACGGCAAATTGGTGACGCCCATAAGGAAGCGGTCGCATTCGCGTGCGGCACCGCGGCCTTCGTTGATGGCCCAGACGACGAGTGATTGACCACGGCGCATGTCGCCGGCGGCGAAGACGCCGGGGATGTTGGTGGTGAACTGGCCGTGTTCGGCTTTCACATTCGAACGTGCATCGGTTTCGAGGGCAAATTGTTTTACGATGTCCTGCTCGGGGCCCATGAAGCCCATGGCGAGGAGTACGAGTTGTGCGGGGATGATGCGGGCGCTGCCTTCTTTTTCCTTCGGGATGAAGCGACCGTTGTCGCTGACCCACTCGATGTCGCAAATTTCGAGGCCCGAGAGATTGCCGGCGTCGTCCTTGAGGAAACGCTTGGTCTGCACCAAGTACTGGCGCGGATCCTGGCCTTGGACTGCGGCGGCTTCTTCTTGGCCGTAGTCCATTTTGTAAACCTTGGGCCATTCGGGCCATGGGTTGTTCGCGGCGCGTTCCATGGGTGGCTGGGGCATGATTTCCAATTGGATCACGCTCTTGCAACCGTGGCGCAGGCTGGTGCCGACGCAGTCGGTGCCGGTGTCGCCGCCGCCGATCACTACGACATCTTTGCCAGTGGCATTGAGGCCGGGGTTGCTGCCATCGAAATGGTGGTCGAGTTGATAGCGGGTGTTGCTGGTGAGGAACTCCATCGCGAGGTGTACGCCTTTTGCATCGCGGTTTTCGATCGGTAGGTCGCGGCCGAGCGTGGCACCGCAGCAGAGCACGATTGCATCGAAATCCTTGCGGAGCTTTTCAGCGGTCCACTCCGTGTCCTTGCCGATGTTGATGCCGGTTTTGAAAACGATACCTTCGGCGGCTAGCAGGTTGACGCGGCGTTGTACGACCAGCTCCTTGTCGAGCTTCATGTTGGGGATGCCGTACATGAGGAGTCCGCCGACGCGGTCTTCGCGTTCGAAAACTGTGACGCTGTGGCCGGCCTGGTTGAGTTGGTCGGCGCAGGAGAGTCCGGCCGGGCCGGAGCCGATGACGGCGACTTTTTTGCCGGTGCGGATTTCTGGGATGCGGGGGGTGACCCAGCCTTCTTCCCAGCCCTTGTCGATGATCGCGCACTCGTTGTTTTTGATCGTGACGGGTGGTTCGATCACGCCGAGCACGCAGGACCCTTCGCAAGGAGCGGGGCAGACGCGACCCGTGAATTCCGGGAAATTGTTGGTCTTGTGAAGGCGTTCGAGCGCCTCTTTCCAACGTCCTCGGAAGATCAGGTCATTCCACTCTGGGATGAGGTTGTTGATCGGGCAGCCGCTGGCCATGCCGGAAACGATGTGGCCGGTGTGGCAGAAGGGCGTGCCGCAATCCATGCAACGCGCGCCTTGAGCACGACGTTCTTTGTCGTCGCCATGAATTTTGAATTCGCGCCAGTTCTTGAGGCGTTCGACAGGAGCGATTTCGGAATCGGTCTTGCGAGCGATTTCCATGAATCCGGTAGGCTTGCCCATTGTGATGTGAGGTGTGTGTGTTGGAAGGAGTAATGATTTTTAACGGCGACCGATGATCGCCGTTACCTTTGTTAGTTGCCGCCGACGCGTGAGAGGTCCTTGAGGTTTTCCTCGAAGGCCGCCATGGCGGCTTCGTCGCCGGAGAGGCCTTGTTCTTCGACCTTGCGGAAGCATTCCAGCATGCGCTCGTAGTCACGCGGGAAGACCTTGAAGAACTTCGGCAGCTCGGCATCCCAGTTGGCGAGGATGTGTTTGCCACGCGGCGAACCGGTGAGCTCGACATGCTTTTCGATTTCCGACTTCACGTTGGCGATGTCCGCATCGCCGCACTCGATGAGGCGGTAAAGGTTGACCATGTCCTTGTTGAGGCGTTTTTCGAAAAGTCCGTCGAGGTCGTAGACATAGGCCACGCCGCCGGACATGCCTGCAGCGAAGTTGCGTCCGGTCGCGCCGAGGACGATCACTTGTCCGCCCGTCATGTATTCGCAGCCGTGGTCGCCCACGCCTTCGACGACGGTCTTGACGCCCGAGTTGCGGACGCAGAAGCGTTCGCCCGCGATGCCGTTGATGTAAGCTTCGCCGGAAGTCGCGCCGTAGAACGCGACATTGCCGATGAGGATGTTGTCTTCGGGTGCGAAGAGCGAGCCGCGGGTCGGGTAGATCGCGATCTTGGCGCCGGAGAGGCCTTTGCCGACATAGTCGTTGGCGTCGCCCTCGAGGGTGAAGGTCATGCCCGGTGGGCAGAACGCGGCGAATGACTGGCCGGCGCTGCCGTTGAACTTCAGCTGGATCGTATCTTCGGGCAGGCCTTTGCCACCGTGTTTGCGAGTCACTTCGCTGCCGGTGATTGTGCCGACCACGCGGTTGACATTGGTGATCGGCAGTTCGGCGCGGACTTTTTCGCCGCGTTCGATCGCCGGTTTGCAGAGCGCGAGCAGGTGGGTGTTGTCGAGGGCTTGCTTGAGTCCGTGGTCTTGCTCTTGCGAGCAGATGCCGAGGACTTCGTCGCCGACATCCGGCTTGTGGAAGATCGTGGTGAGATCGACGCCGGCAGCCTTCCAGTGATCGGACGCTTCGCGGGTGTCGAGGCACTCCACATGGCCGACCATTTCATTGATCGTGCGGAAGCCGAGCTCGGCCATGATTTCGCGCAGCTCCATGGCGATGAAGGTCATGAAATTGACCACATGCTCGGGCTTGCCGGCGAAGTTTTTGCGGAGCTTCGGATCTTGTGTGGCAACGCCGACCGGGCAGGTGTTTTTCTGGCAGACGCGCATCATCAGGCAGCCGACCGAGACCAGCGGTGCGGTGGCGAAGCCGTATTCCTCGGCACCGAGGAGAGCAGCGATCGCGACATCGCGGCCGGTCTTGAGCTGACCGTCGGTTTCGAGCACCACGCGGCTGCGCAGGTCGTTGAGGAGGAGGATCTGGTTGGTTTCGGCAAGGCCCAGTTCCCATGGAGCGCCGGCATTGTAGATCGACGACGTGGGCGAAGCGCCAGTACCGCCGTCATGACCGGAAATGAGGATCACATCCGCGTGGGCCTTGGCGACACCAGCGGCAATGGTGCCGACGCCGACTTCCGCGACCAACTTCACATTGATGCGGGCGCGCGGGTTGGCATTTTTCAAATCGTGGATCAGCTCGGCGAGGTCTTCGATCGAGTAGATGTCGTGGTGAGGTGGTGGCGAGACCAGTCCGACGCCGGGGGTCGAGTGGCGGACCTTGGCGACCCATGGGTAGACCTTCGAGCCGGGGAGTTCGCCGCCTTCGCCGGGTTTTGCGCCTTGGGAAATCTTGATTTGGATTTCGTCGGCGTTGACCAGGTATTCGCTGGTGACCCCGAAGCGGCCGGAGGCGACTTGCTTGATCGCCGAGCGTTTGCTGTCGCCGTTTGGCAGTGGCTTAAAGCGCTCAGGATCTTCGCCGCCCTCGCCGGTGTTGGATTTGCCGCCGATGCGGTTCATCGCGATCGCGAGCGTTTCGTGGGCTTCCTGCGAGATTGAGCCGTAGGACATCGCGCCGGTTTTGAAGCGCTTGGTGATCATTTCGATCGGCTCCACTTCCTCGATCGGCACGGGCTTGCGCTTGTTCTTGAACTTCATCAGGCCGCGGAGCGTCGAGAGGTTTTCGCTCTGGTTGTCGACCTTAGCGGCATACTGCTTGAAGACCTCATAGCTGCCGGTGCGCACCGCCTTTTGGAGGAGGTGAATCGTTTCCGGATTGAAGAGGTGGTATTCGCCGTCCTTGCGCCATTGGTACATGCCGCCGGATTCGAGCGCGCGTTCTTCAGTCTCGATGTGGCGGTCGGGGAATGCCTGGCGGTGGCGGATGAGACATTCCTCGGCGACTTGCTCGATGTCGGATCCTTCGCAACGGCTGGAGGCGCCGGTGAAGTACTTGTTCACGAGCTCGGTGTTGAGGCCGATCGTTTCGAAAATTTGCGCACCGCGATAAGAAGCGACCGTCGAGATGCCCATCTTGGCCATGGTCTTGACCACGCCTTTGATCGAACCCTTGAGGAAGTTGTAGACCGCTTTGTCGAAGTCGATGTCCATCATCTCGTCCTTGATCATCTGGTGGATCGAGTCGAAAGCCATGTAGGGGTTGATCGCGTCGGCGCCGAAGCCGATGAGCGTCGAGAAGTGGTGGACTTCGCGAGCTTCGCCGGTTTCGAGCACGATGGAAACTTTCGTGCGGGTGCCGGAGCGGACCAAGTGGTGGTGGAGGCCGCCCATGACCAGCAGGGTGGGCATCGCTGCGTGGGTCGCGCTGAGGTTGCGGTCGGAAACGATGAGGATGTTGAAACCATCGGCGATCGCCTTGTCGGCTGCGGCGCAGAGTTCATCGAAACCTTTCTCGAGGCCGGCGCCGCCGTCTTTGGCGACGAAGAGCGCGTCGAGTGTGGTCGCCTTGAAGCCGCTGAGCGAAACTTCGCGAAGTTGCGCGAGTTGCTTGTTGTCGATGAGCGGACTGTCGAGACGGATCAGGCGGCACGAGTGCGGGCCGGGATCGAGCAAATTGCCTTCCGAGCCGATGAAGGTCTCGGTGGCGGTGACGAGTTCTTCGCGGATGCAATCGAGAGCCGGGTTGGTGACCTGGGCGAAGATCTGCTTGAAGTACTGGTAGAGGTGTTTCGGTTTGTCCGAAAGCACCGCGAGGGGTGTGTCGTTGCCCATCGATGCGATCGGTTGCACGCCGGTAGTGGCGGTGGGCCCGAGCAGCATGCGGAGGTCCTCGTAAGTGTAACCAAAGGCGAGTTGACGCTCGAGTACGCGCTCGCTTTCGACGGTTTTCGGAGCTTTCGGTGCAGGAAGGTCCTTGAGGAAAACGCGGTTTTCATCGAGCCACTTCTTGTAGGGCTTGGCCGAGTAGACGCGTTTTTTCACTTCATCGTCGGGCACGATGCGTCCTTCGTCCATGTCGACGAGGAACATGCGGCCGGGTTGGAGTCGGCCTTTTTGCACGACGGTGAGCGGGTCGAGATCGGGGATGACGCCGACTTCCGAGGCCATGATGACGAGGTCGTCTTGCGTGACATAGTAGCGGCTCGGGCGCAGGCCGTTGCGGTCGAGCACGGCGCCGATCTGGCGGCCATCGGAGAAGGTGATCGAGGCCGGGCCGTCCCATGGCTCCATCATGCAGGCGTGGAATTCGTAGAAGGCTTTTTTGTCCTCATCCATCATCGTGTGACGCTCCCATGGTTCGGGGATCATCATCATCATCGCGTGGACCAGGTCATAGCCGCCAAAGTGCATGAACTCGAGGGCGTTGTCGAAGCGTGCCGAGTCGGATCCGTCCTCGACGATCACCGGGAAGACGCGCGAAATGTCGCCTTCGAAAAGGTCGCTTTGGCAAAGTGCCTGGCGAGCCTTCATGAAATTGGCGTTGCCCATCACCGTGTTGATCTCGCCGTTGTGGGCGATGAAGCGGTTTGGGTGAGCGCGCGACCAACTTGGGAAGGTGTTGGTCGAGAAACGGGTGTGCATCAGCGCGAGGGCCGACTCGAAATCCGGGTCGTGGAGATCGGGGAAATACTCGGCGAGTTGGCAGGGCGTGAGCATGCCCTTGTAGACCATCGTGCGGGCCGAGAGGTTGGTGACATAGTGGTAATCACCGCCGGGGAACGAGTTCGACTTGTTGCCGTGCACATCGCTGAACTTGTTCGGCATTTCGTTGTTGCGGATCCATGTGGCGACGCGTTTGCGGATCACATAGAGTTTGCGTTCGAAGTCGATGGCGCTGGTGATGTCCGCGCTTTTCTCGATGAAGACCTGCTTGATGAGCGGCTCGTAGCGGCCGGAGGTTTTGCCGAGGATTTCGCTGCGTGTGGGGACCGTGCGCCAGCCGATGAGTTTTTGGCCCTCCTCATGGATGACATGTTCGAACACCTGCATGGCTGCTTCGCGCTCGCTGGGTTCGGGGGAAATGAAAACGAGGCCCGAGCCGTAGGAACCTTCGGGTGGAAGCTCGATGCCCTTTTTGGCCATTTCCTTGCGCAGGAATTTGTCGGGCATCTGGACGAAAATGCCGGCGCCGTCACCGGTGGCAGGATCCGAGCCGCTGGCACCGCGGTGGTCCATCTGCGCGTTCATCGTGAGCGTCTTGACGATGATGTCGTGCGAGCGCTTGCCTTTGAGGTGGGCGATGAATCCGACGCCGCAGGCATCCTTCTCTTGTGAAGGGTGCCAAAGTCCTTGTGGTTGGGGCCAGCCAAGCGGGGATTTGTGCGGGACGGACATGGGTCGTGGAGTCTTGGGGTGTGGGATTGAGGGCTAGGTGGTTGGTTTTGCCGGTTTGGACGGCCGTTTTTGCCGGTAAATCAAGCGTTTGGCATGCCATTTGAGCGAAAAACGGCGTGTTGGCGCGAGGCTAGGGGCGAAACGGGCGGAAATCTGTTGTTGCAGGGGGTGCTTGTCAAGACTGTGCGCGACCGATTGTTTGGCAAAATGAAATTCCTTGATCGCGTAGGCTTGGGCTAGGGATTTAGGCGGTTTTTTTGCAAATTTGGTCGAGGACCATGAAGGCGGATCCGGCGCCGTGCTCGTCGATCAAAAATCGGTCGTTTTCGTCGCGCGGTTTGGCGTGGGATTGCAGGAAATGGGCGAAGCTGGACAGCTGCGATGCGGTGGTCCATGGGCGGGTCCAGTCGACCAGGTCGGTGAAATTCACATCGGCCGTGAGGTCGCGATGACCCGGATGGCGGTAAATTTCCGGGCCTTCGATCACTTGCTGGAAATGGTAGCCGCGGAGCGTGCCGGTCGGGCGGCGGTGGTAAATTTTTTCGGCGGTGTTGCCGTAATCGATCGTGAGCATGCGGCCGGCTTTCCATAGCGGCATCCATTCGGCGAGCCAGCGCTGGTAGGATTCGTGGACTTCGATCCACTGGCCGACGGGGTGGGGTTGGAGAAATGATGACGACAACGGCAGGGCGGAAATTTTCTCCAAGGACTCGATGGCGTCGCGACCGCTTGAGGTTTTGACCATCAGTTCCTGCCAGCCCTCGGCGGTGTTTTGAAATCGGCGGACTGCGAAGGCATCGACGAGTTCGTTGGAAAAAATCACGGCGTTGCCGTGGCAGGCGTCGAGGGCCTCGGCGGGCGAGCGGTGCCAGCGGGCCTTGGTGCCGAGGCTTTCGCGTTGGATGCGGGTGAGTGGCGCGGAGGCTTCGACGAGGTGGAGCCGGGTTTTCCAGCGGGTCGGCCACGGGAGCTGTTTTAGGACGGCGGCGGCGAGGGCGCCGTTGCCTGGGCCGATCTCGATCAGGTCGCGGCAGCCGGATTCTCGCATGGCGGCGGTGGCCCAGCGGGCGATCGCGCGGGCCGGCATCGAGGAGATGACAGGTGCCGTGGTGAAATCGCCGCGGCGGCCGATGCCATGGATGCGCTTGGCATAGTATCCATGATCCGGGTCGTGGAGGGCCCGGTGCATGAATTCCTCGAAGCGGATGGCGGTTTCCATGAAAAGCAAACAGCCGCGGTCCCGAAGGAGCGCGGCTGTTGGTGAAATTGTTTCTTGGTGGGGTGGATCAAGCCTTGGCCGCGGTCCGCGCTTTGCGGATGATGCTGTTGACGGTCTCGGAGGGTTTGGCTCCGACCGAAAGCCATTTATCGGCGCTGGTGAGATCGATGGTGAAATTGGTGCCTTCCTTGAGTGGATCGTAGGTACCGATTTGTTCGATGTAGCGGCCATCGCGACGCTTGCGGCTGTCGACGGCTACGATTTTGTAATAAGGGCGGTCTTTGGTGCCCTTGCGGTTGAGGCGGAGAGATACGGCCATGGTCGGTTGCGGTTGCG
>JAGWXY010000066.1 GCA_018969605.1 Verrucomicrobiota bacterium | reverse complement strand
CCTTTGGCAAAAAGGCAATGAAGTTTCAAACACCGACCGCGTGGGAGCTCAAGGAACCAGCGGGCGAGAGTGACCCGCTGAGCTTTGTGATCGATGGCGAGTCGATCCCGTGGTGGGATTTGTTTTCGCGAAAGAGTGACCGATTGATCATCGAGACCGGCGAGATTCGCGTCGATGGCGAGTCGCATGGGGGTGGTACGCTGGTGATTCGTGAGACTGAAATCGAGCTGCCCAACGGCGCGAAGCATTCGATCGAAAAGCTGCAATCGCTTTCCGGGACGGCGATGTCGGTGGTGATCCCGCGCGAGGCGATGGGCTTTGGCGATGTACACCTCATGGGCATGATCGGTGCGTTTTTCGGTTGGTCGGGCGTGTTGTTCGCGCTTTTTGCTTCGTCGATCTTTGCCTTGGTCGCGGCGTTGATCGGACGCATCGGCTTTGGCAGGCAACTGCCATTTGGTCCATTTCTTGCGATGGGTGCGCTGACCTGGGCCTTCGGCGGTTGGCGGCTTTGGGTTTGGTATCTCGATTTCCTCGGGCCGCTATGGCAAAGGTAGGCGATGCGCGAAAACGACGATTGGAATAACAGCAAGCAGATCGCGAGCGGGATTCTGCGCTATCGCTCGTCGCGCCGCCGCTGGTTGGGTGCTTTCCTGTTCGCATCGATGGTCATGATCGTTTGCGGCGTGTGGGTGCTTGATGCGTGGCTGGCATCCGGGCCGATGGTGTTTTTGCTGTGGTGGGGCGCCTGTGCCTTGCTGACACTTTTCACGTTAATGTTTGCCGTTTACGACGCGCTGGCGGCGGTGAAAGAGGAAAAGGCCAGGGCAAAGGGATTAAGTGGATGTTCCAATCGGCCGGAGGTTTAATGAAATCCGCCAAATTCTTCGAATCGCGCGTGAGGGCTTGCGGTGACGCAGGGGGGTGGTGGTAGGTTGCTATTGCAACAACCCATTCACATCATGACCGACAAACCTCGACTCTCATTTTGGCAGATCTGGAACATGTCTTTTGGATTCTTCGGGATCCAATTCGGCTGGGGGCTGCAGATGGGCAACATGTCCTCGATCTACGAATACCTTGGCGCCAAGGAAAATGAGCTACCGCTGCTGTGGCTCGCCGCACCGCTGACCGGTCTCATCGTGCAGCCGTTGATCGGTGCGATGAGTGACCGTACCTGGCATCCGTTCTGGGGTCGTCGCCGGCCGTATTTCCTCATCGGTGCGATCTTTTCCTCGCTCGCGTTGCTGTTCATGCCGCACTCCGGCACTTTGTGGATGGCTGCCGGACTTCTGTGGATCCTCGATGCTGCCGTCAATGTCAGCATGGAGCCTTTTCGTGCGTTTGTGGCCGACCTCTTGCCTGAGCAACAACGCACCGTGGGCTTTGCGATGCAATCGGTCTTCATCGGTGCCGGTGCGGTGATCGCTTCGAAGTTGCCCGGATTTTTGCGCGACTACTGTGGCGTGAGTGCTGATACGGGGGTGGGTCAGGCCATTCCCCAGACCGTGCACATCGCCTTCACGGTTGGCGCGATTGTCTTTTTGCTTTCGGTGTTGTGGACCGTTTTCACGACCAAGGAGCATCCGCCTGCGGCAGATGAACCGAAGAAAGAAAAGAGCGGCGTTGGTGAGATCATCGATGCCTTGAAGCACATGCCCGGCCGCATGAAGCAGCTGGCATTCGTGCAGTTCTTCACCTGGATGGGATTGTTCTGCATGTGGATTTTCTTCAGCGTCGCAGTTGCCCGCAACATCATGGGCGCGGAGGACACCGGCTCGAAACTTTACAAAGACGGCATCGACCTCGCCAACAACTGCTTCGCGGTCTACAACCTCGTGGCATTTCTCTTCGCGATGGCCTTGCTGTGGCTCGGTCGGATCTTTTCCGCCAAGTGGATCCACTTTTTCTCACTGCTCGCCGGTGGCCTCGGCCTTGCGGCGGTCGGCGTCGTGCGCGATCCGATGATCCTGCAGTGGGTCTGCTTCACCGGCATCGGCATCGCATGGGCCTCGATCCTCTCCATGCCCTACGCGATGCTTTCCAATGCATTGCCTGAGAATCGCATGGGGGTCTACATGGGGATTTTCAACTTCTTCATTGTCATTCCGCAGATCCTCGTCGCGATCGTGCTGAGCCGCGTGATGGAGAAATTTGAAGACTTTAGCCGCCTCAATGCCGTCGTCATCGGTGGCATCTGCATGCTCATCGCCGCGGTCTTCACGCTGGCCGTGAAAAATGACTCCTCATCCAAATCCATAAAGGCCGCATAACCATGACTTGGCAGCAACTTGCAATTGGTGTTTTGTTTCTCGGCATGAGTCCGCTGGCAAACTGCGACGAAGCGAAGCGTCCGGTCATTTACCAGCTCTTCGTTCGTACCTTTGGAAACATCAACGAGACTCGCAAACCTGGCGGCACGATGGCCGAAAACGGATGTGGGAAATTTGCACATATCAATGACGCCGCGCTCGAATCGATCGCCGCGATGGGCTTCACGCACATTTGGCTTACCGGTGTGCTCGAGCAAGCCAGCGGCACTGCCTACCCGAACCGTCCGGCGGATGATGCCGACATCCTCAAGGGCGTTGCGGGAAGTCCTTATGCGATCAAGGACTACTTCGATGTCTGCCCGGACTACGCGATGGATCCCGAGAAGCGCATGGATGAGTTTAAGAGCCTGCTCGAGCGCTGCCGCAAGCATGGATTCAAGGTGATCATCGACTTTGTGCCGAACCATGTCGCGCGGTCCTACAGCTCCGATGTGAGGCCCGAGCATTCCTTTGGCGCGGACGACCGCCGCGATGTTTTTTTTGATCGCGACAATCATTTCTATTACCTGCAACCAGATCACGCGGGCGGTGGCGCTCCGTTGAAATTGCCCACCGCAGGCAAGCCCGGCTGTGATGGGTTGTTTGATCTGGAAAGGGAATTTGGAAGGGTCACGGGAAACAATGTCATTTCGTGGTCGCCATCGATCAATGACTGGTACGAAACGGTGAAGCTGAACTATGGGCATGATTTTACACAGGGGCGAATCACCGCGCATTTGCCAGGTGCGGACGCCAGCCCGGACCAAGTACCCAAGACATGGCGCACGATGGATGCGGTGCTGGCCTACTGGCAGGAGATTGGCATCGATGGTTTCCGCGTCGACATGGCGCACATGGTGCCCATGGAGTTTTGGCGTTGGGTTGTTTCGCGCTGCCGCAACCGTGCAAGTGAGGTGTTTTTTGCCGCCGAAGCCTATGACAATGATCCAGCAAAGCTGACCGATGGTCATGTGTTGGACGAGTTATTGAATGCCGGTTTCGATGCGGTTTATGACGATCCGTCCTACGATGCGCTCGAGGGGCTTTACGATGCGGGCAAATGGGCGAACGACCTTGATCCGCTTACATTTACCGGGGAGAGATTCCACAAATCGCTGCGGTATGGTGAAAATCACGACGAAGTGAGGCTTGCCTCATCGAAGGAATGGGGTGGGCTTGGAATGAAGGTGGGGCGGCCGGTTTCCACCGTGTTGTACACCCTCGGCCGCGGGCCGATCATGATGTACAATGGCCAGGAAATCGGTGAACCGGCGGATGGTGCCGAAGGTTTCGGCGGCGATGACGCGCGGACGAGCATCTTTGATTACTGGTCGATGCCGGAATTCACCAAGTGGGTGAACCGTGGGAAATTTGATGGTGGGCGCTTGAGCCCTGAACAGGTTGCGCTACGCCAGTGGTACTCGAAGTTGCTGCGTGCGACGCAGGACAAGGCATTCACCGCCGGTGAGTTTTATGGTCTGAATCACGCCAACAAGGAGAATCCAAAGTTTGGCCGCATCGGCGACGAGTCAGCATCGGGCCATTGGCTATATGCCTTTTTGCGCAGTGATCGCGAGAGTGGTCGGGCTTCGCTGGTGGTGGCCAACTTTCACGGTAGCGAGACCATCCGCGGCGCCAGCGTCCGCATTCCTGAAGATGCCCGCGGTTTTGTTGGGCGAAGCGGCGATGCGAATTGGAAGTTCACCGATCGGCTTGATTCGGATTGGTCCGGCAGCATCGCGCCGGGTCAGCTTGAAATCGACGGCTTGCCACTTCCCGATATGCCGCCATGCAGCGCTTTGATTCTTGAGATTGGGGGGGAGTAGAAAAGACGGAAGACTTGAAGACAGAAGAATCTAGATAAGAAGTCGCTTCTTCAGGCAGGGACCTTTATCCTTAAAGGTCCGTGTGATGAATCGTTTTTGAGTGTGCTTTTTTGATTGCTGCTCAGAACTTGGAGCGGGACGCTCCAAGGACGGTCTGGATCAAGATGATCCAGCTACGGTTGAAGATGCGGCGATGCGCTCTTTCAGCGCGTTGCGCGGTTTTGCCGTGAGATCACGATCGTCGATATCACCCCGCATATGGCGATGACCGAGAACAGAAAGATCGCGCAGTAGTAGCGGGTGTCGATTTCGCTCGAGTCGTCGACATCGCCGTTGGCGGTGGATTTTTTTTCGCCGGCCCATGGCAGCGGTTTTTTGAGTGCGTGGAAAATGATGCGATAGTCCTTGTCGCGATAATCGTTGCGGAAGGATTCTGCTTCGCGAATCAGCAGGTCGATGCGTTCGTTGACGAAGAATTCGGACGCAGGTCTAGCATCTTTTTCATCATCGGGCCAGACCTTCATGGATTCGACCTCGATGCGTTTTCCGGTGGTGGCGATGCGGCGGATGCGGGTGATGAGTTCGGCGGCCTCCGCTTTGTTGGTAGCGCCCGATGCGAGCAATCGGCGCAGGCCTTCCTTGGCAAGCTCGAAGGATTCCGTTTCGCGCCCGCTGAGCGCTCTGGGCTCTTTGCGGACATTGTCGATGCGGTGTTGGAGGCGCAGGCGTTCGAGTTCGAAGGGGTTGCTCACCGCTTGGGTGACGATCATGCCTTCATAGGCATATCGCAGCGGCATGAAGTGTGCTGGCACCGGGATGCCGCCGCGTTCGCGGACTTCTTTTGCATCGGAGAAGAGGCCGTGATTCATCTCGCGATACGAGACCAAGGCGCCGGCGAGAAGCATCTGCGGTACGAGCAATAGTGGCACACAGGTGAGGGCGGCTCGCTCGGTGGTGACGATCGATGAAATCACCAAAGCCATCGCGGTGCCGGTCCATGCGGTAAGGGTCATCCACTGCCACTGGTGGAAAAGCATGCCTTCGATTTCAAGGAAGTGGTTGCCGACGAGAAGATAAACGAAGCACTGGACAGCTGCGACGATCGCGAGTGCGACGAACTTGGCGATGACATAGGATGCGGCACCTGGTTGGCAGTTGCGCTCGCGGCGAAGGACCGAGCGGTCGCGCAAAACTTCGGTGGCCGAGTTGGTGAGGCCGAGGAACATCGCCACGGTAGCGCTGAGGAAAAGATAGGCGGGGATGTGCAGCGCGGTGGCGAATTCATAACTGCCTCGCGGCGAGGAACGCAGCGTGTTGGCGATCAGTGCCGCGAGCAATGGGGCTTCGAGGCATGTGCTGTAAATCGTGCCGCGGTTGCGAAATTTTGAGAGAAATGAGCGCAGGAAGTGGGTCGCGAAAACAGCGATCACCGCGTGAAAGCGGCGTGCGGGTTTGGGGGGCAAGGGCAGGGGGTGGTCGGGAGTTGCTTCGCCCAGCAGGGAGATTGGGCCGCGGCTTGATTGCAGCGATTGCATCAGGTCGACGCTTTCAAAGCGCTCCTGCCAAAACGATGGCGGGAAGCGCCTTGCCGCGCCGGTGCTTGCGCCACCGCCGATGCTGCTGAGCGGGGTCTCGAGCACATCGAAAACAAAGTCGGTACCGAGCGGCGATTTTGATGTCACTGCCGGATGCACGATCGCGAGTTCCTCGCAGGCGGCGCGGAAGTATCCGACCATGCTCGCAGGCGTGCCGAAAAACGCGAGACGACCACCGGCATCGAGCAAAAGAACCTTGTCGAATAGCCTGAGCACTTGTGCGCCCGGGCGATGCAGCGAGGCAATGACGATTTTTTCGCGGGCCAGCGAACGAAGCGTTTCGGCGACATGCTCCGAGTCCTTGGAGGAAAGCCCGGAGATTGGTTCGTCGAAAAGGAACACTTCAGCGCGGCTTCCCAGATCGATGCCGAGGTTCAGTCGGCTGCGTTCACCGCCGGAGATGGTTTTTTCGCCGGGCGATCCGACGCGGCGTCGGGCGATCGATTGCAGGCCCAGCTCGGCAAGCATGCTGTCGACGCGGCGTTCGTGTTCCGCCAGCGAGAGGGCGGGGCGGCGGATCGTGACCGCGTGACGCAGGTGTTCGCGCACGGTGAGTTGCGGGTTGAGCGCCTCTTCCTGCGGCATGTGCGCGATGAAGGGCACGAGTGCCTCGCGGCGTTCGTAGAGTGAAATGCCGTTGAGGCGGACATTGCCGCGGGTGGGTTCGCGCTGACCGGATAGCACTGTGAGCAGTGTGCTTTTTCCGCTGCCGCTGGGTCCGATGATGCAAAGCATCTCGCCGCGTTTCACCTCGAAGTTGAGATGGTCGAGTGCTCTTGAATCGGGTCCGAAGTCATGGATCAGGTCCTCGACTTGCAGCGACTCGATGAGCGTTCTTTCCTCGTCGAGAAATCCTTCGCGAAACCGACAGCGCACCGATTGACTGCCGGAAAGGCGGATCAATGATCCTTCACGCAGCGGTGCCGAGGCGCGAACCGGCACGCCATCGACAAGGATCGGGCCGTGGCTTTCGCGGATTTGCACTTCGCCTTCCTGGCGCTGCGGGTCGTAGCGGATGAACAGGACCGCCTTGGGCGAAAGTTTCGGACCGAGGAGGAGATCACCGCTGGAAAGGGTCGATGCGTCATTTGAAACCAGGTACTCCTGTCGATCGCCGGCGAGGCGAAACCGGCGGGCTGATTGCGTGGCGCTGCGGCGAAGATCGTTGATCGAGAGGCTGAAGCCCGATTCGTCGGCGAGGCGTTCGTGGTTGAGGCATGTGACGCGGTTGCCAAGTTTCAGCACGCCATGATTCGCGGCACGCAACTTGGTGTTTTTGAGGACCTCGATTTCCGCTTCGAGTCCGAAGCGCACGCGGAGTTCGCTCTGGCGGCTGCGGGTGCGCTCGGCGATGATGCCGTTTTCGCCGGGTTCGATGTAAATTGTTGGCGCGTTTCCGGTGCGTTTCACATCGAGAAAAAACAGCAGGTCTTCGAAACTGAGGGTCCAGCCGGGAACCACCAGCGTTTGGCGCTCGCGCATCCGCAGAAATGAGCCGGATTCCACCGAGCGACCGCGAATCCACAATGGCTCGGGCCCGGTGTTGCGCACGAGGATGAGGTCATCGGCGCGATAGACGCGGAATTCGTGACTCGATGCCGCAGGCGGCAGAACGACATCGGCACCATTCACACCAAAGATCAGACGCTCGAAGGGCAACTCATCGCTGGCAGGGCTTTCGCCATCGCCGCGCATTTCGCGAAGGATCGAGGTGCCAAGCTCGGGCCGACCGAGGCGGCGCATGAAAATTTCAAAGCTCGCACGGTTGCGGTCCGAGCGTCCGGCGGCATCGACCAGCGTGTAAAGTTGCAGGCCGAGAGCGAGCTTCGACGCCTCGTCATAGCCGTCGCGAAGTTCGGCCGCGAGATTTTGCAGGGGGCTTGGGTTGGCCACCGCGCGTTGCAGGCGGCGAGCGAGCCAGCCGTGATCGACCTCGGGAAATGCATTGCGCAGCATGTCGAGGATCAGATCCGCCTCGAACGCGTTGAGCTCCCCGTCGAGCGTGGCGAAAGCTGCAAAGGCATCGACCAGCGCGCCGACTTGGGCATCAACGCCGGGGCGAAGCGCGCGGATGCGGCCGATGCCGGGGATCGATCTGAGCCAGCGAAACACGCGCCATCTGCCTAGGTTGGCAATGCGTGGGTGCTTGAACAGCGCGTGGATATTCACGGCGTGGATTTAGGCAGAGTGGGGACCCGGCGGCAAGAGCGGTCAAAAAAGGGGTTTGCATTTGGTGGTCATGGGCTATGGTTCACCGCTGTCAGGCCGCATGGGGCTCGCGCTATTGTGAATCACCACGGCTTGGACACCCGCCATCCATCCCATCATGTCCGATTCACCGAATTCGACCCCGCCGCCTGCTCCACCGAACCGCCCCACGGGCGATGCCAACGGTTTCAACTGGCGTTTCTTCATTCTGGCACTTGGCGCTGCGGCGGTTTTCGGCCTCGCCTTGTTTGGTCCTAATATGTCGCAGACGGCTCGCACCTTGAGCTACTCGCAGTTCAGGCAGGCCTGGGATCAAGGCCGCATCATCACCGACGATGCCAAGCGCCCGCTCAAGGTCGTGACTACCGACACGGCCTACGACGCCTCGATCACAGGCTGGGAAGCGCCCGCGCTCCAGATGCCGAAAGAGCCGGTCAAGCAGCGTTCAAACTTCCGCGTGGTGCTGAACCTCGATCTTCAAGGCAAGCAAATGCAGCAGATCCTTGGTGAGGATATCCGCATGGAGACGCTTCCCGCCGGAGCTGCCGAGCCGGGTGGTGATGCGGTGCAAACGATTTCGATCGCCGATCTGCGCAAGGCCAAGGCCCTTGGTGAGATCCAAGTGAATGATCTTGAAAATCCTCTTCGTATCCTTACCAAGCCCGACAGCCGTGAAGCGGTAGTGGTCGGTACTCGCGAGGTGATCACCAACATGGTCGCGCCTGTGGACGCCAACGGCAAGGCACTCGAGGCTACGCCGTTTACGGTTACGGTTTCGATTCCGATTTTGGCAGATGACCTAAAAGCTTTGGTGCAAAGCAAGGCCACTTACAACCGCACGACGGATTATCTCAAAAACGCCCTCTTCACATTCCTGCCGTTCTTATTGGTGATCGGCGTGCTGTTCTTCCTTTTCCGTCAGCAAATGAAATCGGCAGGCCGTGGTGCGATGTCGTTTGGCAAAAGCAAGGCGCGCTTGCTCTCGATGGATCGCAACAAGGTGACCTTCAAAGATGTCGCCGGCATTCAGGAGGCGAAAGAGGAGCTGTTTGAAATCGTCGATTTCCTCAAGGACCCTCGCAAGTTTCAGAAGCTCGGCGGATCGATACCCAAGGGCGTGCTGATGGTGGGTTCGCCGGGTACCGGCAAGACCCTACTGGCGCGCGCGATCGCCGGTGAGGCGGATGTGCCGTTTTTCTCGATCTCCGGATCAGACTTCGTCGAAATGTTTGTCGGCGTCGGTGCCTCGCGCGTTCGCGACATGTTTGAACAAGGCAAAAAGCACGCGCCCTGCCTTATCTTCATCGATGAGATCGATGCGGTCGGCAGACACCGCGGTCACGGCATGGGCGGTGGCCACGACGAACGCGAGCAGACGCTCAACCAGTTGCTCGTCGAGATGGACGGCTTCGACACGCAGGAAGGAGTTATCATCATCGCCGCGACCAACCGCCCGGATGTGCTCGATCCTGCGCTGCTTCGTCCGGGCCGTTTCGACCGCCAAGTCACGATCAATTTGCCCGATGTAAATGGCCGCGAAGAGATCCTGCGTGTGCACGTCAAAAAGATCAAACTCGCGGCGAATGTCGATCTCGCGAAGGTCGCCCGCGGCACTCCCGGATTCTCCGGCGCTGAACTCGCCAACCTCGTCAACGAGTCAGCTCTGCTTGCTGCTCGCCGCGGGCTTACTGCAGTGACGCTCGACGAACTCGAAGAAGCCCGTGACAAAGTCCGCTGGGGCCGCGAGCGCCGCAGCTTGGCCATGTCCGACAAGGAGCGCGTCAGCACCGCATGGCACGAAGCGGGTCATGCTTACCTCAACATGGTGCTGCCGCACACCAACCCGCTGCACAAGGTCACGATCATCCCGCGCGGACCCTATCTCGGCGCGACGATGTACTTGCCGGAGGGCGACAAATACTCGACGCAGAAAAAAGAAGCTCTGGCCAACCTCATCGTCACGATGGGCGGCCGCATCGCTGAGGCATTCCACAGCGATGATGTTTCAAACGGTGCATCGGGCGACATCCGCCAGGCAACATCACTCGCTCGCCACATGGTCTGCGAATGGGGCATGAGCGACAAACTTGGCATGGTCGAGTACGGCGAAGGCGATGGCCCGGTTTTCCTCGCACGCGACATGGCCAGCCGCCGTGCCAATTACTCGGAGGAAACCTCGCGCATCATCGATTCGGAGATCAAGCGCTTCATCGACGAAGCCTATGACACCGCCACCCGCGTGCTTACCGAAAATCGCGACAAGGTGGAGCTTATCGCCAAGGCTTTGCTTGAGTATGAAACGCTCGATGCAAGCCACCTCAAGGATTTGATCGAGCACGGTGAAATGAAGGATCCGCCATCGGCTCCCAAGCCACCGCCGGTGCCCGAAAAGCTTGCAAAAAAATCCGAACGCAAAACCAACGAGAGTGGTCAGACCGATGATGATGGTCCGATCCCCGGAGCGGTTGGCGCGACGGCTTGAGCTAATTTTTTATTCAAATGCGAAGCATGAGATTTTTTCTGCTTCGCATTTGATTTCGGTTGCTGCGTAGCGTCTTTCGGTTAGCCTCTTACATGACTGCTGTGTGCGACTATTTTGGTAGCTGGCCCGGACCGATATGATCATTCAGGGGTTTGCCTCCGATGTCCTATGTCACGCCTTTTACAGGAAGACGAAAATGCATCGGATTTCCCCACTTGTTGAGTTTACGGAACGTGGCTCACAGCGCCAATGACGGCACAGCGGTCTATTTTTTTATGCTCCGACTGCGGGCTAATCCCGCGGCGCCTTCACTCGGCCGTCACCTCGGCGGCGATTTTGCCGTAAGTTTCGGCATCGATCATAAAGAGGTTGGCCTCGGAAGCCATACGGCCAAAGTAGCTTGATGGTCTGGCACCTGAGTCGCTGGGAGCCAGCGTGAGATTGCGGCTGCCGGTACCGGCAAACTCGCCGAGGTCGTCGAATTTCTTTTCTACCACATCGATGACCAAGGATGGAGTGCGCAAGGCGTTGAGGGCAGCTTCGTCATTGGGTGCGAGCCAGCGCGAAACCTTGAGGTCTTCGAGCACGGACAAAAAGTAATTCGCTTTGACGGGATCAACCGTGGCACTGACATCGCGGCCGTCGATTTCGCCGTTCCACTTCTCATCGATGAAGCGGTACTTGAGGGTGAGGGGTGCTGATCCCGCGACACTGCGCTGGATAGCGAGCAGGTTCACTTTGTCGATCGACCACAGTCTGGCATTTCTCCACTCGTAAGGTCGCACGGCAACTGATCGGATGAGCGCTTCATCGACGCGCATGACGGTCGGTGTGCCAAGCCGGTTGGCATAATAAACACCCTTTGAATCCACGCCGAAACGCAACTCGAAGGCTTGATTGTCCTGTGCGATGAAACGCAGCTTGAGGATCGGCCGATCGAGGCCCCACGGCGTGAAGTCCGTCGCCGCGTCGCTTTCGAATGCAAGCGCCTTGCCGGTGGTGACCGCTTTGAGCAGGTCGTAAAGATTCGGCTCGTTCGCTTCATGCGTCACGCCATCGATCACGGTGATCCATGGCTTTGGCGCATCGCGGGTGAGCAGGATGGCGGGTCCGGTCGAGGGTTCGATCGAGATGCCGCGAAGGGCCTTGATGTTGAGATGCGTGAGGGTCGGATCGCGCAGTTCGTTGACGCTGAGGGGCAGGTCCGCGAGAGTGATCAGGCCGCTCACCGGTTTGGCAGGCATGAGAAACTCGACGCCCGGTCTATTTGAAATCACCGCGCTCGTTTCGCTGGCCTCGGCGGAGTCGGCGGTCCTGATTTCCAGTTCGCAGAGTGTGTCGGACTCGAAGGACTGGATGTTGATGCGAGTGGATTCATTTTCATCGCCTGCGTAAGGGGTTTTGCTGGCCGCGATGTCATTGACCTTGATTGCCTGCAATTCGAAGAGCCCTTTGAGCAAGGATTTGATTGCTGCCGGATTGGTGGGAAGATCGAGCGGTTTGACGATGCGCCATGGCTTTTCCGGCGACTCGCGGGCGATGAGCAGTTGACCTTGTTTGGATCCGATCGAGACCGACTTGAGTTTGAGCGGATTGAAATAAAACGGGCGGTGGTCGCGCAGGAAGCGCAGGTTGTCCTTGAAGAGCGCATTGATGTCGCCAGTGCAGGCATAGACATGTTTTTTGCGGCCTTTTTCGCGAGGGTTGATGAACACCGTGGGCACGGGTTCGGGGATTTCCGGCACGGTGGCTTTCCAAGGAGTGGCGCGTCCGATTTTGTAGTTGGCGAGCACTTTGCGGTTTGCGTCTTCCAAACGAATCGTCACCGCCTCATTGGCGAGGCCTGCCTTGTCTTCGGCGATGTCGTCACGCGATGCATGATCCTCGACCTTCATGCCGCGGGTGAAATTGATGATCGAAACCGCCGCCCGCGGGTCCATGCGGTCCTGCCATGGAGAGGTCGAGTGCCAACCATTTTCCTGAAGCGAAAATTTTGCGGATGCGCCGTTGGAATTGACCGTGATGTAACGCACGCCGGATGCATCGAATGCAGGGTAAAGAGCCTCACCCACTGCGACTGGAGGCGCGCCGAAGAGCGCATCAAAGCTGCCTTCGCGCCATTGCCACGAAGACAACCAGCCCACGATTGCAGCGGTTGCAACGAGCAACAAGGTGGGAATGAATCGACGCATGATGGATCAGGCTCTGCGTGCCGACCAGACATAGGTGCCGATCAGCAGAAAAGCGGCGGGGATGAAAAAGAGGTTGATGCGGTTGATGAAGGAGACCTGTGCTTCGAGCAGCGGAAGCTTGTAAGTGCCGAGCGCGCGTGGGCCGATGCCGGCGAGGGACTCACGGCCAACCATCCAGTTTACGGACGATGCAAGGAAGTCGAGGTTTTCGGCGCGGTGATTTTCCGGCGAAAGAAAGTCGGTGTTGGAAATCACGACCATGCGCGAGCTGACGGCCGCGAAGCGGTCGTCGGATTCGGCGCCGCGAATCACGCAGGCTGCGAGGTTGAGCGGCGGGGCGTTGTCCTCGCGTTCGTCAAATTTTTCATTACCGCCACCAAAGCGGGTCTCGCCCCAGAAACCTGGCGCGGCCTCGATTAGGCCCATGGGCAAAATGCGTTTGTTGAGAAGGTCTGCCGCGCCCTCACGAACTTCGAGCGATGAGCTCGCACCGCCAAACTCGGTGGTCT
>JAGWXY010000144.1 GCA_018969605.1 Verrucomicrobiota bacterium | reverse complement strand
CAGGCCTTGATCCTCTTCAGTGCTTTGGTCGACGCCGGTGCTGGCAGTGCTGCGTTTTCGAAATTTCCCGACGAGTTGAGCGCGAAGAAAAACTCGCCGCTGCGGCTGCTGCGCCGTCATTTGCCGCCAATGATCTTTTTCCATGGCAAGGCCGATCGCGTCGCGCCCTTTGCGAAAGTCGCGTCATTTTGCCGCAAAGCCCGCTGGCGTGGAAACTCGTGCGAACTCGTCGATTACGAAAAAGCCGAACATGGTTTTTTCAACTTCAACCTGAGCCACAGCAACTTCGAGCTCACCATCGGCGCAGCTGATCGGTTTCTGGTTGAGCATGGCTTGCTCGAAGCTGGTGATGAAGATCCGCTGGCTCCTTACTGAGCAGGAAGTTTTCCCATCACAAGCGCAGGAAATTTTCCAATAGCCGCTTGCCGTCCTGTGTGAGGATCGACTCGGGGTGAAACTGCACGCCATGCACCGGGTGCTGCTTGTGCATCAGCCCCATGATTTCACCTTCTTCGGTCCATGCGGTGATTTCCAAACAATCCGGCAGCGTCTCGCGTTTGACGATGAGCGAATGATAGCGCGTCGCTTCAAACGGATCGGGCATCCCGGCGAAAACGCTTTGGCCCTGGTGATGGATCGGCGAGGTCTTGCCGTGCATGAGACGGTCGGCGCGCACGACATCGCCTCCATAGACTTGTCCGATCGACTGATGCCCTAGGCAAACGCCGAGAATTGGTGTGCTATCGCCGAACTCCTTGATCAGATCGCAGGAAATTCCAGCCTCGTTCGGCGTGCAGGGTCCCGGTGAAATGCAGATGCGCTCGGGTTTCATCGCGCGCACTTCGTCGACCGATACGGCGTCGTTGCGGAACACACGCATGTCGGCACCAAGCTCGCCGAAGTACTGGACGAGGTTGTAGGTGAACGAGTCGTAGTTATCGATGATCAGGAGCATCGTGCGGATCTTTCGGGTGGATTCATTCCTGCAAGGTGCGGGCCAATGCCACGGCACGCAGCATGCCTTTGGCCTTGTTCACCGTTTCATTGTATTCGTAAGTCGGATCACTATCGGCGACGACTCCGGCGCCCGATTGCACATAGGCCTTGCCGTTCTTGAGCAGACAAGTGCGCAGTGTGATGCAGGAATCGTGTGAACCATCGAAACCGAAATAACCGACCGCACCGGCGTATGCGCAGCGCTTGTTTTTCTCGAGCGAATTGATGATCTGCATGGCGCGAATCTTTGGCGCGCCACTCACCGTACCAGCCGGGAAGGTTGCGCGCAGCACATCATAGGCACTGTGCTGTGGATCGAGCTCACCGCTCACATTCGAAACGATGTGCATCACATGGCTGTAACGCTCGACGATCATGAAATCATCGACCTTCACCGCACCGTGCTTGGCGATGCGGCCGACATCGTTTCTTGCGAGATCGACAAGCATCAAGTGTTCGGCGCGCTCTTTCGGATCGCCCAGCAAATCGGCAGCCAACGCATCATCCTCTTCCGGCGTCTTGCCCCTCCAACGAGTGCCGGCGATCGGGCGGATGTCGATGCGCCCGGCGATCGAGCGCACATGGACTTCCGGTGAACTGCCAACGAGCGAGAAATCCCCCATCTCGAGGATGAACATGTAGGGCGAGGGATTGACCAAGCGCAGCGCGCGGTAGAGGTCGACAGGCGACTGGGTGAAGTCGGCTTCGAAGCGTTGGCTCGGCACAAATTGAAAGATGTCACCCGCAGCGATGAATTCCTTGCCCGCGCGCACCATCGCTTCGAATTCCTCCTGCGTGGTGTTGCTCTTGGCATCAATTTCACCGATGGCTGAAAGCCCGTTGAGCGCCGGCACATGCAGCGGACGGTTGAGCGCGGCAACTGTGGCATCGATTCGTGTGCGCGCATCGTCGTAGGCGGCTTCGGGCGAATCAAATTCGTCGATGAAAGCGTTGGCGATGATCTGCAATCGGCGCAGGCGGTGGTCGAAAACCAGCAGCGTGTCGGCCAGCACAAACACCGCATCGGGAATGCCAAGCACGTCGGGCGGCGGATCGCCAAGGGTCGGCTCAAACTGCCGCACGGCATCGTAGGAAAGATAGCC
>JAGWXY010000065.1 GCA_018969605.1 Verrucomicrobiota bacterium | reverse complement strand
ACGCACCCATCCTTTGTCTTTTCAATACCGATTCAGATCAAGACACGCTTGAGGCTGGCAACTCGCCCTCGATCATCTTCAAGCACTATCGGGAGCTGACGACCGAAGAGCAGGCGGAGAAGTGGTTCTCCATCATACCCAAGGAAAGGCAGTGGCAAAACACCCTTAGCTATGACCGCAAGAAGCGGCGGGTGATCCTGAATGGAATCGAATGCGATTGATCACCCGTACAATCCGCATGCCAACGGAGTTTTTACGCGCGGAATGGTTTTGTGAGGGGAGGGGATATTGCCATCCCCTGTGCGGGCGGCACGAGCTCCTACGCATGATTACGCGGCAAATTCGAGTGGTGAAATGATGGGATGTAATGCTTGATGAAAAATTTGGCTTTGTGGCAACTATTTGAAGCATCCAGCTCTACTCACGCT
This sequence comes from Verrucomicrobiota bacterium, assembly GCA_018969605.1. GTDB lineage: Bacteria > Verrucomicrobiota > Verrucomicrobiia > Verrucomicrobiales > Akkermansiaceae > Luteolibacter. Next base: position 12,823 of record JAGWXY010000065.1, on the reverse strand, counting down.
TCAACCTCTACGGCCCTGAGGCAGTCATCGTGGCGTTGAGAAAAACCTATCAGATCGAGGCGATTATTTCTAGGAATTGCGTTACCGGTGAATGCTGAAAAAGACCTCGACATCGGATTCCCCGTAATCCACGGATTTGCGAGACGAGAGATAACTTCCCCAAGCCATGCCCCCATTAGTCCAATATGGCATCAATGATTCCTGCGCGCGCTTTTTCCGGGTCAAGTCCCCGAACTGTTTGCGAAAGCTCGAAAGGGCCATACCGGATGGAATAATCCGACAACTGCGCCTCACTTGCAAGTAATGTGCGGCCAGTCGCAAAACCGAATGATAACAAACCATGGTTTACTATAAGTCCGTCATAATGAGACTCACAGCCTTTTCCCTGTGCGCAATGTTTCTCCCGGCTGTCGGCCTTGAAGCTTTTGGGAATGATGGGGCAGTCACGGAATCAACCATCGAGTACCGCATCCGCCATCGTACCTTTCCTTCGGTCTTCCAGGCTTGGAACCCAGCCGACAACTTGGATGAAGACCCGACGGTTACCGAGGCGCGGCACGATCTCATTTTTCATGGGGAATCGTTTTACGGGCTTCAGTGGGATGGTGCATCACCTGGCATGGCAACGGGTTTCATTCCGGAAAGCATCCCTTTAGGGCTTCGGCGCCGACAGGATCTGTTGCAGAAAAACCCAAACATCATCCTGCTTCTGGAGCTTCGCTACCGCGATGCTCACCGTTCGTTTCTTCCAGAAGGACACGCGTGGTGGAAGCGCGACGCTGATGGAAAGATCGTGCCCGGTTGGGAAGAGGAAGGCTACCTTCAGCTTGATTTTTCGAATCCGCAGTTTCGCGAGTGTGTAGCGAAGCGGGCGGAGGCGGCAGTCAAATCCGGTGTCGTGGACGGAGTCATGTTGGACTGGTGGGGTGACGATGAAGATCGCCTTTTACTCGTGAAGGAAATCCGCACACGCATTGGCGACGATGCCCTGATCCTCGCGAATGCCAACGATACTCCGACGCCCCGCACGGCTCCATTCATCAACGGCTACTTCATGGAGTGTTTCCGCAGTCAGACGCTGGAAGACTGGAATCGCATAGCAGCCACCCTGACTTGGGCGGAGAGAACATTACGGGCGCCACGGATCAATTGCGTCGAGACGTGGTTTCACAAGTCGCGTTCTGACGAGCACTTGATGCGTGCCACGACAGCGCTCGTCCTTGTTCTCTCCGATGGATATTGCCTGTTTTCAGATCCCAACCCCCTCCCAACCCCGGATCACCTTCACAACTGGTATCAGTTTTGGGAAAAGAGACTTGGCCGCCCTTTGGCACCCGGCGTGAAGCGTCCGGATGGAGCCATGTCGCGAGATTTTGCCTTTGGCACCGCCACATACAATCCGATGGGCAACGAACCCGTGACGATTTCCTTCGGTGAACCAAGAACAAGCATCACCACCGGGAAACGGAGCCGCACGCATACCGTCGCCCCGTGCGACGGCGACCTGTTCCTGAAGCAATGATGCAATGCTGTAACGGGTTGCTGGTGACATGAAGAGCTTGGCAAAAAATACGGCAAGGGCCGTGAGCGCAGGACTGAGATTGCGTCGTTTGAAAGGGTCGACCGCATGCAGGTGGTGGCTGCAACCGAGACGCTTTATGTCGATACCAAGAATGGCTTTGCCGGCTATGGTTTGAAGAAGGATGGCGAGCCTGTTGAAAAGTGTTCAAAGCTCGATGATGTCATTTCCTTCACGCAAGACGGCAAGATGCGGGTGGTGAAGGTGGCTGATAAAGTTTTCGTGGGGCAGAAGCTGCTGCGTGTGGCGGTGTTCCGCAAGGATGAGGATTTGATTTATTCGATGATCTACCGCGACGGCCGTGATGGTCCTTTGATGGCAAAGCGTTTCACTGTGGGCGGGATCACTCGCGACAAGGAATATGACCTCACGAAGGGCAAGGCCGGTACGCGGGTGGTTTATTTCGCCGTGCACAAAACCGATGCCGAAAGTGCGGCGCAGATGCTGCTGGTGCACCTCAAGCCGGCACTGCGCATGCGCAACCTGATCCGCCCGCTGAGTTTCTCCGAGTTTGGCATCAAGAGCCTTTCAAGCGCGGGCAATCTCATGGCCAAGCATCCGGTGGAGAAAATCGTGCGCGCTCCGAAGGACTATGATCCGGATCTCGGGGCTTGAGAAAAAGGGGAGCCTTCTCTCTTTCCTCAATTTCCAACCCGCAATGCTAAAATCGCAGCAGCACGGCGGCTGATGATTTGCATCACTCCCGAAGCCATGGGGACTGTTTTGATCAGTTGACTCGATCGCAGCCTGGCATCGTTGGCCAGTTTGTGCATGCGCCTGATTGCCATCGCTGGCCCCAAACCCGCGCCTTGGAATAGCGCCAGCCAGTCTTTGGCGGTGACTTCGTTCGCAGTCTTTGCCCGCCCAATCCGCATCGCCATGTTTGCGGAAAGTTCGGGATACAGCTCTGTGATCACCAAATCATAAAGCGGGGCCAGTCGGGTCTGACCTTTTTCATGAATCAGGGAAAAATTTTTTCCATGGGCATCATTGTTCCCGATCAAAAAGTTCAGAACCACCGCATCGAACAACCTGAGCACATCGGGGGCTGGCGCATCACATCGCTGGCGCACCAAATCAAAACAATCGTTCAGCCCGGGGCCGCCTTCTTCCTGATACTTTAGCTCCGGAGCAATGCCCAGCGCCTGACAGAAATCCTCCTGATGAATCCGCTGCCAAGAGCCGTCATCTACTTCTTGGCGATCATAACGGGTGATTTGTAAAAAACGAATCGCCCCTGCTTCACCCAGTTCGACACGCGCTACTTTAATTCCCAAAGCATCAGCAAGCCGCATGCAGAAGAATTCATTTTCAACCAAACCCGGAAAGCTTCCGCTTGCCGGCTTCAAGATGTGCGTGCTCGGTGAGCCATCCATCGGCAAGAGAAAATCCGCACCCCGCATCGCCAGCACCGCTTTCCCTTGGGCTCCAGCTAGCGAAAGACGGATGCCTTCCTCGCCAACGAGCAGCGGTGCCTGCGGCAAACTCCGCAATTTGCCCTCGAGTTCGGTCACCTCCAGTTTCCGATAGCGTGCGAGACCCGTCTGAGGCAGCTCGCCGGGTGGTAGAAGAGATACGGCGCCGGCGCATTCAGCTCCAATCTTCTCCAATAGGGCAAAATCATTTCTCTCACTTACCCCGAATCGCTCGGCCACCCGCTGTCGACTCAACTCCTCAGGAAGCAATCCCGCAAAGAACGGACGGCAATCCCGAGAGTGATAGCGTTTCGCACGAAGTGGCAAAGATGCCGAAACAGGCACCGCATGCTCATTTTCCAGCCACGCTCCATCATAAGTAAACCAGAGCGCTCCGTGACGATCTTGCTCGAGCATCCCAACTTTATCACGGCCCAAAAATACATCCAACTTTCGGGTCATATTTTGTCTCCTTTCCCTCGCCAATCACCCACCAATGCAATCCCTAGCGCCGAAAGTACCTGCAATGATTTTTCCAATTCGCAACTCCCTTTGCCATTTTCCAAATCACTGACGAAACGACGCCCTGTGCCCGCCACCAGCGCGAGCTCTGACTGATTTAGCTTAAGCTCTCTTCGGCGCATCCTTACCAAGGCTCCCAATTTTTTCGCATTCATGGCATCCAATTTAGTTCCCGCTCGGGAATATACGGTATTTGAGGTTCACAAACAAGCATTTTTGTTCCTTAACGGGAGCATATCATTCATATCGAGCGTAGAAAACAACTCTGCTCCCGTCCGGGTTCATAAAATTAATCCACCTTTGCTGTAGTGGCGATCGGCAATCTCATGACCAAACATCCGGTCGAGAAAATCGTGCGCGCTCCGAAGGACTATGATCCGGATCTCGGGGCTTGAGGTGTCTTCCCAAATGCATGGACTAGTGTGCCAGCGTGACTTGACAAGCTCCCGTAAAACCATATGGTCACCCATATGAAGACCACTCTTGACCTTCCCGATGACTTGCTCATTGAGGCTAAGAGCATTGCGGCTAGGCGTCGGATTTCGCTCAAAGCCATGGTGGAACATGCCTTGCGTCGTGAAATTGAGCCCGCTGCCCCGCAGCTGAATAGCCCCTTTGTTCGCGGCGAGGATGGTGTGCTGCGCCTTCCGCACCGTGGTGCCCGCGTGACCACTGAGATGGTTCGTCAACTCATGGATGAGGAAGGAATCTGACTATGCACCTTCTTGATATCAATGTGCTCATTGCCATGGCGGATCTGGACCATGAGCATCACCAACCGGTCGAGACCTTCTTTCAAAAACATGGACGCGATGGTTGGGCTACCTGCCCATTGGTTGAGAATGGTTTCATCCGCATATTTGGACATCCGAAATACCCTCAAGGGCCCGGTTCCACCGAGGGTGCTCGCATCGTTTTGCGCGAACTTCTCGCACGTCCTGGTCATCAATTCTGGCCTGATGCTGTTTCCCTAACCGATGCGGCGTCTTATCGCGAACTGCCGGTTTGTCGCGATTTGACCGATTACTATCTGCTTGCGTTGGCCATTCATCACGATGCTCGACTGGCCACGCTTGATAAAAGGATCGACCCTGCCTTGTTGCCAAATGGAACTGCCGCGTTTTTTCCCATTTCCTGATCGCTGGATCACATGCGGGTGGAGCAGGGGGCAGCGTTGAGAAGATGGATCACAATCAATTCCGCTCGGGCAGGAGTTCGCGCCATTTTGCAAGGGCTGCTTTGATTTTTGCCGCGTCGTGGCCGGGGTTGATTTCCCAAACGAGCGGGCAGTTTGCGGGGAAAAATTTGAACAGCTCGGCGTAATCGAGTGTGCCGGTGAAGGGTGGGCGGTGGTCGTATGCGGGCCATTTCACATCGTGGACGTGGGCACCGATCAAGTGGGGGGCAATCGTCTCGAGCCACTGCGCGTGATCGAGTAGGCCGAGGTTGTGCTTGAGCTGCACATGGCCGAAGTCGTGCCAGTAGCCGATCCATGGGTTGTCGGCGAAATGGTTTTGCAGCGCGATCATTTCGCGTTCGGTTGGCATGTCCTCGAAGCGTGAGCGCGATTCGATGGCAAGTTTCACGCCGAGCTCGGCGGCGCGGGTGGCGATTGCGCTGAGTGATTCGATTGCGCGCTGGTAGTAGAGCGCGGAAATTTTTTCGCGTTTTTTTACAAACTGCAATTTGCGTTTGATAAATGAGGGATCGTGAGGGCCCTTTTCCGATAGTTGTGAGGTGAGTGCCTTGGTCCAACGATTGCGGTTCATGGGCACTGATCCCATGTGCAGGACGAGATACTGTGCCTCAAATTCCGCAGCGGTTTCCAAACTTTGAAGCGTCATCGCCATCGCGCGTTGGCGGTCGGCCGGGCGGTGTGAGGTGTACTGATAGGCATCGGGTGCATCGATCATCACCTCGACGGGCGAGGGGAAAAAATTGTGAACCCCAGTGCAGGTGAATAGCCCGCTTTTGTAAGCTTTTCTGATGCCTGGGAGCTTGGCAATGGTCATGCCGTGGGAGAGCTCGATGCGATCGAAGCCGAGGTCGACGATTTCCTTGATCATCGGCTCGCCGTCGGTGTGGCGGTAGCTGTTCCAGCAGGTGGAGAAGGCGGGCATGCGGATTGGTTTCGCTGCGGATCCTAGACGTGCGGGAATGGCAGTGCATGCACAAAAGATTCTGGCGGTGAAATTGCTCGATTCCGCTTGCGCGGTCCCCAATGCGGGTTTACAGCCTCGCCGTCATGCGTATCGCACCCGTTCTTGGCGTCTGCGGCATAATTTTCTGCTCGTGCAGCGAAAAAAAAGAGGTCGTGGTGACCGAGACCCGCGCGCTTTCGACTCGCGACAAGCCCGCGATGCTCAACGCGACGAGCGATCAGCGTTTTCGTGATGCGAAGCCGAGCCCGGTGAAGGGCGAGACGCCGCTCGGTTGGCTCGAATTGCCGCCCTCGCAGTTTCGTCAGCTGAATTATCGCTTCGGCGAAAGCGGCTTGGGTGAGGCATGGGTGTCGATCGCATCGGGCACCGTGCTGGATAACATCAACCGCTGGTTGGGACAGTTCGAGGTGGGAAAAATCAGCCCGCAGAATTTGGCGGAAATGCGCAAAATTCCGGTGGCGGGATTTGAGGGCGTGTGGGTCGAGGCCGAGGGGACCTATGCCTCGGGCATGGGTGCCGGGCCCAAGCCGGGATACGCGCTGGCAGGTGTCGTGTGCGATGCCGGCGACCGCATCCTCACGGTCAAAATGGTGGGGCCGAAGGCAGAGGTCAAAGCGGCTTCCGCCACACTCGAGACCTTTGTGAAAAGTTTGAAGATTGTCGATCAAAGCCCGCGCTGAAATCACTGGCATGACTAAATCACTGGCATGACTGAATCCGACCCATCACCGAAACGCGAATCGAGAAGCTGGCTTGGCAAGGCCTTTGATGTCTTGTCCGGCTTTGGCTTGGCGACGATCCTTTTGATCATCCTTGGCTTGCTGACCTGGTTCGCGACCTTGGAGCAAATCGATAGGGGGCTTTATGCGACGCTGGAAAAGTATTTCGACTGGCGCACGCCATTTCTTTTGCCGGAGATTGGCGGCCGCTTGGTGCCCTTGCCGCTGCCGGGCGGTTATTGGGTCGGCGTGGTGTTGGTGATCAATCTCACGCTTGGCGGCGTGATTCGCATTCGCAAGGGATGGAAGCACATCGGCAACCTGATCTCACACCTTGGCATCATTTTCATGCTCATCGCAGGCGGTGTGGCGCACCACTTTTCGCAACGCGGAAACATGGCGGTGGGTGAGGGTGAGACCAACGACGCGGCGGAAGATTACTTTGAATATGTCGTCGAGGTCGCTGAGGTCAAAGATGGCAAGCCGGCAGACATTCATGTGATCGGCGGTCGCGACATTTCGGATCTCACTCGCGGCAAGCAGCGGATCTTCCGATTTCCGAATTTGCCCTTTGATCTGGAGATTGCTGGATACGAGAAAAACGCATTGCCCGTATCGGTTGTTGAGCGTGCGCCAAGCGGCAGTCCTTTGGTGGTAGATGGCTACTACCTCATGCCCCGGCCGGAGGAGGTCAATGCCGAGTCCAACACCGCAGCCTGCTACGCGCGGGTCATCAACCGTGATGGCAGCAAGCAGCCGCCCTTCATTCTTGCGGGTGCGAGTTTCCATCCGTTCACCATCAAGCATGAGAACCGCGTCTTTACTGTCGACATGCGCAAACGCCTGTGGCCGATGCCGTTCGCGCTGCGCTTGGATGAATTCAACGCCGAGTTTCATCCCGGAACAACCAGGCCCGCGAAATTTGTGAGCCATGTCACGCGCATTGAAAAGGGTGATGAGTCGAAGGTGACGATCCAGATGAACGAGCCGATGCGCTATGAGGGGCTTACCTTTTTCCAAGCGAGTTACGGTCCGCCCGGCGCGGGTCCCGGGCAGAAGCTTTATTCGGTCTTCGAGGTCGTGCGCAATCCGGCAGACATGTGGCCCGAGTACAGCCTTTACATCGTCACTTTCGGCATGTTGGTGACATTTCTGCTGAAGCTTTTCACTTATCTCGGAACCACCAGCCGCAAGAAGAACCATGTCTGATCAACCATCGCGTGCAGGGCGCCGCATTGCGGCAGTGATCATTGCGGTCGGAGTGTGCGCCGCATTTTACAACATGCTCGTCGACATGATGCCGAAAGGCGAGCTGCGCAGCGTCGAGGGCTATGTCCCATGGTCGAAGGAGACCTTGCGCGAGGTGGAGACCTTGCCTTTGCAGGATGGCGGACGAATCAAGCCGTTTGGCACATATGCCGGATTCGCGATGCTGGGCATTCACGGTGCGCGGTCGATGAAACTTGCCGATACTGAAGGCAAGGAATACCGGGTGAAGCCGACCGCATGGTTGCTCGACATTCTTTTCCGCCCGCAGTTTGCAATGAAGCAACCGACCTTTCGGGTCGACAACTCGGCGGCGCTCGAGGCGATCGGCGTGAAACCTCGCGGCAAGCGCGATCGTTATTCTTACGAAGAACTTGAGCCCGGTCGTGAGAAGCTTGGCGAGTTGGTGAAGGGTTTTGAAATGATTGAGGCGAAGAAGCGTGATCCGGTTCAAAACCAGCTCGCGGATCTTTCGATCAACATGCGCACTTACGAGAGTTTGCTTGGCTATTTTTCCTTTGCGCGGGCGGGGGTGGTGCTGCCCGGATCCGGTGAGGCTGGTGGGCCTGATCGTCGTGCGGAGATGAGCGCGCTGATGATGACAGCGCCGCAGATCCGGAGTCAGATCGAAGAGTCGCGTGCGGCGGGCAATCAGATGGGCGGGCGTTTGCAGGGTCTGCTCCAGCAGGTTTTGGATGCGGCGAACTTCGCCAAGTTTGGCTTGTTTGTGCTGCCACCATCGGAAGCATCCGACAAGCAATGGCAGAGTGCGGGCAATGCGATCATGAATGTCATGACCGGCAGCGCGAAAGATGCCGAGACTTCGATTGGCGATGTGAAGGCACTCGAGGCAATTGCGCGGAGCGCGGGTGATGAAGTTGCATTTCGCAAGCACTGGGTGGCCTTTCGTGAGAGAATCGAGGCCAGGGCCAAGGCTCGCGGCGAGGGTGGATCGGTGCCGCTCGAAACCATTTATCAGCGCAGTGACAAGTTCCTTTATGCCGTGGCATTTTTCCTGATGGGCACCCTTGCGGCGCTTGGCATGTGGTTCGGCGGTCGTTCAAGGCTTGCCACGGGATTGTCGTGGGCGGTGTGGGGGCTTACCCTTGCGGGCCTGGCTTGCTGCATTTCGGCGATCGTGATGCGCTGCATCATTATGCAGCGGCCGCCGGTCGGAAATCTTTATGACACGATCATCTTCATCGGCACGACGGTGGTGATGTTGTCTTTGATCGTTGAATGGATGGTCGGCCGTCGTTTCGCGCTCGGGCTTTCGCCGATCATTGGCACGATCCTTTTGATTCTGGCGCGGCGCTATGAGTTGGGCGATGCCAAGGATCACATGGATCCGCTGGTGGCGGTGTTGGATTCGAACTTCTGGCTCACGACGCATGTCATCACCATCACGCTGGGATATTCCGGCGGCTTGCTGAGCGCGTTCATGTCGACCGGCTACATCCTGATGCGTGGTCTTGGGCTTGATGGTGGCGATGCGGGTCTGCGCCGCTCATTGACGCGTGCGGTTTATGGCATGATCTGCCTCACATTGTTCCTCTCGCTCGTGGGCACTGTCCTCGGCGGCATTTGGGCCAACTATTCGTGGGGCCGCTTCTGGGGATGGGATCCGAAGGAAAACGGCGCGCTGATGATTGTGCTTTGGACGCTGGCGATTCTTCATGCGCGGCTTGGTGGATTTCTGCAAGAGTGGGGTCTCCACTTGGCGGCGGTTTTTACCGCGATCGTGGTGACCTTCTCGTGGTGGCATGTGAATTTCCTCGGAGTTGGTTTGCACAACTACGGCTTCACCGCCGGCAAGTCGACGATCTGGGGCTTCTACCTCGCGATGCTTCTGGTACTGATCTTTGGCGCGGTGGCGATGGTTTTGGAAAATGCGCGGGAGAATCAGAGCCGGTCATAGAATTTAGTTTTTCATCCTCGAGATCGGCTGAATGCGGGTTTCAAGATCCGGCTTTGCGGAATCGTCTAGTGGCATGTCGAAGTCCATGCTTCATGTGAATGCCAGATTTTTGGCATGATGCGCATGTCGGAAACTATCGATACGAGCTGTTCAGATGCCGGCGGAGGCGGACCAAGCAAACCCGCGCGCTGGTTGGTTTGGCTCTTCGGAGCGGCAGCTTGCGTGGCTTTGGTGTTTGTGGTGACGCACCTTTCCGAGGAAAAGGAATTCCTTAGGCTGATTGAAAAAAGCGAGCCCTACTGGTTGTTCTTGGCGCTGGTTTTGCAGGCGGGCACCTACGTGACCCAAGGCATCGGGTGGCGGGTAGTGGTGCATTTCAATGGGCATCGCCTGGGCATGCTTAGGGCGAGTGAATTGAGTCTGGCGATGTTGTTTGTGAACCAGACACTTCCATCGGGCGGAATCAGTGGCGAAGCCATGATTTCCAATGCCTTTGTGCGTGCGGGGATGTCGCAGTCGGTTGTCTGGTCGGTGACGCTCGTAAACTTCGCGATGTACTACCTTGCATATGCGTTTTGCATGATGATGGCGCTGGTGCTTGCACTCTACCACGGGTATTTCGTATTTTGGGTGAATGCCACCATTTTTATTTTTGCCCTGATCGCGCTCGGGGTGGCATGGTTTGTAAAGGTACTTCCTGTGCGCCAGATGATTTGGCTGAAAACGAAACTTCGGTTTCATCGAAAAATCGCGTGCTTGCTGGATTCAATGATCCGCTCGCATGTCGGATCGGTGCCGGACATGGGTGTGTATCGCAAGGTGTTTGCCTGCCATGTGATGACTTTCATGTTGGATGCCGCGACATTCTGGGTGGTGGTGCGCGCGCTGGGTGTGGTCGCTCCGATTGAGGGGGTTTTTGTAAGTCTCATGATCTCGACGATGTTCCGAACGATTGCGATCATGCCCGGTGGTCTTGGAACTTTTGAGGCGGCGGCGGTGATGTCGCTCAAGAGCATTGGCTTGCCGCTGATGCTGGGCTTGTCGGCAACGATGCTGTTTCGAGGGCTGACATTCTGGCTGCCAATGTTGCCCGGGTTCATTGCCTCGCGTCATTTCTTTGGCAAAAAATCCGATGTTCTCGCGGTGACAGGTTGACGCGGAAGTTGGGCGCGCGACAACTGGGCAAAGATCAGGCGTTTCACCAACTCGCTCGCCAGCAGGTAAAGTGTGGTGATGCCGATCAAGGTGAGCATGATGTGCCATGGCAGGGGCACGAGGCCGAAAATTTTGCCGAGCGCGGTGTAGGGGAGGGTGATCGTGGTGGCGGCGACCAAGAGCGTGGCGATTGCGAGGATGCGGCCGGGCTTGCTGCGGAAAAACGGGCGGTGGGTGCGGATCACCATCACGATGAACAGCTCGGTCATGAGCGACTCGATGAACCAACCGGTTTGGAATTGAGCTTCGGTGGCTCGAAAAACGATCAGCAGTGCGCCGAAGGTGAGGTAGTCGAAGACTGAACTGACGAGGCCGAAGGCGATCATGAATCGGCGGATGAAGTGATGGTCGAGGCGGCGTGGCAGGCTCACTTGCTCGGGGTCGACGCTATCGGTGGCGATGGTGAGGGCGGGCAGGTCGGAGAGGAAATTGTTGAGCAGGATTTGTTTCGGGAGCAGGGGGAGGAATGGCATGAAAAACGATGCGCCTGCCATGCTGAACATGTTGCCGAAGTTTGCGCTGGTGGTGATGTAGATGTACTTGAGCGTGTTGGCGAATGTGATGCGGCCGTTGCGCACGCCGCGGGCAAGTACGCCGAGGTCGTGACGCATCAGGATGATGTCGGCGGCTTCCTTTGCGACATCGACGGCGCTATCAACCGAGATCCCCACATCGGCGGCGTGCAAGGCTGAGGCGTCATTGATGCCATCGCCGAGAAATCCCACCACTTCGCCCGATTTCCGCAGAGCGATGAGAATGCGTTCTTTCTGGTTCGGTTCGGTCTCGGCAAAAATGTCGATGTCGCCAACCCGCTGGACCAATGCCGCATCGCTCAACTCCCGCAGCTCGAAACCGGTCAGCAGATTCGGATTTTTGATGCCAACACTTTGGCTCAAATAACGGGCGACGAGTTGGTTGTCGCCGGTGATCAGCTTGAAGCTCACGCCCAATTTCCGCAGGTCATGGATGGCGGTCATGGCATCCGGCTTGGGCGGATCCTCGAAGAGCAGAAAGCCTTCGAAAGTCATGTCGCGTTCGTCGTCCTTGTCGATGACCGGATCGCCCGAGACATCGCGCGTTGCGATGCCAAGTACGCGATGGCCTGCGACGCTGTAATCGTGAAATTGCCGCTGCAATTTCTCGCGCATGTTGGCGAGGGGTATTTCGCCTTTGTCGGTGGCCACCTTGGTGCAGGTGGCCATGACATTGGCAAAGGCACCCTTAGTGATCATCAGGTGGCTTGCGTTTGCCTCATTCGCAACCACCACGCTGAGCCGCTTGCGGATGAAGTCGTAGGGCACTTCATCGAACTTGGTGTAGCCCTCGGTTTTGACTTCGGCATCCGATCGCAGTGCTTCGTCGATCGGGTTGGTGAAGCCGCTTTCAAAGGTGGCGTTGAGCACCGCGTGAAGTCGGACGATTGCGCTTTGGCGGCCATCGGCATCCATGGCGGCGTGGAGTTTGACGCGCCCCTCGGTGAGCGTTCCCGTCTTGTCGGAACAAAGCACGCTCATGCTACCGAAATTTTCGATCGCCGAAAGTTTTCGCACGATCACATGTTCTTCGGCCATGCGTTTGGCGCCGCGTGCAAGTGTGATGCTCACGATGGCGGGCAAGAGCTCGGGCGTCATGCCCACGGCCAGTGCGAGCGCGAACATGAATGACTCCAGCACCGGACGGTGAAAGAAGACATTGATCGCAAAAATCATGATCACGAAAACCAGTGTCACGCGGATCAACAATTCACCGAAGCGTCGCAGGCCACGCTCAAATTCGGTTTCCGGCGCACGCAAGCGAAGTCGCTCGGAAATACGGCCGAGCTCTGTTTGGGTGCCGGTGGTCATGATCAAGGCACGGGCGGTGCCGCTCACGACATGGGTGCCTTCAAAGATCGCGTTGGTTCTTTCGCTTTGCTTGGCATTTTCCGGCACGCTGCCGGTATTTTTTTCAGAGGGATAGCTCTCGCCGGTGAGCGCGGATTCATCGACGAACAAATCCTTGGATTCGATGAGGACTCCATCGCCAGG
>JAGWXY010000143.1 GCA_018969605.1 Verrucomicrobiota bacterium | reverse complement strand
ATGAAAACAGCAACGCGCGTCCGTGTGGCCCGCCCTCTCCGTCATTTACGCCAATGCGGCGCCCCTCTTTGTGCAGGATTTCACTTCACTGCCGGGCGATTGGGGCTTAAACACTCCCGTCATGCCCGTTTCATCAACCCGCCCTGGAAAGCTGATGGCCGCCAACCGCGGAGAAATCGCGATCCGCATTTTCCGCGCTGCCAACGAACTTGGTCTGCGCACGGTCTCGATCTTTGCCGAAGAGGACCGCTTTTCGATTCACCGCTTCAAGGCCGACGAGGCGTATCAGCTCGATTCGTCGAAGGGTCCTGTTGGCGCTTACCTCGACGTCGAGGGCATCGTCGCCTTGGCTAAGCAGAAAGGCGTGACGATGATTCACCCGGGCTACGGGTTCCTTTCGGAAAACGCGCATTTTGCGAGAGCTTGCGCGCGCGAGGGCATCACCTTCATCGGGCCGTCGCCGGAGTTGTTGGAAAACATGGGCGACAAGACTGCGGCGCGGACGCTGGCACATCGCTACAAGGTACCGACGCTGCCCGGCACCGAGGAGCCGATCACTGACCCCGATGATGCTCTCAAGGCGGCGCATGAAATCGGCTTTCCGCTGATCATCAAAGCGGCTTTCGGTGGCGGTGGCCGTGGCATGCGGGTGGTGGAAAAGGCCTCGCTTTTGCCCGCGCTTCTGAGTGAAGCGCAAAACGAGGCGCTCAATGCGTTTGGAAATCCGGCAGTGTTCCTCGAGCGCTACATATCCCGTGCCAAGCACATCGAGGTCCAGATCCTTGGCGACAAGCATGGCAATGTCGTGCACCTCTACGAGCGCGATTGCTCGGTGCAGCGCCGATATCAAAAAGTTGTCGAGGTCGCGCCGGCGATGAACCTCGATCCGAAGGTGCGCAAGGAGCTTTGCGACGCTGCGGTGAATCTCGCCAAAGGCATCGGCTACAACAACGCGGGCACCGTCGAGTTCCTCTACGACATGGACAAAAACGACTGGTTCTTCATCGAGATGAACCCGCGCATCCAGGTCGAGCATACCGTCACCGAATGCGTCACCGGCATCGACCTTGTGCGTTCGCAAATTCTCATCGCCGGCGGCGAGTCGCTCTTCGGCGCTGAAGTCGCCATCCCACCGCAGGATGAAATCCCGTGCAATGGCTTTGCGATCCAATGCCGCGTCACCACCGAGGATCCCGAGAAAAATTTCGCTCCCGATTACGGCCGCATTCTCAATTACCGCTCGGCCGCCGGTTTTGGCATCCGCCTCGATGCTGCTTCGGGCGACGCCGGCTCGGTGGTCACGCCATTCTACGATTCGATGCTGGTAAAGGTCACTGCGATGGGCCGCGATTTCCCGATGGCCTGCCAGCGCATGGATCGCGCGCTGCGCGAGTTCCGCATTCGCGGCGTGAAGACCAACATTCCGTTTTTGGAAAATGTCATTGCGGATGAAACTTTCCGCAGTGGTCAGGCCCACACCAAGCTCATCGACACCAAGACCGAGCTGTTCCGTTTCCGCCCGCGCCGCGATCGCGCGACACGCACGCTGTCGTACCTTTCCGACATCACCATCAACGGCAATGCCACCGCCAAGGGTTGGAAGCCAGCCGCGGCACTGCCCAAGGCGAATGTGCCCGACTCGCTTGTGATCGAGCATCACGCGGTCGTGCCGAAGGGCAGCCGCGATTTGCTGCTCGAGCTTGGCCCCGAAAAATTTGCGCAGTGGATCCTTGCCGAGAAACGCTTGCTTATCACCGACACGACACTGCGCGATGCCCACCAATCGCTCATCGCCACCCGCATGCGGTCCTACGACATGCTGCGCGTCGCCGAGGCGATCGCCCACCGCGTGCCGCAACTTTTCTCACTGGAAATGTGGGGTGGCGCGACCTTCGACACGGCAATGCGTTTCCTTAGCGAGTGCCCGTGGGAGCGCCTGCGCCGCTTGCGCGAAAAAATACCGAACATCTGTTTCCAGATGCTCTTCCGCGGATCCAACGCGGTCGGCTATTCAAATTACCCGGACAATGTCGTCGCCGGTTTCGTCAAGCATGCGGCGGATTCGGGCATGGACATCTTTCGCATCTTCGACTCGCTCAATTACCTGCCCAACATGCAGGTCGC
>JAGWXY010000064.1 GCA_018969605.1 Verrucomicrobiota bacterium | reverse complement strand
GCGAACGGCATGCATGTGCTCACCGATGTGTGGTCGAGCGTCGCGGTGCTGATCGGGCTCGGTTTGTATCATGCCACCGCATGGGTGTGGTGGGATCCGGTGGTGGCGATTTTGGTCGCGTGCAACATCCTGCGCGTGGGGATACGGCTCATCCGTGAGAGCCTGGGTGGATTGCTCGACGAGGCTGATCCGTTGGTCGAGAGCCGCGTGCGTGAGTTGCTCGATCGCGAGGTGGCGTCGATGGGATTGTCGTACCACAACTTCCGACACCGTCATTCGGGCCGTACGCATTGGGTGGAGTTTCATCTCGTGTTTGATGATCACCTCAGCGTTGGCGAGGCGCATGATCAAGCAACGCGTCTGGAGGCAATGGTCTCGGATCTGCTGCGCCCCGATGGCAGGGTCATTTCCCACCTCGAGCCGCGCTCGTGCGAACACGCGCAAGAGCGCTGGGAAGGGCGGTGAGATTTTGAAACAAGCAGCGATCGATCATCCGCCGATCTCGGTGCGGCCGGAAAGCTGGGCACCTTCTTCCATGGTGAAGACCTTCGACTTGATGTCGCCATTGATCTTCGACTTGTCCTTGAGCTCGCAGCGTTGCGAAGTGATTTTGCCTTCGATCTTGCCGTAGACCTTGACTTCACCGGCTGAGATGTCGCCCTTGATGATGGCGTTTTCGCCAATCGTGACCCGACCCTTGTCGGAGGTGATTTCGCCTTCGATCTTGCCATCGACGATCATGTCATTGGCAAAGCGGACGGAGCCGGTTATTTCGATTCCGCTGGAGAGAACATTGGTGGGAGTGGCCATCGGGGTAGATTCCACCAAAGTGGGCTGACCGATGCAACCGCAAAGACATTTAACGGCTAAAAATAGGAACGTATGGCTTCTCGGAGAGTGAAATGTGACAATTTGATCGGTAGATACGGGGAGGGCATCGATGTGAAGAGCATCGATGAGATCGCTAACCACGCCAAGGGTCCCTATTTTTTCCGATAGAAAACGTGGTTGGTGAGAAAGTTCAGTCCGAGAACCGATGCGGCCTGGCGATATGGGATCATTGCTCCGACCAATTGGGCAAAGCGTTGTGACTTTGGTTCATGTATGGGCAGAATCAAGAGGACGGTGAGGATGAGCAGCGTGCTGTGGATCGCGCTGCCGCAATGATAGACCGTGAGTTTGCTCCAGCCTTGGTTCACGCATGCGTCGAGCAAGGCACCGCCGATGATTGGGGCGATGGCTGCCGGCAAGGCGGTGATCGCCGTGTTGACGCTGATGGCCACGGTCTTGCTTTCCGGCGGGATGATCTTCAATAGCAACCCGAAGAGGCCTTGCATGAAGCCTGCCGCAAACACACCGGCGATGGTCCAAATCAAATAAAGAACCCACAAGTGGCCCGGTGAGGTGAAAAGCCAGCCATAGCCGTTGGCCATCCAGACCAGCAGACAGAAAATCATCACCGGCCGGTTGCCGTAGCGATCAATCATGCGCCCCCATCGGGTCATCGACAGGGCGCCGGTGATGGATGCCAACACGATGGCTGTCGTCACCTGCATGGCCGACATGCCAAGCACATCGAGCATGTACACATTGTAGAATGGCCCCATCAGGTTGCCGAAAAAACCGAAGCATGCGCCGAAGATGAAATAGGCAACCAGGTTTCGTCTTTCGAAAACCTCTTTCAATTGCATACGCCATTCCTGCAAGGGAGTGCTTTTGGGTTTCGTGGGTCCCGTGGACAGATCCTGTGGCGAGCAAGTCAATTGCTGCATTCGGATTGAGCCCATGCGAAACAGCATCGAAAGGCCGATGAGTGCGATCAATCCGTCGCGCATGCTTGAGCTGTCGCCCTTGCCCGACCATTCAAGCCATGGGCCTGCCACGAGCAGGTAACAGACGGTGAAGCTCTGAAAGATCGCATTGCGGCGGCCGAAATATTTCCCGCGGATGCGTTCCGGCGTGAATTCGCGCACCCACGAAGTCCATGAAATTCCAACCAATGTCTGCGTTGCGGCAAGGACGAGAAAGAGTGAAAGCAGCATAGGGAAAATCCACGGAGAATCGTTTCGCGGCAATGCGCGCACCATGATTGCCAGTCCCAGGAACGCACCCCATTGAGCCCATGTGCCGAAAAGTGTCAGCTGCTTTGGCGAGTAGCGATGATTGAGCCAAGGGAGCAAGAACACCTGCATGGCATTGCATGCCGCTTGCAGTGAGACGACCATGCCAAGCTGGAGACCGCTGAGTTTGAAGTACTGAGTCAATAGCACGGTGATGACCAAATTTCCCGGTGCCGAAAGAAATGTGATCGGTGCCGCTAGGATTCCTTCCCAGATGCAATAGCGCAGATTGTTGCGCAAGCGAGATGCTTGGCGTGCCGATTTTTGCGGCGGCGCTTGCATGGTTTGCCCATCGGTTGCCAAGTCGTCATTGCATCAGCAATCCGCATGAAATTCAAGTGTGGTCGCCAAACTTTGCGAAAAGTGCATGCGGTAGATGAGCTGGCGATGGCATGCGCATCCCGTATCGCTCGTTTACAAAATCGAATTTCAAAGTCCGCTTGCCAGGGCTTGCCTTGGGGGCGGTGGGGGGGCAGATTCGGGGCGTGAGCGAGACGATGATTGAAACGGTCGACCTGCATCGCGGCTACCGGATCGGCAACAAGACGATCGAGGTGCTGCATGGTGTTGATCTGCGGATTCGTCGTGGCGAGCGGGTGTTTTTGTGCGGACCGAGTGGTGCGGGCAAGACGACTTTGCTTTACACGCTGGCGGGACTCGAGCGTCCGGAGCGTGGCATGGTGAGGATTGATGGTGTCGACCTCTACGCGCTGGGTCGGCAGGAACAGGCGCGTTTTCGCAATCGGGAGATCGGTTATGTGTTTCAAAACTTTCATCTCTTGCCCGAGTTGACCGCGCTGGAAAATGTCGCGGTGCCGGGTGCGATCGCCGGGCTTGATTCCACTGAGGCGGCGATCAAAGCGCTGGATCGGGTCGGGCTTGGTCATCGCAAGGACCACCTTCCGGCCGAGCTTTCGGGCGGCGAGCAGCAGCGGGTCGCAATCGCACGGGCGATTGTGAACGAGCCGAAGGTTTTGTTTGCCGACGAGCCAACAGGAAATTTGGACTCGGCCAACAGCGCGCAGGTCATGTCGATGTTGCTCGAACTCGCCAATGAGCATGCGATGACGCTGGTGGTGGTGACGCACGATGCATCGCTGGCCGAACTGGGTGATCGCACGCTGGTGATTCGCGACGGCGCGATTCACTGATGCTCATTGCGGCGCGCTGATCGATTTACTCCGCGCGCGAAAGGCGGTTGAGTCCGCGCTTGAGCAGTTGCGAGTCGACTGCCGAAGACATTTCTTCATCGAGGTTGATGGTGAGATTTTCTTCATCGAATGTGATTGAGTGAATCGCGGGCGCGTTGTCGTCGAATGCGGCGATGAGGCCTTGGAGGTTTTTGATCGGTTTCCCGTTAACCTTGGTGACGATGAGGTTGCGCAGCGATTCGTATCCGACCGTCGCCGGGGTGGGGATCACGCCGGTGAGGAGCACGACGCGATCCATCGATTCCTCGTATTTTTCCGGGTTTTCCAACGCGTCGAGCAGGTTGAGCGGGGCGCGGGTTTTCCAGTCATCGCCGAAGCCTTCGAGCAGCGGGCGTGAAAGTTCTTGAAATAGAAGCCCGCCTTTCACGAGGAAGTTGGGTGCCTTGTCGAAGAGGTGATTGGGAATGAGTTTGCTTTCATCCGGTTCGCGGCTGAGCACGGCCTTGATTTCCACGGGCTTGCCGTCGCGCAGGATCGATAGCGTCACCGTGTCGCCGACGGATTTCGTGCCACGAATTAGATGGCCCCAGAGCAGTTTGCCGTAAGTCGGGTGATCATAGTAGCCGCGGCGGTCCATCGGCGAGCCATCAACTGCGAGCAAGACATCGCCCTTTTTCACGCCTGCGAGATCGGCGGCCATTTTTTTGCGAACCGTCTGGATGTAGATGCCGCCGGCGTTGTCGGGCAGCTTGAGCCATTGGCGGAACGAGGGGTCTTCGGTACGGGCGATCGAGATCCCGAGGCTGGGAAATCCGGTGTAATTTCCATCGGCCGCTTCTTGCAGGAAACGGGTGATGATGTCGGTGGAGGCGACATCGCAGAGTTGGTCCTTGGCGTTGTAGCTGAAGAGCACGCCGGCGAGTTTGCCATCGCGCAGGACCGGGAGTGAGTAGCTGCCAGCGGCATCCTGCATCGAGGCCTTCACGCGGTAGGTGAGGAAGTTGTTGCCTTGCAGGAAGTTTGAAATGAGGTCGACGCTTTGCAGCGAGCCAGTCGTTTCGAGTGCGACGCCGTTTTCCTCGATTTGAACGATTGAGAGTGGGGTGCCGATGGTGGCGGGCTTCGAGATTTCGAATGGCGTGAGCGTGGCAAAAAGTTCGGCACCGGCGGTGTCGGATGCGGGGCCGAGCAGTGCGAGGTTTGCCTCGTAGTCGGCTGCGATCACCTTGGCCGGTGAGAACTTCGTGCCATCGCAGGATTCAAATTCGAGGTAGGTCGCATCGGTCACCAGCTCGGCGGTGGTGAGGACCTGTTGCGGGCCGACCACGGCGGCGAGGGCGCGGCGTTTGCGCGGCGGGGATTTTTCCCATGGCTGCCAGACATTCCATGACTGCTGCGTCGAGTTGATGCGCAGCAGCGATGATTTCACATCCGTCTTTGCGGTGACGGGTTTTTGCTCCGCTGCGACTTGTGCGCTTGGTGGCGGGTTGTCATTTGGCTTCGCCTGAGAGGTATCGCGCGGTTTGCAGGCGGCAATCGCGAGCAGGGTGAACAAAACGGAAATGAGGCGCATGGAGGAGTGGTATTGAATTGATGGATGGATCATTTTAGGCCGAGCACATCCTGCATGTCGTAGAGTCCGGCAGGTTGCGATTCGAGCCATTTGGCAGCGCGCACGGCACCGGCGGCGAAAGTGAGGCGTGAGGATGCCTTGTGGGTGAGTTCGACGCGTTCGCCATCGGCGGCAAACATCACCGTGTGGTCGCCAACCACATCGCCGCCGCGCAGCGTGTGCATGCCGATTTCGCGCTTTGGGCGCGGACCGATGTTGCCGAAGCGGCCGTGGGTGACATCGTCCTTGTAGGAAGTGCCGGTTTCCTCGTTGAGAATTTCGAGCAGCGTGCGTGCGGTGCCGGAGGGTGAGTCGATCTTGTGACGGTGGTGCATTTCGGTCACTTCGATGTCGAAGCGGTCTTGGGTGAGGATGCGCGCGGCGTGGCGGGTGAGCCAGAACAGCGTGTTGACGCCGACCGAGTAGTTCGATGCGAAAACGATCGGAAGTTTTTCGGCGGCCTTGCGGATCATTTCGCGTTCCTCATCGCTGTGGCCGGTCGTGCCGATGACGAGTCGTGTGCCATGCTTCAAGGCTGCTTCGACGACTTGCGCTGTGAACGAGTGGACGGTGAAGTCGATGATGCAATCGGCCTTTTGAACTGCGGCGTCGAGGTCTTGCCCGACATCGTGGGTGGCGGTGACAGTCGAGTCGGGATCGGCGGCGGCGGCTTGCATGAGTGCTTGGCCCATGCGGCCGGATTGTCCTGTGATGAGTAGGTTGGGCATGATCGTCGGGTGTTGGCTGGGAGTGGTTTGGGATCAGTCTTCCCAAATCATATTTTTGAGGCGGATTTGTTCGGCGCGTTGTTTGGCTTCATCGGCGCGCGGGCCGTTGAAAGAAGCGATTTTGCCGGCGCAGGCGATGGCGGCTGGCCAGCGTTGGGCTTTTTCGCAAAGCGTGAGCGCGCGGAATCCGCAAAGCTCGAAGTAGTTCCATTCGGCGGGAGTTTCGCTGGTTTCGAGCACCGAGTAGTAGGCGCGCAAGGCTTCCTGTTCGTTTTGGCCGGGGCTGTCCGGTTTGTCGGGAACTTGTTCGAGAATGCGCCCGCGCAGGTATTGGAGGCGGTTGAACTGCGGTGATTGTTTTGTGGTACTGGCAAGCAGCAGGTCGTAAATACCAAGAGCGTCGGCGAGAGCATCGGGGCGGGTGAGGCTCAATGCTTGCAGCGCATCGCCGAGCAACAAGCCGCAGGTTTGGTAAATCGGATCGTTTTTCGGCAATGATGAAAACCACGGGCGAAGCAGGTTGACCGCCTCTTCGGCGTGATTCATGTCGATCATGAGTCGGGCCATTTCGAGTCGCGCGACCGACGCGAGTGGTGAGTCCGATTCGCTGGCTTTTTTGAAAAGGATCAATGCTTCCTGGCGTGATTGCGGGGTCTGCACGAGTGCGGCCGATTGCGCGGCGAGCAGCCATGCCGCTTGGGCGCGCGAGGGGTCGGCGCTGGTGGCGGCGAGTTTCTCGAGCACGAGTCGTGCATCGTTGTAGCTGCGGGATTCGAAGTGCGCGCGGCCGAGCAACAGCGCCGCGTCGCCCGCCACCGGATCGGCGGGAAATTCGGTGAGCAAGGCGTTGGCGTTGGCGATCACTGCGGGCAGGTCGCGTGCCGCGGAAGAGATGCGAAGTTTCAACAACGCGAGCTGCGCGGGCGAAACCGCTTGCGGGGTGTCGGCTTGCTTGGCGAGTTCATCGAGCGAGTTTTGCGCGCGGGTGAGATCGGGCGGTGATTGGTCGAGTGCGGCGTGGGCGGCGGCGATGCGGGCTTCGTTGGCGCGCGGGTGTTGTGGGTTTTGTGAAATGAATTCCGCGAGGGCTTGGGTTTTTTCCGGCGATGGCTTTGCGGCCATTGCGCGTTCGAGATTGATGTCATCGGCGAGTGCCGGGTCCTTGATGTTGGCGATGGTGGTGAGCGACGAGGCGCCTTGCTTTTCGTTCATCGTCAGCGCGACGAGCGAGTTGAAACGCGCGTTGTTGGAGTTTTCGTTTTCGAAGTCCTTGGCGGCTTGTTCGAAAAGTTTGGCGGCGGGGCCGGTTTCGCCTTTTTTGTAAGCCTCCATCGCTTCGAGGAAAGCTGCTTCGCCACGCTCTTGCGAAAGGTTCGAATTTTCGCGAAGGATCGTGAGTGTGTGAGCGGCCTTGTCGTATGCGCCGGCGGCGAGGTCGCGTTTGGCGATCATCAGCAAAGCGCGGTTGGCGAGCGGGTGATCGGAAAACTCTGCGCGCAGGCGGTTGGTGAGTCGGCGAGATTCAGCGAGTGCCGCTGTCGATCCATTGCGATCGAGTGCGAGCGCGCGCGTGAAGATCGAATAGGCGACAATTTCCTCGCGCGGTTTTGCGGATGGCCATGCGGCGGCGCAGCTCGCCACATCGGTGGGGACGAGGCCGGTGGGTGTGATGTCATCGTCGCTGATCCATTGCGCGAGCTGGACGAGAATCGGATCATCCGCGAGAGGTTTTTCCGGCAGCATGTTTTGGATGCGTTGGAAGAATGCTGCGAGTTGCGGCGAGTCCGGGTGTTCGCCGATGAACGAAATCATGAATGCCAATGACGCGGCGGGACCATCGGAGCCGTTCAATGCGTCGGCAAGCCCAACAGCGGCCGAGTGAAACTGGCGAAGCTTGAGGCCTTGCGGTTGATCGATGAGTGTCTTAAAAAGCCCGGCTGCGACCGAGTGTTGGTTTTCGGCGAGCGTGAGGTGGGCGTTGAGAAGTTTGGCCCTTGCTTGGAATTTTTCGGGAAACGATTCGACGGAGGTGAGTCGCTTGCGCGCATCGGCAATTTTTTTCGCATCGATCAGAATTTCCACTTCGCGCAGCAGGAGGTCGGGCGCTTGCGCTGGGTCGATGGAATTTTCCAGTCCCGCAAGTGTGGCGATTGCGACATCGCTTTGGCCGATCGCGAGTTGAAGGTTGGCGAGGCTTGCCGCCGTCTCAAAACGGTGCGGGGCATCGAGCTTTTCCAATAGCGGGGTGAGTTGGGCGATCGCATCGGCGATGCGGCCGGAGGCGGCGAGGGCCTGACCTTTCCAAAACGGTTGTTCCGGGTGCTTGCGTGCGATCGATTGCTCGAGCAAGTCGAGCGCCTCGGCGGATTTTCCGGCGCGAATCCATGCCTCCGCCAAGCCGATGGCCGCGCGGGCGTTTTGCTCGGGCTCGAGCTTGGCGCCTTGCAGGCTGCGGTCGTAGTGAAATGCGGCAATTTCCCAAAGCCCTGCGGCGAGCGACTCATCGCCCTTGCGCAACTCGTCCTCCGCGCCCTGACCGCGGGCGGGGGCGCAGGCAAGCACGAGCATGAGTGGCAGAATCGACCTTAGATGCATTTCGTCGCGCGTATCCTTGCATCAGTTCGCGGGTGTGGCCAGTCCGGATGACCGGAAAAAGCATCGATTTGAAAAGCCTTGAGCTTGTCAATTTTTGAGAATGTCGCGGAGGCCGGCGACCGAAAGGTGCAGTGAGAGAGCGGCTTTTTTGAGGTCGCCATCCGCGCGCTCAACCATGCGGCCGGCGATTTCTCGGTTCGCCCATGCGAGGAGTTCGTCGTCGGTCGGGGCGAGATTGATCAATTGATCGATCGCGTCGGTGAGCTGGGCGGGGGATTTGCCGGGGATCGATGCGAGCGGGATGTCGGCTGGCAGGAGGATGTTTGAAGTCGCGAGTGCGCAGGCACGGGCGATCGTGTTTTCGAGTTCGCGCACATTTCCCGGCCAAGTGTGGGACTGCAGGAGGTTCACTGCTTCGGCGGTGAGGCGGATGCGTGCCATGCCGTTCTTGCGGGTGATGCGTTGGAGGAAAAATTCCGCCAGCAGCGGGATGTCTTCGATGCGTTCGCGCAGTGCGGGGATGCGGATCTCGACGACATTGAGGCGGTAATAAAGGTCCTCGCGGAAGCGGCCGGCGGCGACTTCCTCGGCGAGGTTCTTGTGCGTCGCTGCGATGATGCGCACATCGGTGGTGAGGTTTTCGTTTGAGCCAACGCGCGAAAAGGATCCGTCCTGCAGGACGCGCAGCAGTTTCACTTGAATGCTGAGCGGCATGTCGCCGATTTCGTCGAGGAAAAGTGTGCCGCCATCCGCTTGCTCGAAGCGTCCGGCACGGCGTGCGATCGCACCGGTGAACGAACCTTTTTCGTGACCGAAGAGTTCGCTCTCGAGAAGGTTTTCCGGAATGGCACCGCAGTTGATGGTGATCATCTCCTTGTGGTGGCGCGGGCTGTATTCGTGCACGGCTTTTGCGACCAGCTCCTTGCCCGTGCCGCTTTCGCCGGCGATGAGAACGGGCGCATCGGATCGTGCGACGCGGCCAACCATTTTGAAGACCCCTTGAAGCGCGCGCGAAATGCCGATCATTTTCACGCGGCCGTCGTTCTTGGGAAGTTCCGCCGCCGGCTTGCCCGCGCTGCGGCGTTCCTCGCGCATTTGCAGGGCGGACTCGACGACCGTGCGAAGTTCGAAGGCGAGCGATTCCTTACGCAGCACATCGTGTGCGCCGCGTTGGGTGGCCTCGATGATTTGGCCGGTGCTGGGAAAGCCCGCCGTGAGAATGACCATCGTGTTCGGGCTGTGCTGCAGAATGCGGCCGAGCAACTCCATGCCGTCGAAGGGCTCGAGCTCCATGGCGGCAACCACCACGCCGACGGGGGTTTTTTCGACCACCTTCACCGCATTGGCGGCATTGTCGCAGCGCAGGATTTTGAGGTTCTTCGCAAACAAATGCTTCGTGGCCCAATCAAGGAAATCGAGATCGGGATCCACAAGGAGCAGGGTGTCTTCCTGGGCAGTTTCGGACATCAGCGGGCTGGAAGCAGTCTTACATCATAGTCCGGAATGCACGACAAAAATATGGCCCTTCGGTAAAGGGTGGGGGAGTTTCAAGTTTCATGTATTCAGCATGTGAGCCCTCTTTGGTTGCGAAATAGGGAGCAACTTTATGGTTTGAAGCTCCGGCGTCTACGCCCGCTTTTAACATTCAAGTTGGCTGGGGAATGTTCGGTGCGGAAGTAATCTTCAAGCTTCGAGTCTGGTCCTTTTCTTGACATGCTCCGGTAATGTGGTTTTGTGGTTTTATGCATCTATCAGGTGTGCTTGGCCCTTCACGGGTGCTCTTGATTTCCTCGTTGGCCATGGCCGGATCGGCATCGGCGGTCATTGTCGGAGGGATAAACGGCAATGGAATCAACAACGCCAGTGAGGCTGGACTGCAATCGGTGTTAGCGAGCTCGTCGCTGCCGGCATTTCCCTACTGGGGAAACATGCTGCGTTATTCCGATGCCAGTGGAATTTACCTGGGTTACAACGCGACGACGATGGAAGGTTGGGTGCTGAGTGCCGAACACATCACCGAGACGACCGGCATCACAATCGGCGGGCACTCCTATTCTTTCATTGATCCGCAGCCAGCGAATTCGAATGTGAACGGTACGCGCATTGTGTCGTCGGGCGTGAATACCGATCTAATTTTGTACAAATTTTCTGTCAATGGAGGCAATCCCATTCCATCGCTGCCAACGGTGAAGATTTCCGATTCCGCTCCGAGCGTGGGATCGCTGATGATCATGGCGGGCAGGGGCATGCGTTTGGGTGCTGGGACCGGTTCTGAGGATACGACCGCGCCCTACTCATGGGGCACGCCGGGCACAAGTGATGCGGTGCCGATGCGTTGGGGCTTTAATCACATGGAATTTACCCACACCGATGCGGGAGGCGCGAAATATCTCATTACGGATTTTGATGCGCCGGGGTTTGGCACAGGCATTGATGGTCAGGCCGCGCTGGGTGACTCTGGTGGGGGAGCATTCATTTTGCGCAATGGTGAATGGCGATTGGGTGGTGTGGCTTATGCGACTGCGGATGGTCCCGATGCTGACGCGCTGTCGAACCCCGCCGGTTTTGGTGACTACACGCTGTACACCGATGTGTATGCCTATCGTTCAGAAATCACCGCGCTGACCGGCACGCTGGTGCCCGAGCCGTCGTCGATGCTGTTAGGTAGTTTTGGCGTGATTACGTTGGCGCTGCGTCGCAAGCGTTAGAGTGCCGCGCGGCGGCGGGTGTTGAGTCATTGACGCGAGTCCGTTGATCGTCCCACACTCGGCCATGTCCGACTCCCCCCGCAAGCCATCGATCTCGTCGAACCGATGGATTCTTGGCTACCTGATGCGGGAAAAGGCGGTGTTTTTGCCATCTCTCTTGGCCTTGTTGTTCACGGCGCTGCTGTCGCTGGCATTTCCGTATTTTCTCAAGGAGCTGGTGGGGAATCCGTCGGATGCCTTGAGGCGTTCGGTCGATCCGGCGCTGATCCTTGAGCGTTCGAACCGCATCGTGCTTGAGTTGTTGGCGGTGCTCGGTTTGCAGGCGGTGGTGGCATTTTTTCGCGTGCAGGGATTCATCCGCTCGGGCGAATCGGCGCTGAACAATCTGCGATCGGATCTTTATCGGCATCTGCTGCGCTTGCCGATGTCGTACTTTCACGAGCAGCGCGCGGGGGCCTTGAGCAACCGGATTTCGGCCGACCTCGGGGTAGTGCGTGACACGCTGCTCAACACCGTGCCGCAAGCGGTGAGGCAGAGCGTGATCCTTGTCGGTGGCTTGATTTTTATTTTCATCTCATCGTGGAAACTTTCGTTGATCATGCTTTCGAGCGTGCCGGTGGTGGTGTTGGCGGTGGCGTTTTTCGGCAGGAAAGTGCGGGCGTATTCCAAGTCCGCTCAAGACTCACTGGCCGAGGCTGGGACGGTGATTGAGGAGACCGTGCAGGGCATGGCGGATGTGAAGGCATTTGCGAATGAAGACTTCGAATCGCGGCGCTACGGCTCGGCGCTCGAAAGGTTTTTCCATGTTGCCTCGCGTGGTGCGCGAAGCCGTGCGGCGTTTTTGGCATTCATCATCTTTGCCTTGTTCGGCACGATCTCGATGGTGATCTGGCAGGGTGCGCGGATGCTGGCGACCGAGCAGATCACTTGGACGAATTTTGCGTCGTTCATTTTGTTTTCGATCTTCGTGGGCGCATCACTCGGATCGTTTCCTGAAATTGTTTCGCAGTTCCAGCAGACCTCGGGCGCGACCGAACGATTGAGGGAGTTGCTCGATGCCAAGCCCGAGCGTGCGGATGGCGATGATCAAGCGGTGTTGCGTGGCGCGGTGGAATTCGAGCAAGTTTCATTCCGCTATCCTTCGAGGCCGGAGGCTCGCGTGCTCGATGATCTTTCGTTTGCCGTGCAGCCGGGTCAGCGAGTCGCCCTCGTCGGACCATCCGGCGCAGGGAAATCAACGGTGCTTTCGCTGATCCTTGGATTCGGTGAACCCGCGGCTGGCAGGATTCTTTTTGATGGCCGTGAGGCGGGAGAAATTTCGCTGCGCGCGATCCGCTCGCAGATGGCAATCGTGCCGCAGGAGGTTTTGTTGTTTGGTGGCACGATCCGCGAAAATGTCGGCTATGGAAAAAGTGGTGCGAGCGAGGATGAGATTCATGAGGCCTGCCGATTGGCGAATGCGACTGAGTTTATCGAGCGTCTGCCCGAAGGCATGGAAACCATGGTGGGTCCGCGCGGCGTGAAACTTTCAGGAGGACAGCGTCAGCGCATCGCCATCGCGCGTGCGATTTTAGCGAACCCGCGAATCCTGCTTTTGGATGAAGCCACATCCGCACTCGACAGCGAAAGCGAACGATTGGTGAACGAAGCGCTCGAGCGATTGATGCAAGGCCGCACCAGCATCGTCATCGCGCATCGTCTTTCCACCGTGAGACACGCGGACAGGATCCTGGTGTTCAATCAAGGCCGCATCGTCGAAAGCGGCACGCACGATGAAATGGTCGCGCAGCCCGGGATGTATCGATTGCTGGTCGAGACGCAGCTGGTTTGAGGGGAGAGAGTTAGAGGTTATTTGTTAGATGTTATTGGGGGACATCGAACATCGAACATCCAACATTGAACATCGAACATTGAAGTGGAAGAGATTGAAGAAGTGCTTCTTCAATTCCCCGGTAGGGCGACGCGGCCCGCGGCGCCGATACTTTCAGAATGATGATGGAAACGCGAATGAGCACGAATGGGAAGAGATAATGGAGATTGGATATTGGGGAGAGGAAGAAGTCGCTTCTTAAGGCAGGGACTTTTCTCCGAAAAGTCCGTTGGTGAGTGTGAGGTCAATGAAAAAGCAGCTTCTCCAAGGGAACGCGTGCATCTTGCCCGCTTTGGCGCCTGCGGCGATGAGTCGGCGCTGCGAGGCCGCATCGCCCTACCGGGTGCGGTGTCCTGCAGGATGCAGGACACGGCCGGCGGGACGCCGGCGCTCCCCTTTTGAAGAAGCGGCTTCTTCATCTTCCCCCAATAACCCACAACCCCTAACTTTTAACCCGAATTCGGAAGTTGAAATGCAAACAAAGAGGGCTTTGACCACAGATTACACAGATTGCACAGATAAAGAAAAATCACAAAAAATGCGCTCCTCGATAATCAGTAAATCTGCGAAATCAGTGGTTAAAATGATTCG